>NZ_JAKRFG010000011.1:0-155403 GCF_022348135.1 Halomonas sp. McD50-4 | reverse complement strand
TTACGCCTGACGACCATAGCACGCGTGAACCACCTGATCCCATGCCGAACTCAGAAGTGAAACCGCTTAGCGCCGATGGTAGTGTGGGGTCTCCCCATGCGAGAGTAGGTCATCGTCAGGCACTTATACCGCAAAGAACCCAGCCAACCGGCTGGGTTTTTTGTTGTGCGCTCGATAAGCCCCGTACACACCTTGTGCGGGGCTTTTTGCTGTAAGAACTTCTAATAATTAAGCGAAAATACCAAGGTCGTTACCACTCGATCGACTCACCCGCCCAGTCCCAAAAGCTGCCGGTTTCCTCGGGGGATCGCTTGTTTATGACCTCGATTAGCCGTGTTGACACGAACTCTGGGCTGAACAACTTTTCGGCAGGGACGCGTGCTTGAAACGGCTTCGACAGAGAGGTGTCCGTCGTGCCTGGGTGAAGACAAAGAACGATCGACTGTTTATTAAGCCTGCTCAGCTCGATGGCCGCTGTCTTCATCAACATGTTGTGCGCAGCTTTACTGGCACGGTAGCTATACCAGCCGCCGTACCCATTGTCGGTAATGGAGCCGACTCGAGCAGAGAGGCTGGCGATGATCGTGGGGTGCTGGCCTTGCAGTGAGGGCTTGAGGGCACCAATGAGTAGCGCAGGCGTTGCCGCATTGACGTGCATGACGTGGGCAAAGGCTGCCTCATCCAACTGCTCTAGTCGTTTTTCGGGTTGTATGTGCTTGGACGTATCGTGAAGAACGCCCACGGCATTGAAGAGTAAGTGAACGGGCTGCCCATCCAATGCGTTACACAGCGCATCGCGACCTGTCGACGTGGTGATGTCCGCGGAAAGCGCCTCGAGTTTTGGATGCTGCATCGCTATCGTTGAACGGCTAGCCGCAATGACGCGCCCTGTTTGAGGTGCAGCCAAAAGGGTGTGCAACATGGCACGACCAATGCCGCCATTGGCACCTGCAATAACGGCGGTAAAATCTTCGGGGAGATAGGGAAACATGACACGCTCCAATAGTGAACAGTGTTGTTCTCATTGAAGCGTTTTGTATAGGGTTTGTCTATGCTTGTCGTTCAAGCCGACGCATTGATACGTCCTGGCTGAGCGCTGTTACGACCATTCGGTTTATACAGGGTTTTCTCGGCAATTTTCCGGATATAGTCGAGCATTTCTTGATTGTGCTTCATGCGCACGGACAGCATTTGGCCGGTCAGCGCGTTCATGCGTGATACGCGTTCACTCTTTTCGAGCAGGCTTTCCCAAGTGGCTAAGCAATCTGCATCGGTGGCAGCTTGTTTGGCGCCAGGAGCGCCTTCTGGATAGCCAAGCTTGGTTTGAACGCCGCGGCGTAAAACTTCCATACGCTCAAGCTCTGCAAGCAGTGCCTGTTTCTTGGCAGCGATGTCTGTTAACACTTCACCATCGATACTGCCTTTGGTCAGCTGCTCTTGCTCATCGGTAAGTAGCTCGATAAGTGCTTCAAGACGCTGCAACTGACTGGAAAGAAGGCGTGATAGGCTCATAGGTCTTTCAAGTTGGCAAGCAGGCCATCAGCGATTCGGTCGGCACGTACTTCAAGCCGACCTTCGCGAATGGCATCGCGAATTTCTTGGACTTTAGTCATGTCGATATCTTGACTATCATCGATCCTAGACTGGCTAAGCTGAGTGGCTTCACGGGTCGTGTTACCCGTTTCCGATGGCTTGGTGCCACTGATTTTTTGAGCATCGTCACGCTGCTGCGCTGGTGTATTACGAAGCAGCGGATTAAGGTTATCAATTTTCACGTTGTTGGCCTCATCGTCAACGTTGGGGCGCCGTGCGCTATATGATCCTTTATCGGCTTCCTAAAAAGAAACTTTAGATGATCGGCTAAAAATCCACCATCAAAGTCCCTTGGCCAATCACTCGCGCATTCATGATGTCTCGAGGGCCAAAACGCACACGAATGGTCTCGCCCTCTGCGCCATCCGTTAGCGCTTCTCCTTCCCTTGAGACGCGAAAGCCAGAACCTTCTGCTATGACCGTGACGCGCTGGCCGCGTTCAACGAGGCTGGGAGCTTGTAAGAAATGTGCTTGGAAGGTGCTACCGCTGCGAATGGGACGCTGAGCAACTTTGCCAACGACATCCTCCTCACTGGTTAGCGATTGAGATGACAGATCACTCAGATTGCCTTCACGCTGAGCCAGCATGGACGATGTGATGAGTGTGCCGCGCGCAATGTCTTGGCCAGCCACGATGTAGCGACCTATCACATCTACTTGGGCTTGCAGATAGCGAGTTTGGCGTCCGTCTTCTCCGCAGCGAACGCCCACCGACACACGACCGATTGGCGCTTGGTTTGCATTAGGGAGAAAGGGGGTGGGTTGAAGGCAGGGTGGCAGGTGCGGCGATGGTGGTGCGATATCGATGACGACCTCCTGCCCCAGTGTTTGAGTTTCTTGGTACAGAAACTGCTGCACTGTGTCGAGCAGCGTTTGATCCGTAGCTTGCGCCAAGACGGGCTGAGGAGCGCCGACATAAAGAAGTAATAACAAAACGTTAAGAACTATTGAGCAGCGTGCAGCAAAATGCAGCAAGTAGCGCATGAGAAGATCGCTCAGTTTAGAAAGACAGATGGCAAGCATCAGCCCGGCAGTGTAATGCAAAAGTACCCCACGCATCATGGGAAATGCTGGTGTAAACGGTAGCTGTTCCATGCTTTAAGGTGAAAGCCGCACGCCTATTATTCATCATCAACAATTTCCGATTTATTTTTTGCCTCTCAGCGAGCGAGGGTCGGCATGATCGATCAGCTTGAATCTGCCTTTAACTTTCACCAGCAGGCGCTAGGGTTGCGGCAGCAACGACACCAAGTACTTGCCGCCAATATTGCCAATGCCGATACCCCCAACTACAAAGCGCGAGACATCGATTTTGCCAGCGAGTTGAAGAAAGCCGTCGATGGTGGCCAAGCTCAGCAGCAGCGCGGTGGCTTGGCGTTGGCGCGTACGTCAGACCGGCATCTGGCAGGTGAAGGGCCTGTTTGGCGAGGCGCAGGAAGTGCAGATTTACTGTATCGGATTCCAGACCAGCCCAGTTTGGATGGTAACACTGTCGATATGGATCGCGAGCGAACACAGTTTGCCGACAATGCGGTGCGCTATCAGGCCGCGCTCACCATTATGAACCGTCGTATTCAAGGCCTGAAAAATGCGATGCAGCCTGAATAACCTAGTAATAGGAGAAGAATAAGCTATGTCGATGTTTTCAGCGTTTGAGATCGCCGGTTCCGCCATGAGCGCCCAAGCCCAGCGAATGAACGTCACCGCCAGCAACATGGCGAATGCCGATAGCATTGCGGGCCCAGATGGTGAGACGTATCGCTCCAAACAGGTCATGTTTGAGACCCAGTCCCAGAATAATCGTTTTGGCGTGGGTGGGGTGCGGGTTACTGAAGTCGTGGAAGACGACTCTCCGCTACGTATGGAGTACATGCCGAATCACCCCGCCGCCGATGAAGAAGGCTATGTGGCTAAGCCTAACGTGGATCCGGTGCATGAGATGGTCAACATGATTTCTGCGTCACGCTCTTATCAAGCCAACGTGGAAGTCTTCAACACAACCAAGCAAATGATGGTTCAAACGCTGTCGCTCGGTGAGGGCTAATAATGAATATTGACACGAGTGTCGTTAATAGTATCAACAGCAGTGGTTCGACCGCTGGCCTCTCCACGCGGCAGTCCGCTGAGCTGCGCGATAGCTTCATGACCCTGCTAATTACACAGCTCCAGAATCAAGATCCGCTCAATCCGATGGATAATTCGGAAATGACGTCTCAGCTTGCTCAGATCAATACCGTCAGCGGTATTGAAGAGCTGAACGCTACTTTGAATGGCATTACCCAACAGATGGATGCGGCACAAACGCTGCAGGCCGCAGGCCTGATCGATAAGGCCGTGCTGGTTCCTGGTAATAACGTAATGGTGAGCGTGGATCCTGAGAATGGTTCCTACGCTACGCCGTTCGGCATCGAGTTGGATACCCCTGCCGAGAAAGTTGAAGTCACCGTGACGAGCCAATCAGGGGAAGTGGTTTACACCAATAACTTAGGCCGTGTGGCTGCAGGCGTAGAATCGTTTAGTTGGGGTGGGATGACCAATGGCGGCGAAGCGGTTCCTGAAGGCGCTTACCGGGTCAATTTTAAAGCAACCAATGCCGAGGGCGAGTTGCTAGAGTCACGTGCCTTGAATTATGCCCTTGTTCAAGGCGTTTCGCCTGGAGCGGGGGGCAGTGATGTACGCCTTGACCTTGGCGCGATCTATGGCCAAGTGACACTCGATCAAATCAAACAAATTCTTTGATGATTCGCTAGCCGACACTTTTTCCAGGGGAATATCATGAGTTTTACGCAAGCACTCAGTGGTTTGAACGCTCAGCAGCAAAAACTAGGCGTGGTGGGTAACAACATCGCTAACTCGCAGACTGTTGGCTTTAAAAGCTCCAATATTCAGTTTGCGGATGTATTTGCAAACTCGCGCGTTGGTTTGGGGGTGCGAACATCTGCTGTATTGCAGAATTTCAGCCAGGGTAACATCGAATCCACCAGCCGTAACATGGACTTAGCCATTGCAGGTGAAGGCTTCTTTCGCTATCAGCAGCCGAATGGCGAGATCGGGTATTCTCGTAACGGCCAGTTAACCATGACCGCTGATGGCCGTCTTGTGAATGCTCAAGGCGCGCAGATTATGGGTTACCCTGCCGATGCCGAAGGTAACGTACAAGAAGGGGGTAATGTCGTCCCGATGGAAATTCCGCCGGGTGACTTACCTGCAAACGCTACGACAGAGTTAGGTGTCTCGTTGAACTTGAACTCTGGACAGCCAGTCATTGCTGCTGCGTTTAACGCCGATAATGCGAATACCTACAATTACTCCACTAACGCGACTGTCTTTGATTCGCAAGGTAACGCACGTAACTTAACCCTCTACTTTACAAAGACAGCGGCTAACCAGTGGAACGTGAATGGTCGCCTCTCGGGTGGGCCTGCTGATGGCGGCACCTACGACGTCGCGTTAGGTAATCTCACCTTTACCCAAAACGGTACTCTGCAGGCGGAGAACACCAATAATGCCACGTTCAATAATAATGAGTTCGGGGCAGGCAATCCGTTAGCGGCTTTGGATATTGAGCTGAGTTTCGAGGGAACGACACAGTTTGCCAGTGAGTCCACGGTCAATGACACTATTCAAGACGGCTATACCGCAGGTGCTCTCGTGGGTATCACCATTGAGGAAGATGGCACCATCATGCGTAACTACTCCAATGAGGAGTCGCGTGCCGCGGGGCAAGTGACACTGGTGACGTTCCGTAATCCTGAGGGCCTGCGTCCTGAAGGGGATAACCTATGGGCCGCTACCGGCACCTCAGGCCAGGAACTTCTAGGTGCCCCAGGGGCTGGTTTGCGTGGTTTGATCCAACCAAATGCGATCGAAACATCCAACGTTGATATGGCGCGTGAATTGGTCGATATGATCGTGGCTCAGCGTGCGTACCAAGCAAACTCCCAGACCATTAGCACCCAGGACGAGCTGCTGCAAACCATCATTAACATTTAATGACTGGGCGAACGGGTAAGGAGTAAACGTCTTGGATCGCATGCTTTATACCGCCATGAGTGGCGCAAAACACACGATGGATCAGCAGTCGGTAGTGAGTAATAACCTATCGAATGTGTCGACCGCTGGGTTCCGCGCTCAGCTTCAGGCCGTGCGCTCTGTGCCCGTGCAAGGCGATGGTGCATTGCCTACCCGGGTATCTGCCGTTGCCACGACGCCGGGAACCGATTTCTCGCAAGGCCCCATCGAGCGTACTGGGCGTACGTTGGACGTGGCCATGCAGGGGAATGCTTGGATGGCGGTGTTAGCAGACGATGGGACCGAAACCTATACCCGACGTGGTGACTTGCAGCTCGACAGCGATGGTGTGCTGTTGAGTGTCGGCCGTCCCGTCATGGGTGACGCTGGCCCCATTGCGGTGCCACAGGGGGCGCAAATCTCTCTAGGTGCCGACGGCACGATTAGTGCGATTCCTCAGGGAGAAGGTCCCGCGGCAATGGTGGATGTTGGTCGTATCAAGCTCGTGACGCCAGATGAGCTGGGTCTGGAGCGCGGGGATGATGGTTTGTTCAGAGCGCCCCCTGGTGCAGATGGGGCGCCTGGTGTGCTTCAAGCTGACGAAGATGCACGGTTGGTTAGCGGTGCGCTGGAGGGCAGTAACGTGAGTGCCGTCGATGCCATGGTGTCGATGATCGACGTAGCGCGCCGTTACGACATGCAAATGAAAATGCTCAGCTCGGCGGATGAAAATGCTCAGCGAGCCAACAGTATTCTCTCTATTCAAGGCTAATTGCAGCCACTCAGCCAAGGGAACCTACGTATGATCAAGTCTTTGTGGACTGCTAAAACCGGGCTCGAGTCCCAGCAAACCAAACTCGATGTCATTTCGAATAACCTTGCGAACGTGAGTACCAATGGTTTCAAGCGTTCTCGGCCTGTTTTTGAAGACCTGCTTTATCAAAACATGCGTCAGCCGGGTGCCCAGAACAACATTCAGGACCGCCTGCCTTCTGGTATGCAGATTGGCACCGGGGTGCGTGCCGTGGCCACGGAGCGTCTGCACACGCAAGGGGGCTTGGAAGAAACGGGCAATTCCCGAGATCTTGCGATCAATGGGGAAGGCTTTTTCCAGGTGTTGTTACCTGACGGCACAATTGGCTACACCCGTGACGGCAGTTTTCAGCTAAACGAAAATGGTCAGATGGTCACCGCCAATGGCTACCCGATTGAGCCAGCGATCTTCATTCCCGCCAATGCGTTATCGGTCACCATTGGGGAAGATGGAACCGTAAGTGTTCGGCAGCCTGGTATCGCTCAAGATGCCGATATTGGGCAGATCAACGTTGCCTCCTTTATCAATCCAGCAGGCTTGGAAAGCATCGGTGGCAATCTTTACCTGGAAACCGGTGCCTCGGGCGCCCCAAACCAAAATGCGCCGGGTAACAACGGTGCCGGACGACTGTTCCAAGGATATGTGGAGACATCGAACGTGAACGTCGTCGAAGAAATGGTCAATATGATCCAAACGCAGCGTGCCTATGAGATCAATAGTCGTGCTATCTCTACCAGCGATGAAATGCTAGCGCGTCTAAGCCAGCTCTAATGTCAAAGTTCGTCAGGGCTTCTTAACAGGTCGCGCTATGCTGAAATCAAACTTTAAGTTACGCCGCATCGTGATGGCGAGCTTGGCACTACTGGTGTTATTGACGGCAGGGTGCGCGCAGATACCTCGGGCATCGGTCGTCGGTGAGCAAGAGCAAATCACCATTGTCGATCGGCCGCCACCGATACCCAATGGCTCCATCTACCAGGCACGTCGTGGCTATCAGCCGCTGTTCGAGGACCGCCGTCCCCGTACCATCGGCGATATTCTGACCATCGTGCTCGATGAAGAGGTGAGCGCGAGTAAGAATGCCCAATCCAATGCCAACCGCTCGGGCAGTGCAAGCCTTAACCTGGCCCAGCTACCCGACGTGTTGGATACGCTGGCGGAGTACGGTTTCGATATCGAAGGCGCCAGTGACTTTGCAGGCGGTGGCGGCTCACAAGCCAACAATACGTTTACCGGTACGATTACAGTGTCCGTGTTGGAAGTCATGAATAACGGGAACCTGCGCGTGCGCGGTGAAAAGCAGATTGCGATCAATCAGGGCACCGAGTTCATTCGTTTCTCGGGTGTCGTGAATCCTCGCACGATTACCGCGCAAAACACCGTGCCGTCGACTCAAGTCGCCGATGCGCGTATCGAGTACGTGGGCGATGGCTATATCAACGAAGCGCAGCATATGGGGTGGCTGCAGCGCTTTTTCCTGAATGTGTCGCCGTTCTAGGCGTGTCAACAAGCTCGACAACAGAGACCTGGTGAAATGGCTATGCAGTGGAAAGCGTATCGATATCTAACAGCAACCTTGCGTATCGTGACGCTGTTGGCGCTTTGTTTGGTAATGCTGCCAGCCCACGCTGAACGCGTGCGCGAACTGGCGAGCTTTGCAGGCGTGCGAGATAACCAGTTAGTTGGCTATGGCTTGGTGGTGGGGTTAGACGGTAGCGGTGATCAGACCACCCAAGCGCCATTTACTAGCCAGAGCTTGACCAACATGCTGTCGCAGTTAGGCGTGACGGTGCCGCCAGGCACCAACCTACAACTGCGTAATGTGGCCGCCGTCATGGTGACGGCAGACCTTCCTCCGTTCTCTCGTCCCGGGCAGCGTTTGGACATCGTCGTTTCTTCGATTGCCAACGCCAGCAGTTTGCGGGGCGGTACGCTACTCATGACGCCGCTCAAAGGCGCCGATGGTGATACGTACGCGATTGCCCAAGGCAACATGCTGGTAGGTGGTGCGGGAGCACAAGCAGGCGGCAGTAGTGTGCAGATCAATCAGCAGGCGTCAGGCAGGATTCCTAACGGCGCCCTGGTCGAGCGGGAAGTGCCGCTCAACTTGGGGGGCAACGGCGGGGTGTTGGAGCTGCAGCTCAATGACGCCGATTTTGGTACCGTGCAGCGCATGGTCTCTGCCATCAACAGTGAATTCGGGCAGTCCGTTGCCTACGCGCGAAATGGACGGGTCATCGCCCTCGATGGTCCTATGGATGCCAATGACCGCGTCAATTTCATGGCGCGAGTCGAGAACGTGCAGGTGACGCCCACCGAAGCGCCCGCTAAAGTCGTGCTGAACGCACGAACCGGTTCCGTGGTGATGAATAGTGCGGTGACGCTACGTCGTGCGGCCGTCGCGCATGGCAATCTTTCGATCATGATCGACACCCAGTTTGGCGTGAGCCAACCCAACTCCTTGGGGCAAGGCGACACCGTGGTCGTGCCGGATGCAGATATCAATATCGAACAGCAAGAGGCGTACCTACAGATCGTCGAAGGGGCTGACTTGGCGGAAGTGGTGAACGCGCTCAATGCGTTAGGCGCCACCCCTCAAGATTTAATGTCAATTCTGGAAGCATTGAGAGCTTCGGGCTCTTTGCGTGCTGAGCTGGAGATCATTTAATGAGTATGGGGGATATGACCAGTCAGTTCGCGCTGGATATGAGCGGTTTTCAGCGGCTACAGCACAATGCCCGCCTCGACCCGGAGGCTGGGGTGCAAGGCGCAGCGCAACAGTTTGAAGCCCTTTTTATCCAAATGATGGTCAAAAGCATGCGGGATGCCACGCCAATCTCAGGGTTGCTAGAGAGCCGCGACACGACCTTCTATCAATCCATGCTCGACCAGCAGTGGTCACAGGTCATGGCTTCCCGAGGCATTGGCTTGGCCGATGCATTGGTGGAACAGTTACAGCGTCAAGGGGCGGTTGGTCAAGTTAGCAACCCTGATCAAGAACTTCAGGCACTGATTGCAGGTATTCCTCGTGGGACGCCGCGCGTGCTAGACAATCCACTACAGCCGAACAGTGCTCAGGCGCCTGCCAATACGACGGGTAGCGGCCGTTTTTATGACGAGCTGGACGCCGTCCAGCAATTGGAATCCAGCAGCGCACCCGCCATGTTGGCGGAGCCCCGGCGTCCGGTGACGTCTTCCCATGACCATGTCGAGCGTTTCTTAAACACGCTGGCCACGCCTGCCCAGGCGGCGAGTGCTGCCACGGGGGTACCTGCTGAACTCATTTTAGCGCAGGCAGCCCTGGAGACGGGCTGGGGGCGTCACGAAATAGCCACTCGGCAGGGGCATAACAGCTACAACGTATTTGGTATCAAAGCCGGTAGCCATTGGCAGGGCAAGACCACCGACATCGTGACCCATGAGTACGTGAACGGTCGCCGTACGCAGGTCGTCGATACGTTTCGTGTCTATGACTCGTTCGAGCATGCCTTTACCGATTATGCCAATTTGATTGGCAACAACCCTCGCTATGCCGGTGTTCTACAAGCGGCCAATGCGGAGCAGGCTGCCCGTGAGTTGCAGCGCGGCGGCTATGCGACCGACCCGCGTTACGCCGACAAGCTGGTCTCGGTCATGAACACGATGGGGCCCTTAAATACAACGGAGAGTTTGCTGGCGGATTCTCGCTAGCGATGCCTCAAGTTTGCCTGCGCATTGCCGATAAATAGATACCGGCCTAAGGAATTGAACCATGAGCATGTTTTCGATCGGCTTAAGCGGCCTCAATGCGGCGCAGAATGCCCTCAATACGACAAGCAACAACATTAGTAACGTCTATACGCCCAGTTATAATCGCGAGCTTACCCAGCTCGGTGAGGGACGTGTAGGGGGCGGCGTACGTGTCGATGATATCGAGCGCCAGTTCAATACTTACGTGGCCAATCAGCTCAATAATGCTAAGACGCAGTCCAGCGCTTTAGAAACGTATTACAACCAAGTCTCACAAATTGATAACTTGTTGGCCGATCGAGACGCAGGTCTTTCCCCGCTCATGCAGACGTTTTTCTCGTCTTTGGAAGACTTGGCAAGCTCGCCCTCTGACCCAGCAGCACGCCAAGGGGTGCTGGGAACGGCAAACACGCTGAGCGCACAGTTTCGTTCGTTCGATGGTTATTTGCAGGACATGCAGAGCAATATCAATAACCAGATCAAAGACGAAATCACTCAAGTCAACAATACGGTGGAGCAAATTGCCGGCCTTAACAAAGAGATTTCGCTGGCACGCGCACGAACTGGTGAAGCTCCGAACAGCTTGCTGAATCAGCGAGATTTTTTGGTTTCTCAGCTCAACGAGCGCATGGATTTGCGGCTCAACGTGCAGGATGGCAAGACGTACAACATTAGCTTGCCCAACGGTCAGCCGCTCGTCACGGGAACTAGCTCGTTCAAATTAGAACCCGTGCAGGCCGACTACGATCCACAGCGGACGATCGTGGGATATCGTGATGGAGGCGGTAACCTGATTCAGTTGGACGAGTCTACGGTCAAAGGAGGCGCGTTAGGTGGCTTGATGACCTTCCGTTCTGAGACGCTCGATAAAACTCAGAACCAAGTCGGACAGCTCGCCGTGTCGTTATCCGTGGCGTTTAACGAACAGCATAAACAGGGCGTTGACTTGGACGGCGTTCAGGGCGATGACTTCTTTAATGTCAGGACACCCCAGGCCTACAGTTATGAGGGCAATAGTGCCGTCACGATCGATGCAATCGCGTTTGACACAGACAACATCGCTCAACTTCGTGCAACAGATTACACCGTCAGTTTTGCTGGCGGCACTCCTACAGTGACGCGTAACGATAGCGGTGCAAACGTCGATATCGGGACAGGGTGGGACGCTGCCAACAATACGCTGTCGTTTGGCGGCATCTCCATGACGTTCAGCAATACACCGGCCAATGGGGACCAGTTCGAGGTTCAACCCTTGCGTCGAGCGGCCAATGGGATGGAAGTCAATCTCATCGATGCCGATAAAATTGCGGCGGGTTTGCCCATCAATCCCAACGATGATCCGGCCGATTGGATCGCTGCAGGCGCAGGCGATAATAGCAACGCCTTGCTGCTCCAAGATCTTCAAAGTAAAAACATCGTAGGGGGGAGTGCCTCGGTCAGCGGTGCCTATGGTGCGCTCGTTAGTGACGTGGGGAATCGCACCAACATTACCCAAGTCAACCTGGATGCGCGTCAGGGGCTAACGGATCAGCTCCGGGCCGTACAGCAGTCCGAGTCAGGCGTTAACTTGGATGAAGAAGCGGCTAACCTGATTCGATACCAGCAATTTTATCAAGCGAATGCCCGCGTGATCGATACGGCAGGTACGATCATGGATACCATTTTGAATCTGCGGAACTAATAGGAGCTTAGGCGATGCGTGTCAGTACGGTCACTATGTATGAGCAGAGTACGGCTTCCATTAACCGTCAGCAAAATGACTTTCTAAAGATTGGTCAGCAAATTGCCAGCGGCCGCCGGGTCGTCAACCCGTCCGATGATCCGCAAGCGGCATCACGTGCGGTAGGGGTGGACCAGTCGAAAGCCATCACACAGCAGTATGAAGATGCTCGGGTATCGGCACGTAATTCACTGGCACAGACAGAAAGTATTCTGAATAGTATTAGTGATGCGGTGACCAGTGCCAAAACACTATTGATCCAAGCATCCAGTGATACCTTGAGTGATGTCGATCGGGAGTCCATCGCCAGTGAGTTGAAAGGCGTTTACGAGACGATGATTGGGCAGGCGAATGCCACCGATGGTAACGGCCGCTATATTTTTGGTGGTTATAAAGATAACGCGCCGCCTTTCGTTAAATCTGCGACGGGCAGTATTGAATACAATGGTGATGTTAACGCGCGTTCTCAGCGTGTCGACTCGTCTCGCCTCATGCCTGTCACAGAAAATGGAGCAACGATTTTCCAAGGTGTGCCTAGCGGAGCAGGCTACATCGCAAACGCTGACGTAGCCAATCAGGGAAGCGTGACGTTTAGTGGACCTCAAGTGACCAGCGTCAACGACCCGAATTATGGTGAAAGCTTTCGCGTCCTTTTCGACGATGATGGGGCTGGTAACCCCACTTATACCGTTGAGCAGTTTGATGGTGCTGCTTGGCAGCAAGTAGCGGGCCTTGAAGACCAAGCTTATGACCCTGCCGGCGAGCAAATAAGTTTTGGTGGCGTCAGTTTGACCTTGAAAGGAGCTCCTCAGGTCGGTGATGAGATCTCGGTAGCGCGGCCTGGCAGCGACCAGCTTCCCGCTGACCTGTTCCGCACCATGGAAGCAGCGATTCGTGTGCTAGAGACCCCAGCAGAGAACGATACGCAAAAGGCTGCCCTTCGCAATACGCTGAATACGTCCATGCGTGAATTAGATAATTCACTAGACAATGTGTTGACGGTACGCGCTTCTGCTGGCGCAAGGCTCAATGAGCTGGATGTCATCGATGCGGTAGGCAATAACCGTATGCTCAACTATGAGCAGACGCTATCGGATCTGGTCGATCTCGACTATGCCGATGCGATTTCGGAGTATAGCCTGCGTCAAGTAGGCCTGCAGGCGGCTCAAAAAGCGTTCGTGGATATCAAAGGCATGTCGTTGTTCGACTTCATGTAGCGTCTCAGCGCCTCACGTCTACTGAAAGCCTCAGCCAGGATGCTGAGGCTTTTTAGTTCAAGGGGGCCATGGTCTCGATGAGGCTCTGGGTAAAATTGACCCCTTGGCTAAACAGCTGTTGGAGAAAGCGGCCGATATCGCTCATCAACACCATGAGCAGCACAATGCCAACGGTCAACGACGTGGGAAAGCCGATATTGAAGACGGTCAGCTGTGGCGCTGAGCGGTTGAGGATGCCTAGCGATAGGCTAATGATCAGCAGCGATGCCACCAGAGGAAGAGCCAGCAGCATGCCGGAGGCAAAAATCGTTCCTGCATACCGCGCCAGTAATTCGAAGGCATTCGGGTTCAAGGTACCGATCCCGATAGGCAGCGTTTGAAAGCTCATCACCAACGCCTCCAACACCATCAAATGGCCGTTAAACGCGAGAAACATCAGTAGCGTGACCATGTAGAGAATGCGTGAGAGCACCATGATGTTCGTGCCGCTCGACATGTCGAAAAAGCTCGCAAAGGCCAAGCCCATCTGTAAGCCGATGAACTCACCGGCGGCCTGAACGACCGCGAAGACGATATGCATCACGAGTCCAATCGCGATACCGATCAGCATTTGTTCGACGATGATGCCAAGCCCCGCCCAAGACATGAGCGGGACGTTTGGCATGGGAGGCAAAACAGGAGTAATGACGACGGCAATGACCGCTGCCAGAGACACTTTCGCTGGCGTTGGGATGCTAGAGTGGCCCCAGAGAGGCGTCGCCGTCATAAACGCTGTAATGCGTACGAAAGGCCAAAAGAAAGCGACTAGCCACCCCTGTAGCTGCGCAAAGGTGACGTCGACCATGGTTACATCACCATGGCGGGAATATTGGTGAATAGGCGCGTTGTAAAGTCGGTAATCAAACCGATGAGCCAAGGGCCTGCTAGTACTAGAACGGCAAAAACGGCCAGAATCTTTGGAATGAAGGTAAGCGTCATTTCATTGATCTGAGTGGCCGCCTGAAACAGGCTGATAATCAGACCTGTAAAGAGGGCCGCCAACAGCATGGGTCCCGCCAAAAAAAGCGTTACGCGCATGCCTTGATAAGCAACGCTCATCACCATTTCAGGTGTCATGGATAGAGGCTCCTTGCCGCGCATGCGACGTTAAATCATATAAAAACTTTCAGCCAGCGAGCCAATGATGAGCTGCCAGCCATCGACTAGTACGAAGAGCATGAGCTTGAAAGGCAGTGAGATGGTCACAGGAGGCACCATCATCATCCCTAGTGCCATCAAGGTGCTCGCCACCACTAAATCAATGATCAAGAATGGAATGAAGATGGTGAAGCCGATTTGAAAGGCTGTCTTGAGTTCGCTGGTGACAAAAGCGGGAAGCAGCACCCGCATGGGGAGCTCCTCGGGGCCTTGCAGCGGACCGACATCGGCCAGACGAACGAAGAGAGCGAGGTCGGGTTCCCGCGTCTGTGCCAACATGAACTCACGAAAGGGGAGTTGAGCACGCAGTAAGAACTCTTCGAAATTGATCACTTCGTCCGTCAAAGGCACCCAGGCGGTATCGTAGACCTGACTCAAGACGGGCGACATAATGAAAAACGTCAGAAACAGCGCAATGCCCAGTAGTACCTGATTGGGCGGCGTTGCCTGCGTTCCCATGGCGGTGCGCAGCAAGCTCAATACGATGATGATGCGTGTGAAGCTGGTCATCATCAACAGCATCGCAGGTAAAAAGGCCAGCGAGCTTAAAAATAGCAGCGTTTGTAGCGAGAGCGACCACTGCTGGCCGCCATCTTCCATTGGCTGTGATACAAGGCCGGGTAGCTGCTGAGCGGCGGCGGGTAAGGCTATCAGGCTGCCAACCAGAAACAGCGCCAACAGCCACCAGCGACGTAGAAAGGGCCAAGCAACGGGCGAAACGTGAGTCATGATGAGTGCTGAGAGTCTGAAGAGGGTGAGGCGCTTTTACCACGATTCTTGGCCAGCGCATTGGCTAGGCGCTGCGAGAAACGAGAGGGCGGCGATTCAGGCGTCGGGGGGCGGTCTAGTGGAGCGGGCCGCTCATGCAGTTTGCTGATACGGCCACTACTGACCCCCAACACTAGCCACGTATCTTCCACTTCGACGACCACCACGCGCTCACGATTGCCAACGGCAGTGGTTCCGACGATCCGAAGCCGCGCCCCCTGGTCGAACCGGTGTTGTTGCCAGCGCTTGAGCAGCGACGTACAGACCAAAATGATCGCTATGACGAGTGCGAGCGCCGCAGCCGTTTTACCCAACGCGGCCATGCCCACCAGGGCGTCACCGCCGCTTAGCGCATCGACCGAGGGCTGAGCGCTGGAAGTCGCCACGCTCATCGGTTGAGTTTATGAATCCGTTCGGACGGCGTGATAATTTCCGTAATACGGATACCGTACTTATCTTCGATGACGACCACTTCGCCCTGGGCAATCAAATAGCCGTTGATCAGGATATCCATAGGCTCCCCAGCAAGGCCCTCTAGCTCGATAACGGAGCCTTGCGCCAGCTCCAGGAGCTGTTTGATCGTGAGCTTCGTGCGGCCGAGTTCTACGGTCAGCTTGACCGGAATGTCCATGATCATCTCTAGATCACGGGAGGGGGCATTTCCTTGCTCACCGCTCAGTGGGCGAAACACCTCTTCGCTTGCAGACTTGGCTTGAGGCGCCTCTGGGGCGGGCTCATCCTCTGCATGAGACTGCTCGGCTGCTTCCTGCTCAGCCATGGCAGCTGCCCAGGGGTCCTCGTCTTCGCTGGCGGCATCCGCGTCAGACGACGGCTCTTCTTGCTCAGACATGGCTTCCGCCCAATCGTCATCAGAGACTTTTTGATCGGGTTTATTAGGATCAGTCATGCTTTGGATTCCTTGGCTTTCTGTCGCGTTGAACCTTTAATAAAGTCCTTGGACGATACGTTATTCATAGCAGCATGGTCGATCATGCGCAGTACCCGTAACGCGCGTTGCTGGCGCTGGCTACCGTACTCGCACTCCATGACGGGAACCCCATCGACACGTGCGGTAATCGTGTTAGGGATATCCACCGGCAAGACATCCCCTTTTTTCAGTCCCATGACCTGCGCAATACGGCTGGGAATTTGTGCAAACTCGGCCACCAGCTCTACTTCCGATTGGCGGAGTTCGCTTGCCATACGACGTGACCAGGAGCCGTCACTGTCATGATTACTATCGTTGATCGGGTTCACCAACAGGTCACGCAGCGGCTCGATCATGGCGTAGGGCATACAGATTTGAAAACTGCTCGAGAGGTTGCCAACTTCGATGTTGAATTTGGTATTCACCACGATCTCGTTGGGAGAGTTAGTGATGTTGGCAAACTTCGACTGCACTTCTGAGCGTAAAAAGTGGACATCGATGGGGTATACCACTTTCCAGGCTTCTTGATACGCATCGATCGCCAGATTCAATAATCGCTGAATGATGCGCTGCTCGGTGTTGGTGAACTCACGCCCATCCGACTTGGTGACGAAACGTCCGTCGCCCCCAAATAGGTTGTCCACCACCATGAAAACCAAATTCGGTGGGAAAACCACCAGTCCAGAGCCTCGCAGCGGTTTCATCGATACGATATTGAGGTTGGTGGGTACCGGTACGTTGCGTGAAAAGTTGCTGAAGCTCTGATAGCTAACAGACTCTACCGTGATGTCTGAGCTGCGCCGAATCAGGTTGAACAAGCCGTTGCGGAAATAACGCGCAAAACGCTCGTTGATAAAATCGAGCGCGTGAAGACGTTCACGAATGACCCGGTGCTGTGTCGACGGGTCATAAGGACGTATACGCGACTCATCCTGCGTTTGAGAAGACGCTACCGAGGGCTCGTCATCTCCGCTGACGCCTTTGAGTAAGGCATCGATCTCTTCCTGGGACAGTAGATCGTCCTGCGACATGAACGGCTCCGTTCCCTAGGTTATTGCACAATGAATTCGGTAAACAGCACTTCCCGAAGGTCTAGCGGGGGCTGGTTTTCCGTCAGTGGAACGCTCAAGCGGTTAATGATTTCTTGGGCGAGCGTCTCTTTGCCTTCTGTCGAGGTCAGCTGGTTGGCTTGCTTGCCTGAGAGCAGAATGAGCAGACGGCTGCGAACTTGCGGCATGTGCTCTTCGATGAGTGCTTTACTTTGTTCGTTACCCACACGCAGGGTAATACCCGCGTAAAGTAGGCGCGATCCAAAGCGGTCATCCGCAAGATTGACGGTAAAGGGTTCGATCTGCGTAAACACCGGAGGCGTGTGTGCGACCGTTTGCTGTTGGGTTTCTCCATCGGTGCTGCCGTCACGCTGGTCGAGCACGAGGTAGATCGCCGCCGCTGCACCTGCTGACGAGAGCAAGACAAGAATGATCATTACCCAAAGCAGTTTTTTTGATCCGCCGCTTGATTCTGCCATTGTTGTTCCCATGATGTTCACGCATGACGCTAGCCAAGCATTATGCCTAACGCGGGTGATGGTGAAGAAACGAACAGGCTTCCTTGGGGAGCCTATCTTTTGGTTTAGTTAATTAACCCGATCATGACGACATAGGTCATGCCAAACGCCGAGGCGACTTAAGCATAGAGATCGACGCGTCCATCCAGGGTTACCGGCGTGCTGTCCAACGTGGCTGTTGGCCCATTACTTTCGACGTCGTTGCCGTCAATCAGCCCGCCGCCGCCATTACCCTGCTGGGCAAAGGCTTGTTCATTGGAAGCGTTTTGCTCACCCACTGACGTTTCACCCAGTGAAATGCCTTGTTCGGCCAGCGCGTCGCGTAGTTGCGGAATCGCCTGCTCCAATACCTGACGAACCTGCGCATGAGCCGATAAGAAGTGCGCCTGGGCACCGTGTTCGGTCATTTTCAATGAAATGGAGAGCGGGCCAAGTTCGGCGGGGTGCAGTTTCATCTGAATGTGTTGCTCCCCCCCTCGCTGAGCAAATTGAACGAGTTGCTGACCGAGCTGGGATGGCCACGCCGGATGCGATACGGGAGTACCGATCGAGGAGGGGAGCGAGGTGCCCGATGGAACGGCAGCAGGGGCAGGAGTGCCATGAACATTAGGCACGTTGAGTGCTAGTTCGCTGGCGCTACCCAGCCGCGCAGCTGTGTCATTAGCGCCATTGCTGACCGCCAAGGCACTCGTCATTGCCTCACTACTGACGCGAAGTTGAGATGCATTCATTTGCGCAGCCGATGCCGTCAGCGTGCTGTATGTGGCAGGCTGACTGCTCGAGGATGCATGAGCCGTAGAGTTGGCGGCGAGCAGTGAGACGATGTGCTGGTTGCGGGACTCAAGTGTAGAGTCACCGGCCGAGCCTGTGCCGGCAGCGAGTTGCTGATAAGCAGCGACTAACGCGGCAGCATCTTGTTGGCTTATCGCTAACTGTTCGGCAATATCAGCAATCGACACGGTCTCAGCCGTGACGTCGCGGGATTGAGTCGTTGCATCACTGAAGGCTGCGACCAGCGCAAGACGACTGGAAATTTCGTCAAGCGCTGATGGTGAGGTCTCTCCGGTGCTGCTGAGCATGCCGGGCAGAGCGGCTAGCTGGTCGGCGCTGGGTTGCTCTGCGTTGTGTAGCTGCGCGAGAAGCGTCGCGAGCTCTTCTTGGTCGAGCTCAATGCCTAGTGACTCCAATAGCGAGGCGAACTCCTTCAGAGCAGCCGATGTCTGTGAGGCGGATGTCGCACCGGTAGCGAGTTCTTGCGGCAGGCGTGGCTGTCCTTCATTCGCCTGAAGCATGGCTTGGCGGAAAAGACCGTTGTTGGAGAGGCTTTGAGCCCCGGTTGCCTGTGAAGCCGACATGCCATTGCCTTGGCTAGGACTCGCAGAAAGTAACAGTTGAATATTCATGAATAGGCTTCCTGACGCGACGCTAAAGGGATTTGTCAGACTGTTGGCGAGCCAGACGATTAGTGACCATGTCGTCGCTCGCTTTCTGCTCGTGACGCGCTTGTCGGCGGTGCTCTTCTAATAACCGGCGCGAGGCCAGTGTATCGTAAGAGGAGAGTTTGCGCTGCTCCTGTTGCCAGTGCTGTTGGCTTTGTTGCACGCGCTTTTGCTGCGCCGCTAGCGCCTGTCGGGCACGGCTAAGAGCAGCATCCAGTGACGCCAAGAACTGTTGATAATTGTACATGGTAGCGGGGTCGATACCGTCACGCATGGCTTGCTGTAAACGCTCGGCGTACTCCGCCCGATAGCGATTGAGCGACTGAAGCTGCGCTTCGGTTTGCTGCTGAGTTTGGCGCTCTTGCGCCAGCAGTTTGCCGGCTTGGTCGCGTGCATCGCGGGCAAGGTCTGTCAGCATATCGAGCTGTTGATGACTCATTTAGCCTCCCACTACCGTGTGCAGGGCTTGGCGGGACTCCTCAAGCGGCGCACACTCCTCGATATTTTGTTGAAGAAATCGCTCTAGATCAGGAAAGCGATTGACGGCTTCATCTAGCCGAGGGTCATGCCCAGGGCTGTAGGCTCCCACGCTGATCAAATCGCGGTTGCGTTGATAGCGTGAAAAGAGTTGTTTGAACGTTCGCGCTTTCTGCTGCTGTTCTTGCGTCACGATGGCAGTCATCGCACGACTGATAGACGCTTCTATGTCGATGGCAGGGTAGTGGCCTGCTTCGGCCAGCGTGCGTGATAACACGATATGGCCATCCAAGATCGCCCTGGCCGAATCGGCGATAGGGTCCTGCTGGTCATCTCCCTCGGTGAGTACGGTATAGAACGCCGTAATCGAGCCGCCGCCTCGCTCCGCATTTCCCGCCCGCTCGACCAAGCCAGGCAATTTGGCGAACACCGATGGCGGATACCCTTTCGTGGCGGGCGGTTCGCCGATGGCGAGCGCGATTTCCCGCTGAGCCATGGCATAGCGCGTTAGCGAGTCCATGATCAGCAGCACGTTGCGCCCAGCGTCGCGGAACCCTTCGGCAATGCGCGTGGCGTAAGCGGCCCCCTGCAATCGTTGGAGGGGCGACGTGTCGGCAGGGGCGGCGACGACCACGGCGCGTCGACGGCCCTCTGGACCCAAAATATTGTCGATGAAATCCTGCACTTCGCGGCCGCGCTCGCCGATCAAGCCAACCACGATCACATCGGCTTGGGTATAGCGTGCCATCATACCCAGCAGTACCGATTTACCGACGCCAGAGCCAGCGAATAGCCCCATGCGTTGGCCTCGGCCTACGCTAAGCAGTGCGTTGATGGCGCGGATGCCGACATCGATCTGTGACTCGATGGGCGCTCGAGACAGCGGGTTGAGTGGTCGAGACTGCAGAGTCGTGCGGGGTGCCTCTTCGACGCTTTCACGGTCGTCGAGCGGGTTACCGTTACCATCGAGTACGCGCCCCAGCAGTTCGTCGCCGACTGGGAAGCGACGAGCACTATGCCCGTTGCCATCGACCAAGGGAGTCACCCGTGCGCCTGGCATCAAGCCAGAAATTTCTTCCAGCGGCATCAGGTAAAGCTTATCGCCCGAGAAGCCAACGACTTCGGCTTCGGCATGCTTATCACTGTCGTTCAGGCGGCCATCGGCGCCCGGAAGTTCGATTTGGCAGGCGCTGCCAACCGCCACACGTAACCCGACTACTTCGATCACCATGCCCGTTGCGCGCACCACGCGACCGCTGGTGCGGTAATACGGTAGCCTTCCCACGCGCTGAGTCGTGCGTTGGAGAGCTTTTTGCCATCGGTGCTGATGCGGGCAACGTAAATGGTTCATGGCATTACGCTCCTGATGATGGCGCGCTGTGGCGCTTACGGAGCTGAGCTTGGACGCTCTGCCAACGGCTTTCGAACGTGGCATCCAATTCGCCCTGGGCGCTGGTCAAGCGACAGCCACCACGTGCCAGCTGGTCATCCGGCTGCAGCGTCCAACTGGCCGCTTCTAGCTCGCTGCCTAAGTGCTCAGCGACGAGTTCATGGTCAGCGGGGTTGAGCCATAGCCGTTGGCTGCCAACGAGCGGAGGCTCGGTGTGCAGCAGCTCCCGCACGATGGCGAGAATATGGTCGGGATGGTCTGCCAATGCCTCGCCTGCCAACTGCTTGCCGGTGGTCAAAGCAAGCTCTACCAGGTCGTGAGCAATGGTGTCGTCAAGGCGCTCAAGAGCATCGGAGAACTGTTTAGCTAACGCCGCCAGAGGTGTCACGCTCTGGCGGATTTGTTCGTTGAGCTCTTGCGCGGCATGCTCGCGGCCTTCGTTAAGGCCTTGGGTATACCCCTCTTCATGTCCGCGCGCCAGCCCTGCCTGGTACCCCTCTTCTTCGGCGGCTTTGCGCAGTCGTTCGTAAATGTCTTTACGCTCTTGCTCTTCACGTACCCGCGCTTCCTCTGCTGCGCGCCGTGCCGCCTCGACTTTTCGCTGGTGTTCGTTAGGCACAGTGCCATGGCTGTCGAATTGTGAGCGGCGGGACGAGGTCAGCTCGTCCATTTGCCAACGTCGCCAATCTCCGTGACGGTCAAACTCGGGAGCATGCGTATTAGACATACTCGTCGTCTCCACCTGCTAGGACGATTTCACCTGAATCAGCCAGGCGGCGAACGATTTGTAGAATCGCTTTCTGCTCGGTTTCTACCTGGGAAACGCGAATGGGGCCACGGGCTTCCATGTCTTCGCGAACCAAGTCGGCAGCACGCTGGGACATGTTGCGCAGGAATTTGTCCACCAGCGCGTCTTGGGCTCCTTTGAGTGCCACCACCAAGGAGTTCGTCTCGACTTCTTGCAGCACCATCTGAATGGCACGGTTGTCCAGGTCCAGCAAGTTCTCGAACAGGAACATCTCGTCGATGATTTTCTGGGCAAGATCTTCGCTGTGCGAACGAACGGTCTCGATGGCCACTTCTTCCTGAGACGAATTCATCAGGTTGAGGATCTCGGCCGCCGTTCTTACGCCGCCCATTTTGCTACGCTTGAGGTTCTGGCCATCGAGCATACTGCTGAGCACCTCGGTGAGCTCCTGCAGAGCGGCAGGCTGAACGCCGCTGAACGTGGCAATCCGCAGGACGACATCGTTACGCAACTTCTCTTCGAACAGCTCGAGAATATCGGCCGCCTGATGACGATCCAGGTGTACCAGGATGGTCGCAATGATCTGCGGGTGCTCGTCGCGGATAAGCTCCGATACCATGGATGCTTCCATCAGGTTCAGGGCATCGATACCCGAGTTTTCGCCCGTAGATTCGAGAATGTCCTCGATGAGGCTGGTGGCTCGCTCACTGCCCAGCGCCTTGGTCAGCACCGACCGAATGTGTTCGCTTGAGTTGAGGTTCAGGGCCACGAACTCTTCGGTCTCGCGATGGAAGGCTTCTAGCACGGCTTTCATGTCTTCATGGGAGACTTGGTGAAGCCGCGCCATTTCGGTACTGATCTCTTGCACTTCGCTGGCGCTGAGGAATTTGAACACCTCTGCGGCGCTGTCTTCATCCAGCGCCAGCAGGAGAATGGCGCTTTTACGAGCGCCGCTCATTTCGGCAATGCTAGTCATTGGCGTTCATCCAACTGCGAATGATCATCGCGACCATACGGGGGTCTTCCTGAGCCATCTCTCGCAGATCGTTAAGGTTGTGTTCGTAGAGCGACGTTTTGCGACGGCGCTTGGGCTTGCTGCTGTAGGTGTCTTCCTCGTCGCCATCACTCTCACTCTCCTGCTCGTCCTCTTCATCTCCTATGCGTGTACTCAGCGTTCCTCCAGGCATGGCAGCCGCCATCACCGGAGGTTGCGTGTAGCGCTTGATCAGCGGGCGCAAAATCAGCCAATAGAGTAGCAAGGCGGCAATAGCGACAAGAAGGTAGCGGCCCAGCGTCGTCGCCATGGCGATGTTGTCGGGGTGCTGCCACCACACCGGTTCGATGCGAGTCTCGTCATCGGCGGCAAAGGGCGTATTCACGACTTCGACTTGGTCGCCTCGTAGCTCAGAGAATCCCATGGCCTGCTGAACAAGGCGTTCGATCTGGGCGATCTCCTCGGCGCTGAGAGCCACCTGTTCTACCTCGCCCTCTTCATTGGTCACGCGACGGAAATTGACAACGACCGCTGCAGAGAGCCTTTGGACTTGGCCTAGGCGATGCTGAACGTGCTCGATGCTGCGGTCGACTTCGTAATTCACCACGTCTTCTTGACGCAGGTTGCGCAGCGCACCGGGCTCGGCATCGTCGTTCCCATCGCCCTCTTCTGCATCTGGCTGATTGATGGGGGAGGGAGCGACACCTGGCGGAGTATTGCTGAGCGCGCCAGGAATGCCGGTCGCTAACGGGTCTTCGCCATCGTACGACAGGCTCAGCTGGCGACTGCGTACGGCGGACTCGTTAGGTGCTTGGTTGGGGCTATAGCGCTCGGAGGTTTGCTCACGACGCGAAAAATCGATTTGAGCCGCTACCTGGGCGCGTACATTGTCGCTGCCCATGATAGGCGACAGGATGTTTTCGATCCGCTGCTGGTAAGAGCGTTCGACTTCCGTGATATAGGCCAGCTGAGTGCCGTCTAGATCGTTGCCTTGGGCGCTGTTGGCTGTCAGTAGACGCCCGTTTTGATCGACGACGGTGACGTCCTCAATGGCGAGTTCGGGCACGCTGCTGGACACCATGTGGACGATGGCGCTCACTTGACCCTCACCCAGTACCCGCCCAGGTAACAGAGTGAGCACGACGGATGCCTTGGCAGGCTCCCGGTCGCGGATGAAGACCGACGGCTTCGCCATGGAAAGATGCACTCGGACGCGTTCGACGGGCCCCAGAGACTCGATGGACCGGGCAAGCTCACCTTCCAGTCCACGTTGGAAGTTGACCTGCTCAGCAAACTGGCTAATACCGAACGCCTGCGTTTCCATGAGCTCTAGACCCAGGTTACCCCCTTGCGGTAGACCCTGTTCGGCCAGTTGAAGGCGCAGGGTGTGCACTTGGTCGCTGGGTACCAGCAGGGCTTGGCCACCCTGGCTGAACTGATAGGGAACGCCACGGGTATCTAGCTCTGTAATGATTCGGCCGCCGTCAGCTTCGCTGAGGTTGCTATAAAGCACCCGGTAGTCGGGACTGCTGGCCCACATGAAGAGGGCGGCCACAATTGCGATAGACGCAGCAGCGGCCACCAAAACGACCACAAGCGGATTGCCGCGCAACTGCTTCATAGTGCGCTCAAAAACCGATGGGCTGTTGGTGTCGTTCTCTGCAGCCCCACTACGCGGAGGGCTTTGTGTCGTGCTGTTTTGACGGCCTGCCGTCGCACCCGTTTCGCTCATGCGTCCCTCCAGATGGGAAGGCAAAACGGGGGTCGACCAAGGCGCATCACCAAAGAAGGCATAGGCTATATCCGTCAATCGCGGTTATCCGCTGAAAGAATGAAGCGGAATTGTGATGGACGCCATTATCCTGGGGGGCGTCAACCATAAATGAACGAAAAGCTTGGCTTTTCACACGCATTTGTACGTATGAGGCTTTTCGTACCGATGGTAGGCTTGCGGCATTAAATGGCCACCCGCAAATTGAGGCAAGTGTATGAGTTCACCTTCCATACAGTCTGCGCTGCAGCAGATGCAAGGGCTCGCCGCCCAGGCGGCTCAGCCGATCAAGGGCGAGCAGCTAACGACGTCGGTTGGGCAGTCGGGCTTTGGTAGTGAGCTGCAGGCTTCTATTCAGCGTATCAATCGTTTACAGCAGTCGGCCAACGCGAAAGCGATGGCGTTTCAGGCCGGTGAGCCGAACGTCGAACTGAACGATGTCATGGTCGATATGCAGAAAGCGAGCGTGGCCTTTCAAATGGGTATGCAAGTACGCAATCGTTTAGTGACCGCATACCGCGACGTTATGAATATGCAGGTGTAAGGCGTTTAGCTTAAGCCGAGAGGGTGGTCGGCTGACACGATGCCGACGCTCTTGGCCGTGCGCTGCTACCGTTACGCTTGTGAAGAGATAAGCTTGCCTTGCAGTTCCTCCAGGCGTTCGGCCATTTGTAATATCTCTTCTGCGGGGATTTGGCGTATCACATCACCCGTTTCTCGATCGATCACTCGGGTGATGATGCGCGATGAATCCTCACTGATGTCGAATTCAAGCCCACGAGGGCGCATGACATCGTTGATGCGCTGGATAGGTTCCACCAGCTCTTCTCTGGTCGCGGGTTGAGTGTCTGAGGGTGCTGGCTGGAGGGGGGTAGGCGTGATCGCAATGAGGCTGGAATCATGGCGTGAGCGCTCCTGCGGCAGTGCGGCGACGAGTGATGAGGCGATTGAATCAACGATGAATGGGCCCATATACAACGTTCCTCCCTAAGCGAAGCCAGTCATGGCTAGGTAGCGTAACCGAGTAAAGGCGTGAGGCCGTTTACCGTTCGGTGATGAGCCTCTTCACAAGTCTATCGGCATGTTTGCCATCAACTTTATAGTTTTTACTATAGACGAAAAGAAAGTGTTATTAGCCCTATGGCGGGCATACGGCTCAATGAAAGCTTCTGTTATGCTTTGTTACTTTGTGATGGGTGTTAATACATAACGCGTTGGGGAAAGTGAGGCACGCATGGAAGTCCAGCAAGATGAGTACGAGAGCGTCACTAGCGCGTCGGCCATAAGCTCTCTATTAAACACCATGATCGAGAGTGGCGGCGTGTCTCTTTGCTTGGCAGCCCCTGATGCGAGTCCAGAGCCTATTGTGTTGATGGAGCAGCATGAGGGCGACACGCTCGTCATGGATCTCTCCTCCGTCGACTACTTGCTGGGCCGCTTGCAGCAAGGAGAGCAGTTTTTCTTGCGTGGTCAATCCCAGGGTAAAGTAGTGAGAACGCCGCTTCTCTCGTTGACCGAAACCCGCCGTTCTGGCGGTCGTTTTTTATGTTGCAGTGATTATCCTGCCTCAGTCGACGTTTTGCAGCGTCGTGAGTCCTATCGTGCCGAACTGCGCATGGGTATGGTGGTGGCGGCGACCGTCTTTGGGGATGGGGATGAAAGTGTGCTGGGCGAGCTGCGCGACCTGTCGCAAGATGGTTGCCAGCTTGAGTTGCCGTTGGCCGCTAGTGGCGTGCTGGCAGAGACCGATGCGCCGCTGAAGATTGCGTTGACTTTCCCTAATGGCACTTACTTCGAGGTTCACGCGGTTGCGCGGCACCAAAAAACCGACCCTGAGCGTCACTTATTGCGCGTTGGCTTCCGTTTTACAGGCTGCACGTCCGAACAAGAGCGCCAGATTTGGTACTTCGTCTGCGAGATCGAGCGCGAAGCGTCGCGTTATAAAAAAGAAGCCCAAGAAGAGCGTCAGCCGTCGCCCCTTTTCGAGCAGCCTAGTCGTCGTGCGCCGGATACCGAGCACGTGGGAAGACGAGATATTCGTCGCTACGCGACACCAATGGCGCGGCGCTTGGTCAAAGTGGCGGCGTTTTTGGATGCCCAGTTGCTGCTGCTTCAGCAGGGGAGCGACATCGATTCACGCCAGCTTTCACGCAATGCCGACCGTTTGTTGATGCTGCACGAAGAGGATCGTGAAGGGCTATTGTTTGCTTCTCGCTGTCTTTCATTGGAGCCGCTGCTGGTGCGCCACGGTATCGCCGTGGCGGTGCATCTACTGGACTTGGTAGGCAATAACATGCCCCGGGAAGTGCGTAAGGCCATCGTGGCAAGTGGATTGGTTCACGACCTTGGTAAAGCGTTGATACCTCAGGTAGTGTTCAAGGCGCCTAGCTTTGAGGCGACCCATCGTCGCGCGCTCAGTGAGCACGTGTCGCTACTATTGGCGCGTCTACATACCTGCCAGTGGCTCTCTGCCACCGTGGCGCAAGCCGTCATTGGTGGTATCAATGAGCGGCTTGATGGTAGCGGTTATCCAGAAGGGTTGACCGGTGAGGACATCAACGAGTTGGCAAAAGCGAGTGCGGTCGTCGATGTGGTAGAAGCCATGCGGCGCGACCGTGCGGATCGCCCAGGGCGCACCGCTCAGCAGATCTACCGACACCTCCTTGCGCATCCGCATCAGTTCGACCCGCGCTGGATCAAGCGTTACATCGAACATTTCAAAACGCTACCGGTGGGTTCTTTGGCGCTCTTTTCGAGCGAACAGTTGGCCTGGGTACTACGTCTCGATGACAGTGGTTCGCCGCTAGAGGTCGTGTTGACGCAGCAGTCAGAGCCACCCATGCGTGACAATTTGGGTGCGGTCATTCGAGGCGACGTCTTGGAACGACTGGGTAAACCCATCCGTGAAGTAGCCGTCTCGACATAGGTGTCCCGCGCAGGGTGGCAAAATTAAAACGCCATTATGCTTAAAGTCCGCGACGCCCGCGCCGATATATTGAATAGCTGAGCAAGCATGCTCAACCACTCAGTTGAAACAGCCGTTCGCTGCGAAGTAACGGCTGTCGTTTTACCTCATACAGGAGTGCCCGCCAATGACTTACACTCGCGGTGGCGCCGCTAATGGACGTGGTGCAAGTGCGTATGCCCGTGTCGGCGTTGAAAGTGGTGTGATGTCTGCTGACCCGCATCAACTGATCGTGATGCTTTTTGACGGTGCTCAGGCAGCCATCCGTGCAGCACGTATTCATATGCAAGCTGGTAATCGGGCCGAAAAAGGGCGCTCGATTTCCAAGGCTCTCGACATTATCAATAACGGCCTGGCGGCGGCCCTTGATCAAGAGAAAGGTGGCGTTATTGCCGAGCGGCTTGCGTCACTGTACGACTATATCGCTCGCTTGCTGTTGGCGGCTAACTTACGCAACGACGAAGAAAGCCTCAATCAAGCCGAGCGTTTACTTGAAGATATCGCTTCCGCATGGCGTGAAATCGGTCAACAGCAGAGTGCATGAGGCAAGCATGGCAGCTTCCGAAACAGCCCATCGTCATTCGCAACAGGCACTCTTGGATGCTTATTCAAAGCTGCTGGTGCGCGTTCACCATATGCATGAGCTGGCGAACGCAGAGCAGTGGGCAGAACTGATCGAACAGCGCAGTAATTACGTGGTGCTGGTTGAAGAGCTGCGTGAATTAGATGTCACGGTCGTGCTCGATGCGCAGGGTAAGCAGCGCAAGTCTGAACTGCTAGAGCAAATTCTGGAGCATGACGTTGAGATTCGTCGCCGCTTGGTTGCCCGGCGTGATGAGCTTGGCAAGTTGATCGGTGTCACCCAGCGTCAGCGGGATTTGCACCGCGCTTATGCGCCCCAGCAGGGGGCCTACGACGCTTACGAGAGCGATCCCTCTCGCGATAAGGGGGCGTCGTGAGTGGCATTACGCCGCTTATCGACACCCTGTTGCATCAGGTGCTTGGCCGCCAAGCCGAGGTGTCCACACAGCGTGCTTTGAATGCGCCCGTTCAACCGGTATATGCCGGAGACGGACCAAGAGCGTTACAGGGTGATGCTGGGCTGGATGGCCGCCCACTCGCACCGCTATTGGGTGATCTAAAGCGCTTGCCAGGCTCGCCCGATGGGTTTCGACAAGCGCCACCGGGCGCGCTGCCCACGGGGGCTCCTAGCTCCACGCAAACGCATTTCAGTCCGGCGGCGCGCACTATCGCCGATGTGTTGCTGCGTTTTCCTGCTCCTCCCACCGTGCTACGTCCACAAGCGCCGCTAATGACAACGCAGGAGACGCCCTCGGCAACGGTATTGGCTAACCGATTAGAGGCGAGTATTCGAGACAGCGGTCTCTTTTACGAATCCCACCTTAAGCGCTGGTTTCAAGGTGAGGCTCCCCGTCAACAGCTGATGCGTGAACCACAAATGCAGCCTGGTCCTCGCCCTGCCGCCATCTTCGTGCCTAACGCTACATCGGCAGTGCTGAATACCACCTCCACGGCTCCTGCGTCGGCGCTATTGGCGAGCTCGGTGCCGTTAGCCATTTTGCCTAATACATCGCTGACCCCGGCAGCGGACGGTCAGCTACTGCTAGAGCGTCCCGCCCTGTTGCCGCCCAGCCCCAGCGCTACGCCACCTCCCTTGACGGTCAGTCGAGAGCTGCCTCAGGTGCCCGTGGGCTTGCCAGTGAGCAGCGAATGGGACGTGTCGAGTCGAGGAGGGCCCAAGGAGATCGTTCACGAGAGCTTGCAAGGGCTCGTGCGTCAGCAATTGGAGATGATGGTAACGCCGACGCTGCGCTGGGAAGGTGATGTCTGGGCGGGGATTTTTATGGCGCTCGTGATCCATCTGCCCGGCCGCGACGGGCAAAAAGGCGCGGGGGGGGACGAGGGTGAGGCAGACGAGGGGTGGCGGTCGGAAATGCAGCTCGATGTCCCTAATCTCGGACGCTTTAGCATTGCGCTGTCACTTTATCAGGGAACTCTAACGATCGATTTGACGGCCGATAATGTGACGACTCAACAGCGCCTAGAAGAGGGCGTTGGCGCGTTGGAGCAGCGGTTAAGTGCCTTCGATTTCCGTAAAGTTCGTGTCATGGTGAGACATGTAACATTGGAGAGCGATGATGGCGATCGCGGATGATCGACGCCGCCAAGCCGTCGCGCTGGCCTATCAAGAGGGAGAGCGGGCTCCACGTGTCGTGGCAAAAGGATACGGGGAGCTTGCAGAGCGGATTATGGCGGAAGCGCAGCGCCAGGGTATCTACGTACATGATGCCCCAGAATTGGTAGCGCTATTAATGCAGTTAGACTTAGATGCAGAGATACCTGCCAGCTTGTATCAGGTCGTCGCTGAGCTGCTCGTCTGGGTCTTTGAGCTATCGGACAGTGGGCTGACTCAGCGTGAAAGGCTCAAGTAGCCAATGCAAGCGTTGTATGCAACCATGATACTGGGAACAAAAGTCATCAATGGCGCCAGTATAACGGTCACAATGTAGCGCCTGTGTCGTTCGATGGGACACTATGAGTCAAACAAGCTTTCTCGATGAAATTCAAGAGATCAACTTAGCGTATCTATTACTTGCGCAGCGGCTGTTGAGCGAAGATCGTGAGGCAGCGATGTTTCGCCTAAAAATCGATGGTGAGCTCGCCGACCTTTTGATATCGCTCAATGCGTGGCAATTGACCAAGCTGGCGCGGAGCAACCAGTTGGTCTGCCGGTTCAGCCACTCGAGTGGACAGCGGCTGCGCGACATTCTTGAAAACCCTAGGGATCAAGGGCTGTCGGGGCTGCATGCGTCACTGCTATCTGCCTGTGAGCCGATGAGATCACTGACGTCAGGAGAGTCGAAGTGAGCCAGAAAAGCTTGGTTGATGAAATGCACCAAGTACAGCTGGCCATTGAGCTGATCGAATTAGGTGCACGTTTGCAGGTGTTGGAGACGGAGACGGAGCTGAGCCGTACCCGCTTGATCAAACTTTACAAAGAAGTGCGCGGAATGTCGCCGCCTAAGGGAATGCTGCCATTCTCTGCGGATTGGTTCGTCACTTGGCTGCCCAACGTGCACTCCTCGTTCTTCTACAACATTTATGTCGGGCTGCTGAAAGGCGCGGGCTGTGAGCGCATCGACGCCTTCGTTAAGGCTTATCGACTGTACGAAGAGCAGATTTCTTTGGAAGGTGTGGAGCCTGTGCTTGGGCTGACACGTGCTTGGACACTGGTGCGCTTTTTCGAAAGCGATCTTTTGCAGCTGACCACCTGTACACGCTGTGAAGGCCACTTCGTCGCTCATGCCCACAGCCCAACGCACGACTATGTCTGCGGTATTTGTCAGCCCCCTTCCCGGGCTGGCAAGACCCGTAAAGCATCGCGCTGAACGTATAAAATTGTCACACCTCTAGCGGCGTGGCGGTGAGTCAATAAACTACCTCTCTAACGCTTAGATAGCGGTAAAAGGCGGTGGTACTTTTTCATTAAACAGCGCATTCGTCTTAGTATGATGTTGCTAAGTAGCAGTTGGGATAGAGCGGTGCCTGCGTGGACAAGCCTGGGACCCTGCTCTGTTTGATAAAAAAACCGATATCGCAAGGACTCTGCTTGTGCTGATTCTTTTAGGTTATGTGGTCGTACTGGTATGTGTGTTCGGCGGTTATGTACTGGCAGGTGGAAGCCTGGGGCCACTATATCAGCCGACGGAGCTGCTGATGATTGGCGGGGCGGGGGTGGGAGCCTTCATTGCTGCCAACAACGGCAAAGCCATCAAGGCGACGTTCAAGATCCTGCCGCGGCTAAAGCGTACCAAGAAGTATAACAAAGCGCTCTATATGGAGCTGATGGCACTACAGTACAAGATCCTCTCCAAGGTGCGCCGCGAGGGCATGCTCGGCATCGAGCGCGATATCGACAATCCCCAAGAGAGCCCGCTTTTTCAAGAGCACCCTTCGGTGCTGGCAGACCCCCATATCATGAACTTCCTGACCGATTATCTTCGCCTGATGGTCAGCGGCGGCATGGAGCCCATGGAGATCGATGAGCTGATGCTCCATGAAATCGAGGTCTTCGAACAAGAAGCGCACGTGCCCATTGACGCCATTTCCAAGGTGGGTGACGCCATGCCGGCTTTCGGGATCGTGGCGGCGGTCATGGGGGTCATCAAGGCGTTGACGTATGCAGACGCTTCCGCTGCGCAAATGGGGGAGATGATCGCGCTGGCGCTGGTCGGTACTTTTCTAGGGATTCTGCTGGGCTACGGCTTCATTAGCCCAATCGCCAGTTACGCTGACCGCCAGGCCAAAGAAGCGGAAAAAATGTTGCAGTGCATCCGCGTGACGCTGCTGGCGAGCCTGCACGGCTACGCCCCGCAGCTCGCCGTCGAATTTGGTCGTAAAGCTTTACATACCGCTGAACGACCCAGCTTTACCGAACTGGAAGAGTATGTGCGCGACGCCAAAAAGGGCGGTAATGCATGAGTAAAGGCGGCGATAAACGCCCGATCGTCATCCGGCGTAAGAAAGTGGTTCATGCCCACCATGGGGGGGCGTGGAAAATTGCGCTGGCGGACTTCATGACCGCGCTGATGGCGCTCTTCTTGGTAATGTGGATTTTGAGTGTCTCCAGTGAAGAGACTCGGCGTGGCGTCGCGGAGTACTTCAGTACCCCGCTCGTGACGGCCATTACCGGAGGAGACATGTCGGGCAGTACCAGCGTGATTCCCGGCGGCGGCCCTGATCCGACGCATAGTGACGGTGAGCGGGCACGCATCGACGTACTGCAGCAAACGCGGCCAAGCGCCCAGGAAAGGCGTTTTTTCGATGAGCTGCAGGAGCGCATCGAGCGTGCCATCGAGCGGGATCCGGAACTGCGTGAGCTGCGCAACCAGATGCGCTTCGATTTGACTCGGGAAGGGCTGCGTATTCAGCTGCTGGATACCGAACAGCGTCCGATGTTCGAGCTGGGCAGCGACCAGGTGGCGCCGTATATGCGCAGTCTACTGCGCACCATGGCGCCGCTGCTGAACGAACTGCCGAATGACTTGAGCATCAGTGGCCATACCGACAGCGTGCCCTATGCCGGTGGTTACCGGGGTTACAGCAACTGGGAGCTCTCCAATGATCGTGCCAATGCGTCGCGTCGCGAGTTAGTGGCCGGGGGGCTTGATCCAGATCAACTATTACGCGTATCGGGCTTTGCGGACCGCGTACTGTTGTCTGACACTTCGCCCACGGATCCTGTCAATCGCCGTATCGAACTCGTGGTGCTGCTGCCGGAGATCGCCGAAGCCATTCGCAACCCAGGCATTCTGTCGGCAGATGACACGCTGCCGGAGGGCAATGTGCCTGAGGCACTGCTCCCCGACCAAGCGTTGCCCGGCGACACGGCGCTCGATGAGCCAGTGCCAGCAGAACAAGTGCCACCCAATATGCCGCAGGTCGACGATGAACAGTAATCTCGGCTTGTCACAAAAAAATATGACGTTCACGTGGAGCGGTGCATGGATATAGCGGATTTTTTTGACACCTTTTTTGAAGAGGCGGAAGAGCTGCTGGCCGATATGGAGCAGCACTTACTGGAACTGGATGTCGATGATCCGGATAGCGAGCAGCTAAACGCTATCTTCCGAGCCGCCCACTCGATCAAAGGTGGCGCAGGGACCTTCGGTTTTAGCGTGCTCCAGAAAACCACGCATATTTTCGAAAACCTGCTGGATCATGCTCGCAAAGGCGAATTGACCCTGCGTGCCGAGCACGTGGATACCTTTTTAGAGGCCAAAGACATCATGCACGAGCAGCTCGATGCCTACCGCAACGAGGAAGAGCCTAACCAAGAAGCGTACGAGCGTATCTGCCAGACGTTACAGCAAATTGCCCTCGAAGAGATTGGCAAGACGCTCGATGCGCCCGCTGCGGCTCCGGCTCCGGCCCCCAAGAAAGAGGCACCTCAAGAGGAGAAAGAGACGGCGGCTGGCAGTGAGCAGTTACTCAAAGTGGCGCTTCTCAACGTTGGCGACAAAGACCGTGGGCTACTCGTCGAAGAGCTAGAGCAGTTAGGCGACATTCAATCACAGTCGGGCGATGAAAAACGCTACGAAGTCACCCTGAGCGGTGGTGTCAGTGCCGATGATATCGAAGCCGTCATGTGCTTCATTATCGAGCCTGACCAAATTGAAATCACGGCGTTGGGCGCAGCAGCCCCCGCTGCGGCGCCCGACGCGAAAGCGAAAGACGTCACGCCTGCCGCAGAAGCACCGGCTGTTGAAGCGAAGCCGGCTGCACCTGCGCTGAAAGAGCCTGCCAAAGCAACCGCCAGTAAATCGGCGAAGGCAGCGCCCAAAAAAGCGGCCGCAGAGTCATCCTCGATTCGTGTGTCGGTGGATAAGGTCGATCAGATCATCAACTTGGTAGGCGAGCTGATCATTACACAGTCGATGCTCGATCAAACGGTCAGTGACCTTGGCGACCAGTCGGTGGGCAATAGTTCCCTGCAAAATGGCATGAGCTTGTTGCAGCGTAACGCCCGCGACCTTCAAGAAGCGGTCATGTCGATTCGTATGATCCCCATGGAGTTCGTGTTCAGCCGCTTCCCACGAGTCGTGCGTGACACCGCAGGCAAGCTCGGTAAAGAGATCGAGCTGGTGACGGAAGGCAAATCCACCGAGTTGGATAAGAGCTTGGTCGAGCGCATCACCGACCCGCTGACGCACTTGGTGCGTAACAGCTTGGATCACGGTATCGAGATGCCCGACGAGCGCGAGGCGTTGGGTAAGCCGCGTACCGGCAAACTGGTGCTTTCCGCCCGTCACCAGGGTGGCAATATTCTGATCGAAGTTCGCGACGACGGGGCCGGAATGGACCGGGATCGCCTGCTGGCCAAAGCTCGTGAAAACGGCCTCAACGTCTCGGATACCATGTCGGACGAGGACGTCTATCAACTGATCTTTGCGCCCGGTTTCTCCACGGCGAAAGAGGTGACCGATGTCTCCGGTCGTGGCGTGGGGATGGACGTGGTCAAGCGAAACATCCAAGGCATGGGTGGGCGCGTTGAAATTCAGTCCAAAAAAGGCGAAGGCACCAATACGCGGATCGTACTGCCACTAACGCTGGCCATTCTGGACGGTATGTCGATCAAAGTCGGCAACGAAACCTTTATTCTGCCCCTGTCTACCGTGCTGGAGTCGCTACAGCCTGCCAAGGGAGACATGTACGCCATGGCAGGGGACGATGTGGTGCTCAAAGTGCGCGATGAGTACCTCCCAGTCATTGCCATTCACGAAGTGCTGGATGTCGAAAACGCCATTACCGACCCGACCAAGAGTATTGCTGTCATCGTTCAGGGGGAAGGGCGTCGCTACGCCATGTTGGTGGATGAGCTCATCGGCCAGCAGCAGGTCGTGGTGAAGAACCTCGAAGACAATTATCGCAAAGTGCCCGGCGTATCGGCCGCTACCATCTTGGGAGATGGTAGCGTTGCGCTAATTCTCGATATCACTGGCTTACACCGTTTAAGCCGTGCCAAAAAAGAAGCAGGGAAAGTCGCTAACCAACCCCATCTCTCTTATTACAAGGAGGCTGAGCCGTCATGAGTCAAGCATCTAATGAGGCGGTGCTAGCCGCCGCCGAAGCGGAAAACCGTGAGTTTCTCGTATTCTCGCTGGGCGATGAAGAGTACGCCATCGATATTTTGAAGGTGCAGGAGATCCGCGGTTACGAAAACGTGACCCGTATCGCCAATGCGCCCGACTTTATTAAAGGGGTGACGAATCTGCGCGGCGTCATCGTGCCGATCGTGGACCTACGTATCAAGTTTCATCTGGATAACGTCGAGTACGGTGGCCAGACGGTCGTCATCGTCGTCAACGTCGCGGATCGTATCGTCGGCATCGTGGTCGACGGCGTATCCGACGTCATGACCCTGACGCCGGATCAAATCAAACCCGCGCCCGAATTTGGCGTTACGCTCTCCTCCGATTTCCTGAGCGGTCTCGGCAGCCTAGACGATCGGATGCTCGTCCTGGTCGATATCGACAAGCTGCTCACCAGCGAGGAAATGGCGCTGGTCGACAGCACCAGCCACCACTAAAGACCTACCGCAGGGCACAGGGAGTGTGCCCGCCTTAAGTCAATGAATACCCACTCTGGCGCCATGGATAGCGCTGGCCAGTATGGTTGTGTTTGGAGAAAAGCGTGTGACACAGCTAGTACGTCAACTGATGAGCAACATGACCGTTCGTCTAAGCTGGGGGCTCGTGTTGGCCACCTTCTCAGTATGGGTACTCATCGCCTGCGGTATTGGGCTTTATGCGTTGCATCATGGCGCGAACATCGTCCAAAGTGCCAGTGATCCACAAGCTCAGCAGTTGGCGTTCCAAGCCTTTGCCTCCCAGATTCGCTGGGTATTGATTGGTGTGGTCGTGATGACGTTACTCACGGTCGCGGTGGTGATATGGGGCGTGAGTGCCAACGTGCTGCGCCCCTTGGACCGGTTGGTAGGCTATTTCGAGCGGATGGCGCAAGGCGATCTCAGCCAGCAGATCCGCTCTCCCGGCAACAACGAGATTGGCAAGCTCTATACCGCCATGGCCCATATGCAGGGTTCCCTCTCTGAGACCGTTGGCGTCGTCAGGCGCAGTGGGACGACCATCTTCGAGCGCTCCCAGCACATTGCCAGTGGGAACAACGACCTCTCTTCGCGCACCGAGCAGCAGGCTTCGTCCCTTGAAGAGACGGCATCGAGCATGGAGCAACTCGCGTCGACCGTTAGCCACAATGCCGACAATGCTCGGCAGGCAAGCCAGTTGGCTGGCGACGCGACGCTGACGGCACGGCGCAGCGGCGAAGAAGTGAGCCATATCGTCGACACCATGCAAGAGATCAGCGCCAGCTCCCATCAGGTCGCTGATATCATCACGTTGATCGATAACATCGCTTTTCAAACCAATATTTTGGCGCTGAACGCGTCGGTCGAGGCGGCCCGTGCCGGCGAGCACGGCAAAGGGTTTGCCGTCGTGGCTCAGGAGGTTCGTAGCCTGGCCAGCCGCAGTGCCAGTGCCGCCAAAGAGATTCGCACCTTGATCGATGCATCGCTGGGTAAAGTGGATGTGGGCACTCAGCGTGTCAATCAGGCAGGCCAGACCATGCAGGATTTGGTGGCCGCCGTCCAACGCGTCAGCGACATCATGGATGAGATTGCCTCTGCATCGGAAGAGCAGAGTAACGGTATCGGCCAAGTGAATCAGGCCGTTGCGCAAATGGACCAAGTCGTTCAGCAAAATGCGCAGTTGGTGCAGCAAGCCGCGCGGAGCGCCAACGAACTCGAGAGCGAGGCGGCGCGCCTGCGTGAGGCCGTCGAGCGTTTCCAAGTGGCGGGCGAGAGCCCAGCCCAGGCACCAACGCGAATGACCACCACGGCGACCATCGCCTCGGTGCCGACCCGCTCTGCCCAGCCGGTGGCGAAACCTCTTACCACCAGCCAAGACGAGTGGGAAGCCTTTTGACGCGACGGCATTTTCGCTAATCGCAAGGCTCCACACGCGCTACAACATCAATAACAAGGCAGCAAGATGCGTAATAACCAGCCAGTGACTCAACGGGAAGTTGAACTCAAACAAGACGATTTTTTGGTCTCGCGTACGGATTTGAAAGGGCGCATTACCTACGCCAACCCGGCGTTCATCGAGATCAGTGGCTATCGACACGACGAGCTAATTGGCGCGCCGCATAACCTGATTCGCCATCCGGACATGCCGCCACCCGCGTTTCATAACCTTTGGCAAACCGTCCAGGCGGGAGACACCTGGCGGGGGCTCGTGAAAAACCGCTGTAAAAACGGCGACCACTATTGGGTCGACGCTAGCGTGACCCCGATCGTAGAAAATGACCAAGTGATTGGTTACACCTCGGTACGCGTGCAAGCAACCCGAGACGCCATTGCGCAAGCCGAGCAGCGCTACGCGGAAATGCGCGAAGGGCGCAATAAACGTCTCTACCTCGATAAAGGTCGCTTACGTCAAAAAGGGGGTTGGCAGCGTCTCAAACGCATCCGGCTCGACACCATTCGTGCCAAGCTGATCGGCATGGTCGTCGTCGCAGGGGCGCTGCTCATGGCTAGCGGCGGCTTAGGCCTTTATGGTTTGAACGTAGCGGGTGAGCGGCTAGGCGAGCTAAACGACGACGGACTCAGGGACGTCATTCGTTTGCAGCAGATCGACCAAACCATTGCCCAGACGCGTCAGTCGATGATCGAACCCGAGCGGATGGAACTGATCAATCAACGTTTTGAGATGGGCGAGGCCGTTGCCGACAACGCGGCTGAAGTGGCCAGCGTGTGGGAGGCGTTCTATGGTCGAGAGGTGAACGCAACTCCTCTGGCCGAGTCGTTCAACGAACAGCTTCAGGCCTTCCTGACGAATGGGATGAATCAAGCGGCGAGCGTGCTTCAGGCTGAAGAGACCTATCAAGCCTTTACCGGCTTGGATGCCGTGATCAGTGTGATGAACGAGGATGGGCGGGCCTTGTCGGGCATGGTCAATGAGCTGATTGCACAGAAGCAGGCAGCCGCCGAAGCCATGGCGGCAGATGCCGAGCGTGGCCAAGCGACCATGTTGACGGCTCAGGCAGCGATGCTGGGTGTTGGGCTGTTGCTGCTGGTGCTCATCAGCGTCGTAACGCTGCGCTCGATTATTACGCCGCTAAAGCGTGCCTCGCGTTTCACGCTGCAAATTGCCGGTGGCAACCTAGCGGCTCGCGTACCGCCCAAGCGGCGTGATGAGATAGGTCAATTAATGGACTCGCTGAACACCATGCGCAAAAGCTTGAGCAGCATCATCCGCGATGTGAAAGATGGCATCGACGTGGTGACGCCTGCCGCCAAGAATATCGCCAGTGGCAACGAGGCGCTCTCATCGCGCACCGAACAGCAGGCCGCGTCGCTACAGCAAACCGCCTCGAGCATGGAGGAGATGACCACGACGGTGCGTCAAAACAGTGATAATGCTCAAGAAGCGCGTCGTCTGGCCGATAATAATGCAACAAGAGTGACACAAACCGGTGAATTGATGACGCAACTGGTCGCCAATATGCAGCGGATTACCCAAAGCTCCCAAAAAATGACCGAGATCATCAACGTCATCGACTCGATCGCATTTCAGACCAATATCTTGGCGCTGAATGCGTCGGTCGAGGCTGCTCGGGCAGGTGAGCATGGCCGTGGGTTCGCCGTGGTGGCCGAAGAGGTGCGCAAGTTGGCCGGGCGCAGTGCTGGCGCATCGCAAGAGATTCGTGCGTTGATCGATACCTCCAGTCAGCAGGTCAGTGCGGGAGCTGGGCTCGTCGAGAAAGCCGAGGCGGCGATTAGCGAAGTTGCCGAAGCGGCGCGTAGCGTGACCCATATCATGCACGATATCTCGTCCGCCTCGGAGGAGCAGAGCAGCGGTATTGCGGAGGTCAATCAGGCCGTCGCAGAAATGGATCAAGCCACACAGCAAAACGCCGTGCGCGTGCAAGAAACGGCACAAGCGGCCATGGCATTAGAGCAGCAGGCAAGTCTGCTGGCGCTATCGGTAGAAGCATTCCGGCTAACCAGTCAGGGACCATTGACGCCGCCAGCCGTTTCCACGGGCGCCACCGTTTTACCGAACGTCAAGGCATCACCTGCAACAGCGCAGATCAGCAGTGCCACAGCGCCGGTGCCGAGTCACAAGAAGCGGCAGATGGCCACTGTAGAGGAGTGGGAAGAGTTTTGACAGACCAACGCGAACGGGGTAGCGACGCAGGCCAATGGGCGTCCAGTGGACAGATCGAACGCGATCTGGTGCTGACCGATGCGGATTTTGCGCGTATTCGAGAGCTGATCTATCAGCGCGCAGGCATCGTTTTGGCCGAGCATAAGCGTGAAATGGTCTACAGCCGCTTGGCCAAGCGGCTGCGTCATCACGGCATGACGCGCTTTACCGACTACCTGTCGCGGCTGGAGCGTCAGCCCGACGCGAAAGAGTGGGAGGCGTTCACCAATGCACTGACGACTAATCTCACGGCATTTTTTCGTGAAGCTCACCACTTTCCACTGCTGGCCGAGCATATCAAGCACAAGCCTGATCCCGTCACCATCTGGTGTTCAGCGGCATCGACGGGAGAAGAGCCTTACTCCATCGCCATGACGCTGTTGGAAACGTTGGGGCCCAAGGCGTCGCAAGCCAAGGTCATCGCCACGGACATCGACACAGAAGCGTTGGCCAAAGCACGTAAGGGCATTTATCCCCAGGAGCAGGTGCGCAAACTCGATGAGTCGCGCGTCAAGCGGTTCTTTCAAAAGGGCACAGGCAACCATGTGGGGCTTGCCAGGGTGCGGCCGGAGGTCTCGGCGCTGGTCGAGTTCATGCCGCTCAACCTACTGGCGCCACAGTGGCCAGTAAAGGGGCCATTCGATGCGGTCTTTTGTCGTAATATTATGATTTATTTCGATAAAGATACGCAGGCTAAGATATTGAAGCGGTTCGCGCCGCTGATGAAGCCTGATGGCCTGCTCTTTGCCGGTCACTCCGAAAACTTCTCGTATATCAGCGATGCGTTTAAGTTGCGCGGGCAAACAGTCTACACCCTCGCGAAATAAGCGAATAAAAAATGCGCGTTGTGCTCGACCTTGGGATAGGGCTCGGACGAGCAACGCGGCAATGGCTATCGTAAGAGGAGGCGTGCTTTGAGCGCAGCCAAGATTAAAGTGTTGTGCGTCGATGACTCGGCGTTGATCCGTGATTTGCTGACAGAAATCATCAACTCTCAGCCCGACATGGAAGTCGTCGCCGTTGCGCCTGACCCCATTGCTGCCCGGGATCTGATCAAGCAGCATAATCCTGATGTGCTGACGCTGGATGTCGAGATGCCGCGTATGGACGGACTCGACTTTTTGGAGCGCTTGATGCGTTTGCGCCCGATGCCGGTGCTGATGGTGTCATCGCTGACGCAAAGCGGTTCTGAAATCACCCTGCGAGCGCTGGAGCTGGGCGCGTTGGATTTTGTCGCCAAGCCGAGCCTGGGTATTCGCAGCGGCATGATGGAGTACGCCAACGAGATTGCCGATAAACTCCGCGCTGCCGCACGCTCTCGACCGCGCCAAGCGCGTCACAAAAACACGCCCCCTCCGAGTCAGCTCAAAGCCCCGATGATGACCAGTGAAAAGCTGATCATCATTGGTGCTTCCACCGGCGGCACCGAAGCCATTCGTGCGGTGCTGGAGCCGCTGCCTGCCAATGCGCCAGCGATTCTGATCACTCAGCACATGCCAGGCGGCTTTACACGCTCTTTTGCCGAGCGTCTGGATCGTTTGTGCCGTATTACCGTGAAAGAGGCCACGGACGGTGAGCGCGTGCTGCCAGGGCACGCCTATATCGCGCCCGGCGACCAACACCTGGAGCTGGCCCGCAGCGGCGCTAACTACGTCGCACGGCTCAACGATGGGCCACCGGTCAACCGTCATCGCCCCTCCGTCGATGTGCTGTTTCACTCGGCGTCGAAGCACGCCGGTAAAAACGCCATTGGTGTGATTCTTACTGGGATGGGCAAGGACGGCGCGGCCGGTTTATTAGAGATGCGCCAGGCTGGCGCGCCCACCATCGCTCAGAACGAAGAGTCTTGCGTGGTCTTCGGCATGCCGCGTGAGGCGATTGCCGTTGGTGGAGCGGTCGAAGTGGTGGCGCTCGACGACATCCCGTCTCGACTGATGGCGCTAATCGCCGCTTCCGGTCGCGCGCAGCGGGTTTGACACCACGATATCGAACATCACCTGGATAGCTATTGACAAGGGAAACGACAACAATGAACCGCTTGCTGCGCAATCTCCGTATCCATACCGCCGTCGTCACGGCACTTGCCTGTTTGGTCACCCTTATTCTCGTGGTGGCCGGGCTGAGCATCATGGCCGATCGCAGTGCGCAGAGTAATCTTGCCACGCTCAATCAGATCGGCAACGAGCAGCTCAACGAGTTGAACCGCGCCGACTCGCTCCTCAATCAGGCCATGCTGGCGATGGAAACGGCGTCCAATCTATTGATGGTGGGTCGTACGCAGCAGTCCAATGAGCAGGTAGAGGTGGCAGCCAATCGGATCGAGCGGGCAGAGGCGCGCTTCAATAACTTTGCAGCGACGCCTCGTACGCCCCAAGGGCAAGCGCTAGGGGAGGCCGTGGAGGACAATTTCCACACGGTGCTCGCGCTCGTCAAGCAGCAGCACGAAAGCTTCGCGTTCATGGATATCAATACCTTCAATCAGTTGCGGGGGGAGTTAGCCCAGCCGCTGGAAGCACTGGCAGCGAGTATTACGGCGTTCGTAGAGTACGGCTTCGAGCGTGTGGCGACGACCCGTGCCGACGCGGAGGCCCAGGGGGATACCTTCACGTTGATCAATGCGCTCGCCGTCGGGATGGCGCTGTTGGTTTCCTTAGCGATCTATATGGGTTTGCGCCGTACGGTCATTGCACCGCTGAACGATGCCGTTCAGCGGCTGGACCGTATCGCTCAGGCAGATTTGACTCAGCCGTTGCCTGAAGCAGGCAAGAACGAAATTGGGCGCCTTTTTGCGGCCATGGCGACCATGCAGCAGAATCTCAGCACGACCGTGACGCGGGTACGTGAGGGCAGCCGAGAGATTCACCATAGTACGCGAGAAATCGCCAGCGGCAACGCGGATCTGTCGTCTCGCACCGAGCAGCAGGCCGCCTCGATCGAGCAAACGGCCGCCAGCATGGAGCAGATGACGGCCACGGTGAAACAGAATGCCGACAATGCTCGTCAGGCCAGCACGCTCGCAGCGGACGCCTCGACCACGGCAGAGCAGGGGGGCGAAGTGGTGCAGCAAGTGGTCGATACCATGCAGGGCATCTCGTCCAGCTCACAAAAGGTGGCCGATATTACCAGTGTGATCGATTCGATTGCTTTCCAGACCAATATCTTAGCGCTCAATGCGTCGGTCGAGGCGGCGCGTGCCGGTGAGCAGGGGCGCGGCTTTGCCGTCGTGGCAGGCGAAGTGCGCAACCTCGCTAGCCGCAGTGCCGATGCGGCAAAAGAGATTAAAACGCTGATCGAGGCGTCTGTTAGTCAAATCAACCAGGGCTCTTCTCTGGTAGAAAAGGCAGGACAAACGATGACCGATGTCGTCACGGCGGTGCGTCGTGTGACCGATATCATGGATGAGATCTCCGCCGCCTCTCAGGAGCAGAGTGACGGGATCGAGCAGGTGAGTCAGGCCGTTGGGCAGATGGATCAAGTGACACAGCAAAACGCGGCGCTAGTGCAACAAGCGTCTGCCGCTGCGGCGTCGCTGGAAGAGCAGGCGAATCGCTTGGAAGAAGCGGTGGCCATCTTTCAGGTGCTGAGCGACTCGTCCGCGCGTAGCGCCCTGCCGGCACAGCATGCCGCTACCCAACGTGCACCGCACAAGCTGGCTCAGAACACATCGGCGGCTGCGGCTCCTGTTGCACCGCCGCGGCATCAAACGACGACCCAGGCCCACGATGAGTGGGAAGAGTTTTAACCCTGACTGAATTCACAGTCACCCAATACATGATGTTAGTGAGAGGATGACCCATGGCCGATAAGAACATGAGCTTCTTGGTAGTAGACGACTTTCCCACCATGCGCCGGATCGTCCGCAGCCTGTTGAAAGAGCTCGGGTTTACCAATGTAGATGAAGCCGAAGATGGTCAAGACGCGTTGAACAAGCTGCGCGCTGGCAACTTCGAATTCGTCGTGTCGGATTGGAACATGCCGAATCTCGATGGTTTGGAGATGCTCAAAGAAATTCGTCAGGATGATGCGTTGAAAGATCTGCCGGTTCTAATGGTGACGGCAGAGGCCAAAAAAGAGAACATCATTGCCGCCGCACAAGCGGGCGCCAATGGTTACGTCGTCAAGCCGTTCACAGCCGCCACCCTAGAAGAGAAGCTGAATAAAATCTTCGAGAAAATGGGTAAATGACGCGGCGGAGCCAAGGTGCTCGGTTAACGAGGAGACAACACAATGAGTCAGAATGAGCAGGGTGGTTCTGCCCAACTGTCCGAAGAAGCCGCTGAAGACCTGATCTTTCGTATTGGTAAGCTCACCCGCATGCTGCGTGACAACATGCGCGAGCTTGGCTTGGACAAGGAGATCGAGAAGGCCGCCGAAGCGATTCCCGATGCCCGTGACCGACTGCACTATGTGGCAACGATGACCGAGCAGGCGGCGGACAAGGCGCTCAACGCCATCGATCGGGCGCAGCCGCTGCAAGACCAGCTCTCTGAGCGTGCCGAAGCCTTGGATAAACGCTGGGGTGAGTGGTTCGAAGCACCCAAGGAACTGGATGACGCCAAGGCGCTAGTCAAAGAAACGCGGACCTACCTGAGCGATGTGCCGCAGATCACCGCAGCGACCAATAAAGAGCTGCTGGACATCATGATGGCTCAGGATTTCCAGGATCTCACGGGCCAAGTCATCAAAAAGATGATGGACGTGATTCGTGAGATCGAGCACCAGCTGGTTCAGGTACTGATCGACAACGTGCCGGGCGCAGAAGCGCGCGAAACGATGCAGCGCAAGGCGGAAGATCAGTGGAAAAACGAGAACGCGCGTCGCAATGAAGACCTTCTCAATGGGCCGCAGGTGAAAGCGAACGCCCCTGATATCGTCACCGGACAGGATCAGGTAGACGACTTATTGGACGAATTAGGCTTTTAATGCCGGGTTATTAGCATATTGTAAGCCTCTGCCTCTGGCAAAATAAGACCCCAGCTCAGCCGTCCTCAAGGGCGGCTGAGCTTGTGGTGTGCCTTATTTTGGTCGACCGACCACTCGTCAGCCGGATGACAGCATGGCAGATAACGACAGCGATCAGGAAAAAACCGAAGAGGCCACGCCTCGACGCTTGGACAAAGCGCGGGAAGAGGGCCAGGTGCCTCGGTCCCGAGAGCTGACGACCTTCCTGATGCTGCTCGGGGGCGTGATAGGTCTATGGAGCATGGGGCAGATGCTCTATGACCAGCTTGGCATGGTGATGGAGCAGGCGTTCTTGTTCGAACGTCGCCAAGCCATGGAAACTACCTCGATGCTGGTCAACGCGCTGGACTTGGGGCAGCGAACGCTCATCGCGATGCTACCGCTCTTTCTGCTGCTCACGGTCATTGCGCTGGTAGCGCCCGCACTGTTGGGCGGCTGGCTCATTTCCTCCAAATCTCTCCAGCCCAAGTTCTCGAAGCTGAACCCGATCAAAGGGATCAAACGACTCTTTTCCACCCAAGCACTGGCCGAATTGGCAAAGGCTATCGCCAAGTCGGTACTGGTGGGAAGTGTGGCGTTCAGCTTTTTATATTTTAATATGGGGCGGTTTTTGGGACTGATGGATCAGCCCATTCAGCAGGCGCTGGTGAGCGCACTGAACATGGCCGCTCTGGCGGCTGGTCTCATCGTGTTGTCGCTGATCGTAGTGATTTTGATCGATGTGCCGTTCCAGCTATGGAACAACGCCAAGCAACTGCGTATGACCAAAGAAGAGGTCAAACAGGAGCACAAAGACTCCGAAGGCGACCCCCATGTCAAAGGGCGTATTCGCCAGCAGCAGCAAGCCATGGCGCGCGGACGCATGATGAGTAAAGTCCCCGACGCCGATGTCATCATCACCAACCCAACGCATTACGCGGTGGCACTGGTATACCAGGAGGGGCGTATGGGGGCCCCTCGGCTGGTGGCCAAAGGCGCGGACGCCGTGGCCGCACGTATCCGTGAAATAGGTGAAGAGTCTGGCGTTCCGAGATTGGAAGCAGCGCCATTGGCGCGTGCCCTGTATCATCATGTCGACTTAGAGGCCGAAGTGCCTGCCGAACTGTATACCGCCGTGGCCGAGGTCATGGCCTGGGCCTATCGCCTGAAGCACGTTGCACAGCAAGGAGGCGAGGTGCCCCCCACTCCCGATAATTTACCGGTTCCCCCGGAAATGGACAGTCCCGGCCGTCGTGCCGGTGGCAATGAGGCGCAAACATGAAAGGCTTAAGCCAGTTGATCAATCAGCGACCCTGGATGAATGACGTGAGCATGAAGCTGCTTGCGGGCCCGCTGCTGATTTTAATGATTCTGGGCATGATGATTCTGCCCCTCCCGCCGTTCGCGCTGGATCTGCTGTTCACGTTCAACATTGCGTTGTCCATCATGGTGTTGCTGGTCAGCATGTTTGCCGAAAAGCCGCTGGACTTCGCCGCTTTTCCGGCCGTCCTGCTGTTCACGACGCTGCTTCGCCTCTCGCTCAACGTGGCCTCCACCCGCGTGGTATTGATGGAAGGCCACGAAGGCGGTGATGCGGCGGGCAAGGTCATTGAGGCGTTCGGCACCTTCCTCGTCGGCGGTAATTTTGCAGTGGGGCTAGTCGTCTTCCTCATCTTGGTCATCATCAACTTCATGGTCATCACCAAAGGTGCGGGGCGTATCGCCGAAGTGGGCGCTCGCTTCGTGCTCGACGCCATGCCTGGCAAGCAGATGGCCATCGACGCCGACTTGAATGCTGGGTTAATTGGCGAAGATGAAGCGAAAAAGCGTCGCGCCGAGGTAGCCCAGGAAGCCGACTTCTACGGCTCCATGGACGGTGCCAGTAAATTCGTTCGTGGTGACGCGGTGGCGGGTCTGGTCATCATGGTGGTCAACATTATTGGTGGCCTGCTGATTGGCATGATGCAGCACGATCTGGGCTTTGCCGATGCCGCGCGTACCTATACGCTGCTGACGATTGGCGATGGCTTGGTGGCTCAGATCCCGGCTCTGGTCATCTCGACGGCTGCAGGCGTCACCGTGTCTCGGGTAAATACCGAGCAGGACGTTGGTCAGCAGATGATCAGCCAGCTGTTCGTCAATCCTCAGGTCATGATTCTAGCGGCGATGGTCATGGGGTTGCTCGGCCTGGTGCCCGGCATGCCCAATTTCGTATTCTTGGTCTTCACCGCGCTGCTGGGCGGCTTGGCGTGGTATCTGATGCGTCGCAAAGAGCAGACCTTGGTCAAAGAGGAGATCGCCACGGCGCCACCGCCTCTTCAAGAGACGCCAGAAGCCAGTTGGGAAGACGTACAGCTGGTTGACACGCTGGGTCTGGAAGTGGGCCACCGTTTGATTCCGCTGGTAGATTCGCGGCAAAAAGGGGAGTTGCTGGGGCGCATTAAAAGCGTCCGTAAGAAATTCGCCCAGGAGGTGGGCTTTTTGCCCCCGGTGGTACACATTCGCGATAACTTAGAACTGCCGCCCAATACCTACGTGCTTTCCATGAAAGGCGCCGAAATCGGCCGTGCCGACGCGCAGCCCGGCAAATGGCTGGCCATCGACCCCGGCCAAGTGTCCGGTGAGCTACAAGGCACGCCAACGCAAGACCCAGCCTTTGGACTGCCTGCGGTATGGATCGATGGCAACCAGCGCGAGCACGCTCAGGTCTACGGCTATACGGTCGTGGATGCCAGCACGGTGATCGCCACCCATCTGAACCATCTGCTGCACCGTCACTCTCCCGAGATGCTGGGGCGGCAAGAAGTGCAAAAGCTGCTGGACAAACTGGGCGAAGACCAAAAATCGCTGGTCGAAGAGGTGGTGCCCAAAGCGATCTCTCTGACCGTGTTGCAGCGAATTTTGCAGAACCTGCTGGATGAAGACGTCTCGATTCGCGATATGCGCACGGTGTTGGACACCTTGGCTGAGTATGCGGGACAACAGAAAGACCCCAATGAGCTGACCGCTCTGGTGCGTATCGCGCTGGGTCGCGCGATTACACAACAGTGGTTTGCTGGCCAGGAGACCCTGCACGTCATGGGACTGGACGCGCAGCTCGAACAAGTATTGATGCAGGCCATGAACGGTAACGGGGCCATGGAGCCGGGGCTGGCGGATACGTTGATGAATCAGGCACAGCAGGCGCTCGAGAAGCACGAAGGCAGTGGTGAAGCGCCCGTGCTGGTCGTTCAACACTCGTTGCGCGCGGTGCTATCGCGCTTCCTACGCCGCCGGATGCGCCACTTGGTGGTGATGTCCCAGGCAGAAATTCCCGACGACCGCACCCTGCGCGTGACCACCCTGGTCGGTGGCCGCTAAATTGGTAACAGGTGAACCATGAGCGTGAGACGTTTTGTCGGAGCCAATAGTCGCGATGTCATGCGCCAAGTGCGCGAAATACTGGGTGACGATGCCTTGATCGTCGCTAATCGCCGCACCGAAGGCGGCGTTGAAATTCTGGCCATGGCCGACGACGCGGTCGACCAGTTCGATCCGTCACCCGCAGAGCCTTCAGAAGTATCGCGAGACGCCCCGGCGCCCGCCGCGGCTTTCTCACTGCCGACACAGCCAGATCCGCTGGAGGCAATGAGCGAGCGCCTGCTCCGAGAAATGCAGGACATGCGCGAGCTGCTCTCTCGCCGTCAGCCGATGGTGGAGTCGCCGCGCGGCACTCAAACGACGTATGAATATCTGCTAGCCATGCTGGTGCGGGTGGGCTTTAGCGCCGAACTCAGCCATGAGGTGCTCGAAGCGCTGCCCGAGGAGTTATTGACCCAGGAAGGCGGCCATGACGCTGCCAGCGCTTGGCTGCGCGAACAGCTCATAGCGCGGCTGAAGGTGCTGGCGCACGAAGATCGCTTTTTCGATCAAACCGGCATCGTGGCGCTGGTAGGGCCTACTGGGGTCGGTAAAACCACGACCACGGCCAAACTGGCGGCGCGTTTCGTCATGCGCCATGGCACTCGTCCGGTGGCGCTCGTGACCACTGATAGCTTCCGCATCGGTGCCCACGAGCAGCTACGCATCTACGCCCGACTGTTGGATACGCCGATGTACGCGCTCGACGCAGAACAGCCTATCGACGAGCTGGTCGGCCGATTGCAAGGCAAACAGTGGGTCATCATCGATACCGTTGGGATGAGCCAACGAGATCAGCGCGTGATCGAGCAGATTGCGCACTTGCAGGGCGGACAGTCGACCGTACGGCTGGTGCTATTGCTCAATGCGGCCAGCCAGCCAGAGACCCTGGAAGAGGTGGTGTTGCGCTACCGTCAGGCAGCGCGGGCCGCAGGGGCCGAGCTCGACGACTGCATCATCACCAAGCAGGACGAGGCCGGGCGACTGGCGCCCGTTCTGGATATCGTAATGCGCCACGGCATGCGCGTACTGTTTGGATCACACGGCCAGCAGGTGCCGGAAGACATGGCCGTGGCCACGCCTTCTGGCCTGATCGACCAAGCGCTCTCGGCCAGTTCGAGCGCTTCGATGGATCAAGGCGGCCCGGCCAGCGCGCCGAGCCTGCCGCGCTGGTCGCGGGATGTGCTAGGCCAGGGGCGCCGGCTGACGTCGGTACTGACTCGGCTGCGCCAACGGGTCGCCGATTTTCACCGTTTGGAGGCCGCCTGGGACATCGCTGCGCTGCCCAGCGTGGTGCAGGATCAGCGTTTAGACACGCTGCTGGCTGGCGCGGAAGCGACCCACGATGCCATGGGCGTCGTATGGTCGCCCAGGCGCAACGAGCGCAACTGTGACTGGTCGATGCCGGACGTGGCGCTCGACGATCAAGGGGCATGGTTGGCACTGACGCGTTTGCAGCATCGCCAACCTGCTGGGTGGCAACCACGATTGGCGGGCTGCGCGGCAGACATCGCCGTTCATCTGCTGCCTACCCTGCCGGAGTCCGACGCGCTGGCATGGCTTAACGACCAGCGCTTGACCTGGGTCAGCGCCGTCAACGCCGGTCAGCGTGTACACTGCCAGGGCGAGCGTCATACCCTGCGCACGCTGTTTCAAGAGAGTACGCTCACCCACCGTGTTGCCATTCGTTTTCGTGGTCAACGCATGCAGCTGTCGACAGCCTACGTGGAGGCCCACGATGCCACCGGCAACGCGGTGCTGGCCTGGGTGGGCGACGTGTGCGATCCAGAAAGCAGCAAGCGTGTCGTGCGCCGCTACTGGCTAACTCCCGCGCGTCTAGGCAGCGACGTTGTATCGCTACTGGTCATTCAGTTACAGAGTGATGGGCTATCCGCGTTGACCAAGCGTGCCTGGCAGCAGCTAAAAGAGGCGGATGGCGGCGAGGTGAGCAGCGAGCTACGCCTGCTCATGGCCAGCGGCGCCGCCGCTGTAGCCAGTCACTTGGATTTGGCCGATGACGACGCGGTGCAAGCGTTGCGAGCCGACCTGTTGCGCCTGCTGGGCAGTCAGCGTAAACGCCGCGATACGGCGCTACTCGACGCCTTGGTGCACGTGTTGATGGCACGCGATGCCATTCGCCAGCTCGGTAGCGTCAGTCGCGAGGACCTGATATGAGCGGCCAGGATCAAGCGGCGGGCCTGCGGAAATGGGCCGATCTACAGCGTCAGCAGCGAGCCGCACAGGACGAACCACAAGATACCCATGCGTCCGCCGCTCCTGCCTCGCCGGTCAGTACTGAAGAGGCGGCGGTGCATACCCAAGACGCTCTGGCGCCCACTGTCGCTGCCGCCACTGAACCGGCGACGGTGACGCCACCGCGCCCTCAGAAACCGCTGGTGGTGATAGGGCTACCGCATACCGGCGCCGCACAAGTCGATAAAGTGCGTGGACGTTTGGGGCAGTGGTCGGCGTTGGGGCGTCAGTGGGCGGGCGACCCGCAGGATTGGCAGATTCAGGTCGTCATGGCCGATACGCCGTCGCTGGCCATGCTGGCGAAGGAGCATGCACGATGGGCGCTATGGGTCACTAGCGATGCCGATGGCTTTGCCAGCATGTACCGTGTGCTTCGAAAAGTGCGAGAGCATGGCGGTCCGCGACGCCTGCTGGCACTCCATGAACCGCACCTGCCGCGTCAGGGGCTGCTGGAGAACTTGCGTGACGCCGCCGCTTACTATTTGGATATCGAGCTTTTGTTGCTTGCACGTTGAGACAGATGATCGGCTTGCTGTCGTTAGCGACCTACGCCGAATAGAGGGCCCGCGTATGAGGCTATTTGCCCGACAGACGTTGATAAAAGCCGTAAAGTTGTTAACAGTGAAAAGGGTGAGCCCCTACGCAGCGATGCTGGCAACCATCATGTGGGTCGTTAGCGTCGAGGCGGCAACGGGTAGCTGGAGCCGAGACGTGCCTGGCGTGTTGGTCGCCATGAGCGACCGCACCAGTCAGAGCCAGGCCATTTCGCCACCAGCAGGCATCCCGCTGGGAGGAGCGACGCTAACGCGCGTGCAGTGGCGGTTCGAAACCCCACCGAGTCACCCCGTCAACGCTTGGTTGTGTCACCCTGAGCGCTGCGTGGCACTGTCGGGCATGCGCGGCAGTACCACTGCGCTGGAAGGCATGTTGGCAAATGCGCCGCTGCACTTTCGGTTTGCACTGTCGCCGGGCCAGCGGCCAGTGAGGGTGCAGGGGCTACAGGTGATAGTGAATTATCGGTAAAGGCCGTTCAGCCGCGAGGCACGAGGATGTATACAGCACAAGGCAGGATCAAACAAAGTGAGCTGTTGACCCAATACATGCCACTGGTGCGACGTCAGGCCTTAACGCTGCAGGTAAGATTGCCCGCAAGTATTGAGCTAGATGATCTGATCCAGGCAGGCATGGTGGGGCTATTAGAGGCGCTGGGACGCTTCGATGCTGCCCAGGGTGCCACGTTCGCGACGTTCGCCAGCCAGCGGATTCGCGGTGCCATGATGGACGAGCTGCGCACTCGCGACTGGCTGCCGCGCAGCGTACGTCGTTCGGCGCGGGCAGTGGACGATGCGGTACGCCGCTTGGAGCAGCAGTTGGGCCGCCCCCCTGAAGAGGGTGAAATTGCCCGCGAGCTGGAGATGCCCCTGAGCGAGTACCAGCAGCTGTTGAATGACACCAACAGTGGTCAACTGCTGCCGTTCGAAGAGCTGGTCGCCGATGGCGGTGAGCCGGCGGGTGACGATGCCCAGCATCGGCCGTTTGACCAATTGCTTGATGAGCAGCAGCGACACACCTTGATCGAGGCCATCGAGGCATTACCCGAGCGTGAAAAGCTGCTGATGGCGCTCTATTACCAAGAAGAGATGAACCTTAAAGAGGTCGGCGCGGTGCTGGGCGTCACCGAATCGCGGGTCTCCCAGCTACACAGTCAGGCGGTGAGCCGTCTGCGCGCGCGTTTACGCGATCACGATGAATCCTAATACCCACTCACCCTACTCGGCGAGGAGCCGTTGATGAACCCATCTACGTTGATCGGTATCTTTGCCAGCATGTTGCTGCTGGTAAGCGTGCTGTTCTTTACTGCAGAGTCGCCCGAAAGTTTTATCAATGTGCCGGGACTGGCCATCGTCATCACCGGTACGCTGGCGGCGACCTTCATCAGCTATCCGTTGAAAGAAGTGCTGCGAGTGGTGCGTTTGGTGGGCTTGGTGTTCCGCCGTGAGAATACCTATGTGCGGGACGACATCAACGAGCTGGTGTCCATGTCGCGGCTCTGGTTCAAAGGTGACGTGCGGGCCGTCGAACGGGAGCTCGAGCACACCCGCAACCCGTTTCTACGAACCGGTATTCAACTTGTGATCGCCAATACCAAAGAGGATGAGATTTTCGACATGCTGCGCTGGCGTATCGCCCGCTTGAAAGCCCGCGAACACGCCGAAGCGCAAATTTTTCGCACCATGGCGACCTACGCGCCCGCTTTCGGCATGATCGGCACGTTAGTGGGGCTGGTCAACATGCTCGAAGTCATGGATGCCGGAGACCTTCAGGTCATCGGCCCCCGCATGGCGGTAGCACTGCTGACCACCTTCTACGGTATCTTGCTGGCCAACCTCGTGTTCAAGCCCATTGCCGTCAAGCTGGAGCGGCGCACCGAGGAGCGGTTGATTACCATGAACATGGTGCTCGAAGGGATTTCATTGATCACCAAGCGCCGCTTGCCATCGTTCATTGAAGAGACGCTCAACTCCTTCGTAGCGAACTACCACGATGAGATCCGGGACGCCAACGTCAAACCCCGCCCCGACGTTGGCTCCGCATTGAAAGGGTAGCGCCATGCTTGACCGCGACTCACGGCATGCCCTGGAGCTGCCCGCTGCAGTGGGTGAGAGTGACGAGAGCTGGCTAACCAGCTACTTGGACGTACTCACACTGCTCATCACGCTGTTCGTTCTGCTGCTAGCCTTGGCGCCGCCGAGCGGCGGCGAAGGGCAGAGCCACGAGGCCCTGAGCGTCGCCAGCGCCGTGACCTCACTGCCGCTCGCTAGCTTGGCCACGGGTATTCAGCCACGCCATGAAGGGTTGCAACCTCATATGGCGGGACTCGACATTCCCGGTGTAAGCGTCTCGCAAGGTCAAGAGGGCGTGACGCTGCGCATCGACGACAGCCTTTTGTTTCCCAGCGGCAACGATGTGCTAACGCCCCAAGGGCAAGATGTGTTAGAACGACTCTCTTCCGTGCTGGCGACTTTCGATGGGCAAATCTCCGTTGAAGGTCATACCGATAACGTGCCTATCTCGACGCCGAGGTTTCCATCGAACTGGGAGCTCTCAGTAGGCCGTGCCATTGCGGTCGTGCGCCAATTAGAGCGGCAAGGCATTGCCATTTCACGTATGCGGGCGGTCGGTTATGCCGACACCCAACCCATGGAAAGTAACGCTACCTCGGAAGGGCGAGCAGCCAACCGGCGCGTTGAACTGCTGCTGAGGCAGCAGGTCGAGGGGTAAAGCACTATCTCGAGGCTATCTGCGTGTCGAAGCATCACTCGCTACTACAATCGTTTGGCGCCGTCATGGTGCTCGACGGTGAGAGTCGGCGCATTCAGGCGGTCAGTCGCAACCTAACCAAACTGCTGGGATTGGCAGACACCGAGCTCCGTGCGATTTCCCCCGCCACCGTGCTGGGCAAGCGGTTGAGCCAGCGATTGCGCCAAGAGCTGCATGGACGCCAGCGGTTAGCGAGCCCGCTGGCCTTCCGTCGGCTACATGACACTACGCGCCTGCAGGTTCACGCTTATCGCACGCATCGCCACGTGGTGGTCGAAATCGAGCCCCTCAGCCCGCTGGGCAAACGACGCCTGCTGGGGACCGTCAACGAGCGCTTGATGCGTCTAGCCGAAGCGACCCATCAAGAAGAACTGCTGGATTATTTAGTGACCGCCGTGCAACAGCTCACCGGTCATGATCGCGTCTCGGTCTGTCATTTCGACAGCGATTGGCACGGGCTGATCGTCGCCGAAGCGCAAGGCGGGCACCTGCCTGCGCTGCTGGGCCAACGCTTTCCTGCCAGTGACTTTCCGATCACGCTGCGCCGCACCTACGAGCGCCATCCGATCCGTTTGATTCATGACGCCAGCGCCCATGCAGAACCGCCGCTGCCGTGTACGCCAGAGGGCGAGAGCGTCGATTTGCGCCACTGCTTTTTACGTGCCCCCGCGCCGGAGCGTCAGCGCTACTTGCAACGGTTGGGCGTACGCGGTGCGATGAGCCTGGCCATGCAGGGCGACACCGGGCTGTGGGGCTTGCTGTTCTGCCACTCGGCAGCGCCTCATCCGGTGTCGCCGCCAGTCCGCGATGCCGTTCGCACCCTCGTCCAGATGGCGACCCAGCGGCTTTTGCTACTCAGGGCTCGACAAGAGGCCCGCTATCTTCAGCGCGTACAAGATAGTTTGGTGCTCTCGACGAATGCCCGTGTCGAGCCGCAAAGCCCCATCGAGTTGTTGTCAGCCCAAGCGGAGACATGGTGCTCGCTGTTTCGCGCCCACGGTGTTGCACTGTGGCTGAAAGGCAGCGTTTACGCGGACGGTCATACGCCCGACGCCGCAGTCGTCGCTCAGTTCGTCAAACGGCTCGACAAAGCGCATCGACACAGCGGGCCTTGGTGTACCCGTGGCGTGGCCAGCGAGCCCTTGACCGAATCCCTGAACATGCCAGACCAATGTGGCATTCTGGCCGTGCCGCTGCCCATGAGCGTGGCTCAGCGCGGCTGGCTGATCTTCTTTCGCCCCGAGCAGGTAGAAACGCTTTACTGGGCGATGCAACCGACCTCGGCACCGCTACCCCCGGTGATGGTGGCGCCGTCGGCGGCCTGGTGCGAAGAGGTAGTGGGCAAAAGCGAGGCGTGGCAGCGCGTCGAGCGCCTGGCGGTGATGGACCTGGGAGAAGACCTGACGCTGGCGATCTCCGCTTACGAGATCAGCACGCTGAACATGCATTTAGAGCGTGAGCGTAAGGCGCTTGCCGCTGCTAATCAGCGCTTGGAGCAGCTCGCCCACTTCGATCCGCTCACCCAGGTGTGGAACCGCTACCGTATCGAACAGGCCATCGATGCCGAACTGGTCGCGGCCAAACGGTACGGCGCTGCCTTTGCGCTGCTGCTATTCGATGTGGATCACTTCAAGCAGATCAACGATACCCACGGACACAGCGTGGGCGACGACGTGCTGGTATCGCTGGCGCGCCTGGTGGAAACCTCGCTACGTGGCTGTGACCACCTGGGCCGCTGGGGCGGCGAAGAGTTCGTGGTGCTCGCCACGCACTCGGACATGGACGCCGCGGTCGGCTTGGCTGAGCGGCTGCGTAGCCTGGTGGCGACACTGCACGTCAGCGGTCTGGATCAGCCCATCACGGTGAGCATCGGTGTCGCCATTTGGCAGCCCGGCGATAGCTGTAAAACGTTGATGGCCCGGGCCGACGCTGCCATGTATCGAGCCAAGCGTAGCGGCCGTAACCGCGTAGAACTCGCCGAAGAGCGCGTGACTTAAGGCGTGCGGGCCGTCTCGGCGGCCGCACTGCACAACGCTTGCATGCGCGAGATGGCCGCATCTGCACCCGCCAGGCTAAAGGTCATGTACCAAGGCTCCCGCTCGTTCTGATCGAAGCCAAGGAAGAGCTGTTCCCCCGACTGCATTTCCTCGATCAGCGTCTCCATATCTTGCAAATAGAAATGGGCATAAAAGCCGTCATCGCCGCGCTCGGTAATGAACTCCGCCATGGTGTCGATGATCGGCTGGTCGTCGATGCGTAGCCGCGTCGGCACGAGGTTCACCGCACGGCTTTCGCCTTGCTGTTGCGCCAGCGTCACTCGCATCTCGAGCCAAGGCAGGTCGCAGACACCCTGGGTCGTGTTCACGCTGAGCGTAGCGTCTGAGTAGCTGTGGGTCTCCACGGCGCGGAAGTGGCGTTCGTCGCCAAGGCTAAGGGCCATCGACTGCCAGTGCCCGTGGGGTTCGGTAGAACTCACGTTGAACGTGGCCGCCAGCGCCGGGTTCGCCAGCAGGAGCGTGGACAACGCGTAGGAAGAGAGTGCGCGAGTGGGGCTCATAGATCGTATCGTCATCGAAAACCCTAAGCCTATAGCGTGTTGTGAATAATCAAAAGGGTAAGGTGCTGTTTTTTCTATATCTAGTGGGTTTGTCTAAAAAAAGCAGCCGATATAGTAGAAAGTCGGGGCTATACTCTCTGGCGATGCCTTGTATCATCGGGCCGTTTTAGCCGCTATTGATCCCTCGTGAAGGAGTTTCGTGACATGAACACCGCAGCCAAGGCGATGAAGACATCCAGTGAGGTCCCTCTGCAGGCCCCCTCAAGAGAGATCTGGGATGCCAAATATCGGTTGAAAGATCGCCATGGCCAGCCGGTAGATCAGGATGTCTCGGCGACGTTCGAACGCGTGGCGCGCGCGCTAGCGGCCGTCGAGGGCGAGCACGCTGACGAGTGGCTGCCCAAGTTCCGCTGGGCGTTGGAGAACGGCGCGATTCCCGCCGGCCGTATTCTCTCCAATGCCGGTGCCGACGCCTACAAACCCGCCGTCAGTCTGATCAATTGCACCGTCTCGCGTACCATCCATGACTCCATGCGCGATATTCTCGATTCCGTGGTCGATGCTGGGATGACCCTGAAATCGGGCGCGGGCATTGGCTACGACTTTTCGACGCTGCGACACAAAGGCGCTTTCGTGTTTGGCGCAGGCGCGGGCACCAATGGCCCGCTGGCCTTCATGGATATCTATGACAAGATGTGTTTCACCGTGGCATCCGCCGGGGGACGTCGCGGTGCCCAGATGGGGACCTTCGATGTCGGTCACCCCGACGTGCGGGACTTCATCCAGGCCAAGCGTGAAGCCGGGCGGCTGCGCCAGTTTAACCTTAGCCTGCTGATCACCGACGAGTTCATGGAAGCAGTGAAGCACAACGCCGACTGGCCGCTGGCTTTTCCGCTGCACCCAGGTGAAAAAGAGGACGTTAGTGCTGACGACATCATTTACCGCGACTGGCCGGTGATCGAAGAGGGCTACACGGTGGATGATCAGGGGCGCGTGGCCTGCCGCATTGTCGAAGTGATCAAGGCCCGCGAGCTGTGGGACACGATCATGGCCTCCACCTACGACTACGCCGAGCCAGGCTTCATCTTGATCGATCAGGTCAACCGTATGAACAACAACTGGTTCTGTGAAGATATTCGCGCGACCAACCCGTGTGGTGAACAACCGCTCCCACCAGAAGGGGCCTGTCTACTGGGATCGGTCAACTTGACCAAGTTCGTGATCGAACCGTTTAGCGCCGAGCCGCGCTTCGACTGGGAGCGCTATCGTAACGTCGTGGCGATCTTTACCCGAATGCTCGATAACGTAGTGGAAATCGCCGGACTGCCGCTTCCCCAACAGCAGCGCGAAATCGAAGCCAAGCGCCGCCACGGCATGGGCTTTTTAGGGCTCGGTTCGACACTGACCATGTTGAAGATACCCTACGGTTCTCAGGCATCGCTGACGTTCACTGAGGAAGTGAGTCGTCACCTCGCGTTGGAAGGGTGGAAGCAAGCGCTGGAACTCTCTAAAGAGAAGGGCATGGCGCCGGTGCTCGAAGAGGAGCACACCATCACGCCAAAAATGATGCGCGAGCGCCCACAGCTGGCCAGCGACGGTTACGAGGTCGGTGACAAAGTGCCGGGCCGCATTCTGCATGCCCGCTATAGCCAATACATGGCCAAAGTGGCCGAGCTGGAGCCGGACTTGGTGGCGCAGCTCGCCGAGCACGGCGCGCGGTTCACTCATCACAGCTCGATTGCCCCGACGGGCACTATTTCGCTCTCCATGGGCAACAACGCCTCGAATGGTATCGAGCCGTCGTTCTCACATCGCTATTTCCGCAACATCATTCAGTCCGGCAAAAAGACAAAGGAGCAGGTGGAAGTGGTCTCCTTCGAGCTGGCCGCCTATCGCCACTTCATCGCTGCCGATGCGGTAGAAAGCGATCTGCCGGATTACTTCATCACCGCCGACTCGGTGTCGCCCGAACAGCACGTCGCCGTGCAGGCCGCCGCGCAGCAGTGGGTAGATTCTGCCATTTCCAAAACGGTCAACGTGCCGACCGAGTTCCCGTTCGAGCAGTTCCAAGACCTCTATTTGCAGGCGTATGAGAGCCGTTTGAAAGGCTGCACGACCTTCCGCTTCAATCCAGAAGCGTTTCAAGGGGTGCTGGTGCGGGAAGACGATCTCAAGAACACCACCTACGTCTTCGAACTAGAGAGTGGCGAAACGCTGGAACTGACGGGCGATGAAAAAGTGCTCTATGACGGTGAGGAGCACAACGCGGCCAACCTGTTCGATGCCTTGAAAGAGGGCACTTACGGTAAGTGGTAACCAGCGCACGCGTAGGCTTGAGCAACGGTCAAACATTGGGAGAGAGCGTTATGGCGGTCGAAATCACGTCGAAAATTGTCGGTTACCGAATCAAACAGCCGGAACGGCCTACCCCCGAGCCCGTGTTGGCCGAGGAGGACCCGCTGACGGTCCGTATCCCCTCGCGTCCGGAGGGGACGCTGGAGGCGGTGTCGGAGAAGATCTCCTACGTGGGGGCCGAAGGGCGTAAGAAGGTCTATTTGCTGGTGTCGTTCATGCCGGTGGAGGGGGTGGTCGGTGGTAAGCGCGTGGTGATCGAGCGCCCGGTGGAGTTTTTCTTTCCGTCGGGCCAGCTCTCCAGCGAGCATCAGTGGATCACTGCCACGATGCGTAGCCTGTCGCTAGCGGCGCGGGGCGGCTATGTCACGCAGGCCGTGGCGGATCTTCGCAAGGTGGCCTGGGATAAGGGATTGGTGCGCTGTGGCATGAATCGCTGGGATAAGCCCATGTTTCACGATTCTGAAGTGGCGGCGATTGCTTGGTCGATTCAGCAGATTCTCTATCGGCGTGGCTTTCTGGATCAGGACGGCCACCAAGTGCCGGTCGAGACGCTGGTTGCCCGCTACGCCCACCGAATGCAGCATGGCCATGCTTGGCAGCCCGAGGAGCGTCCAACTGTCGATGAGGCCTCAGGCGCGCCTGTATCCGCCAGCGGCGCGCCGGCCACCGTGGGCACCTGCCCCGAGTGCCGAGGGGACTTGATCATGATGGATGGCTGTCCTACCTGCTACGCCGGATGCGGCTGGTCCAAGTGTGGCTGACGCGCCCCCTTTGCTAAGTGCTGCGCGCTGGGCCAGCGGGCGGCACACGTCGCATCAGCCGTCATCGGAGGATCAACCGTCGAGCAGGGGGCGGACGTTATCGGTCAGGTAGCAGTCATCGAACTCTCCTTCCGTGGCCAGAGCATCCAGGTCGGGAATCGACACGTGGTGGCGGTCGCGGAAGACCAAACCATCCTCGCTGAGCGCGCTGAACGTGCGGCTGACATGCACCGGGCTCAGCCCCAGAATATCGGCCAGCTGCTCTTGGGAGAGCGGGAGACGGAACTGCCCACTAATATCGTCATTGGTTTGGCGTAGGCGCAGGTACATTTCATGGAGGAAGTGGGCCATCTTTTGGCGCGCGCTGCGCCGTGCGAGGTTCACCAACCGTTCGGTGAGCAGCGCCTGCTGACGGCCGCCGATGGCGAACATCACCGAGGTGAGCGGCAGCGACTCACGAAAGAGATCGAGCATCCGTTTATGGGGGAAATGGCAGGCCACTCCGTCCGTAATCATGCGCACGTTCTCGAGACGCTGAGAAAACGCAAACTCCCGCAGGCCGATGATGTCCCCGGGGAGGAAAACTTCGAGAATCTGCCGATCACCATTTTCTAGGTGACGGTAAGAGTAAGCCCAGCCGCTGCGCAGCGTGCAAAACTCGTTGGCAGGGGCGCCCATCTCCCATAGTAGCGAACCAGCCTTGATGTCGTCAGGGCTCTCTTCGAGTGAATTGAGCAACTGCTTTTCGTCGTCTGTCAGCGTACAGTAGTGGCTAAAGTGGCGAATAATGCAGCTCTTATCCTGTTCCACGCGTGCTTCTCCTCGTGCAAACCACCTTTGTTAAACGGCGTCGTTACTTACTATAAGCAGTCGTCACGCGGCATGCTCGCTCTTTTGCGTCTCCCGGCGCGTTTGCGCCGGGACGGCCGCTTAAGAGGTGGTTGACGCGCGGTGACCCCGCTCGAGAAGCGGGGCCAAAAAGCGCCCTGTATGCGAGACGTGCTGCTTGGCAAGCTGCTCCGGGGTGCCTTCGGCAATGATTTGTCCGCCACCCGAGCCGCCTTCCGGGCCCAGGTCGATTAGCCAGTCAGCGGTCTTGATCACATCCAGATTGTGCTCGATCACCACGATGGTATTGCCGTGATCGCGCAGGCGATGCAAGACCGTGAGCAGTTGGCGAATATCCTCGAAATGCAGTCCCGTGGTGGGCTCATCCAGAATATAGAGCGTTTTCCCGGTGTCGCGCTTGGCGAGTTCGCGGGCGAGCTTCACTCGCTGGGCTTCACCGCCAGAGAGGGTGGTCGCGCTCTGGCCCAAGCGAATGTACGAAAGCCCAACGTCCATCAGCGTTTGTAGGCGGCGGGCGATGGCAGGCACTGGGCTGAAAAATGCCAGGGCGTCCTCCACGGTCATCTCCAGCACTTCGTGGATGGTTTTACCCTTGTAATGAATATCCAGCGTTTCGCGATTATAGCGCTTCCCTTTGCACACGTCGCAAGGCACGTAGATATCCGGCAGAAAGTGCATCTCGACCTTGATCATGCCTTCGCCCTGGCACGCCTCGCAGCGCCCACCTTTGACGTTGAAGCTGAAGCGGCCCGGTTTGTAGCCCCGTGAACGTGCCTCTTGGGTGCCCGCAAACAGCTCACGAATGGGCGTGAAAATGCCGGTGTAGGTGGCCGGATTAGAGCGCGGCGTGCGACCAATCGGACTCTGGTCGATATCGATCACTTTATCGAGCTGATCGAGGCCCTCGGCCTTCTCATATGGCGCGGGAGTGAGCGTGGTGGCACGGTTGAGCTCGCGGGCCGCAATCGGCATCAGGGTGCCGTTGATCAGCGTCGACTTGCCCGAACCGGATACTCCGGTGACGGCAATGAAGAGCCCGAGCGGCAGGCTGAGGGTGACGTTTTGCAGATTATTGCCCGTCGCGCCGTGTACCACTAGCTGCTTATCGGGATTGCCGGGAATGCGATAGGGCGGCACGGCAATTTCGCGGGTGCCAGAGAGATATTGACCGGTCAGTGAGTGAGGGTTGTCCATCACCTGCTGAGGCGTGCCTTGGGCGACGATTTCACCGCCGTGCACCCCGGCACCGGGGCCAATGTCCAGCACATGGTCCGCCGCGCGAATGGCGTCCTCGTCGTGTTCGACCACGATCACGGTGTTGCCCAGGTCGCGCAGCCGCTCCAGGGTTTTCAACAGGCGATCGTTATCCCGCTGGTGCAGGCCGATGGAGGGCTCGTCCAGGATGTACATGACGCCTACCAGCCCCGCGCCGATCTGGCTGGCCAGACGAATGCGCTGGGCTTCGCCGCCCGAGAGGGTGTCGGCGCTGCGCTCCAGGTTCAGGTAGTCCAGGCCCACGTTGACCAAGAACTCCAGGCGCGCGTGGATCTCGTTGACGATCTTGGCGGCGATCTCGCCTTTACGACCGGGTAAGTCGAGCTCGGCAAAGTAGTTCCACGCCTCGCCAATCGGCAGGTGGACGATATCGGCAATGTTGTGTTCGTCCACGTAGACATGGCGCGACTCTTTGCGTAGCCGCGAGCCGCCGCAGGTCGTACACGGCTGGACGGCGATGTACTTGGCGAGATCGTCGCGCACCATGTTGGACTCGGTTTCGCGATAGCGGCGCTGCATATTGGGCAAGACACCCTCGAACGCATGCTCCCGAGTGACTTTGCGGCCGCGATCCCCCACGTACACGAACGGAATTTGCTCATTGCCGCTGCCGTTGAGAATGATGTCGCGCTCGTGTCGCGCTAAGTCCTGCCAGGGCGTTTCCAGCTCGAAGCGGTAGTGCTTGGCCAGTGCTTGTAACTGGGTGAAGTAATAAATGTTGCGCCGATCCCACCCTTTAATGACGCCTTCCGCCAGAGATAGCTCCGGGTGGCTGATGAGCTTGTCGGGGTCGAAGTATTGTTGAACGCCCAAGCCATCGCAGGTCGGGCAGGCCCCCGCCGGGTTGTTGAAAGAGAACATGCGCGGCTCGAGTTCGGAGAGCGAGTAGCCACACACCGGGCAGGCAAAGCGCGATGAAAAGGCGAGATCCTCCTGCTCGCCATCCATGAAGTGAATCATCGCCGTGCCGTCGGCCAGGTTCAGCGCCGTCTCGAACGACTCTGCCAGCCGCTGGGCAATGTCGTCGCGTACTTTGAAGCGGTCGACCACCACGCTGATATCGTGTTTTTTACGCTTATCCAATGGTGCGATGTCGTCGAGTTCGAGCACTTGACCGTCGATCTGCACCCGCACGAACCCCTGGGCACGCAGCTCGCTGAGCAATTGTAAATGCTCGCCTTTGCGGCCCTTCACCACTGGGGCCAACAGCATTAGCTTGGTGCCTTCGGCGAGATTCATGACTTGGTCGACCATTTGCGAGATGGTCTGGGCTTCTAGGTCTTCCCCGTGCTCGGGGCAGCGCGGTGTGCCGGCGCGGGCAAACAGCAGGCGCAGGTAGTCGTAAATTTCGGTGATCGTACCGACCGTCGAGCGAGGGTTATGCGAGGTGGACTTCTGCTCGATGGAAATGGCCGGAGAGAGTCCCTCGATGTGATCCACATCGGGTTTTTCCATCATCGACAGGAACTGTCGCGCGTAGGTGGAAAGCGACTCCACGTAGCGACGCTGCCCCTCCGCGTAGAGCGTATCGAACGCCAGCGATGACTTGCCGGAACCGGAGAGCCCGGTAATGACAATCAGTTTGTCACGGGGCAGCTCCACATCGATCTGCTTGAGGTTGTGGGTGCGGGCACCCCTGACCAGAATGCTGTCCATCAACACCTCGAATCGCGTGGCAAAAGCGTAATTATACGTTTGCTGTACCCTTCCCGGCAAAACTGTCTCTGCTGTCGCCACCGCGCTGGCGTTTCCAGCGTGGTGACAAAGCGCTAGAATGGTCGGTTATCTCAGGCCGTTCTGGCCCATCCACCATACACAAGGGCACTATGCGCAAGGTTTCCGCACTGCTGCTGGCCGCTGAACGCCGTGCAATCAGCGGCTTGGCTGGCCTTTACGCGTCTCGTATGCTGGGACTCTTCATGGTTCTGCCGGTACTCGCGCTCTATGCTGATACGTTGGCAGGTGCAACGCCGCTGCTCGTGGGGGTCGCGTTAGGCATCTATGGCCTTACCCAGGCGTCGCTGCAAATTCCGTTTGGCCTGCTCTCTGATCGTATCGGGCGCAAGCGAGTGATTGCCATGGGGCTTGTGATTTTCGCCGTCGGTAGTGTGATCGCTGCAATGGCGGATACGATTGTCGGCGTGATCGCCGGGCGCGCGCTGCAGGGCGGTGGCGCCGTGGCGGCGGCCATCATGGCGCTACTGGCCGATCAAACCCGCGAGCAGGTTCGCACCGCCGCCATGGCCACCATCGGTCTTTCGATCGGCGTGTCGTTTGCCATTGCCATGGTGCTTGGTCCCTGGCTGGCCGCCTGGGCCGGTCTCTCCGGCGTGTTTTGGTTTACCGCCCTGTTGACGCTGGTGGGACTGGTGGTGCTATGGCGCTGGGTGCCGCCCGCTCCGCGCCGGTTGCGCCACCGCGACGTTGGGCTGGATCGCAAACAGTTCAAGAGCGTGATGACTCGACCCGATTTGTGGCGACTGGATCTATCGATTTTTGCGCTGCATTTGGTACTGATGGCCATTTTCGTCGCCATTCCGTTTCGCTTGCTCAATGCAGGCGTAGCAGCGGAGTACCATGGGCTTGCCTATCTCGGCATCATGGCACTGTCATTCGTCGCCATGGTGCCGCTGGTCATCGTCGCGGAAAAACGTCAGCGGATGAAGCTGATGTGCCTGCTGGCCATTGGGGCCATTGCCTTGAGCCTGGCGAGCCTGGGGATGTCGCTCTCGCAAGGACGTTGGCTGTTCGTTTGGTTGTTCGTGTTTTTCACCGGATTTAATTTGCTGGAGGCGACGCTGCCCTCCATGCTCAGTAAGCTGGCCCCAGCGGGTGCCAAGGGGACGGCCATGGGGGTGTACTCCACCAGCCAGTTTTTAGGCGCCTTTTTAGGCGGCACGCTGGGCGGCTTGTTAGCCAACGTTTGGGGGTTGAACGCCGTCTTCATAGGCTGTGCCTTGTTGGCGCTAGGGTGGTGGACGGCCATGTGGCGTATGCCGTCGCCGCCGCCGCTCTCGAGTGAAGTGATGGCGCTGCACGAAACGCAGCCCGATGCGATGAACCTGTTGATGGAGCATCTTGCCGACGTGGTCGGCGTAGAAGATGTGATGGTCGTGCCAGAAGAGCGTTTGGTCTACTTGAAGGTCAATCGCGACGCATTGGACCAGGCGGCGTTGTCGAGACTGATGTCGCCGCCACGAACCTAATGACTCACCGCTGGCTTAGCTGTGACCAGCTGTCAGTGACCGCTAATGTACACGATGAATGATGAGGAGCGACCTTATGGCGCGCGGGATTAATAAAGTTATTTTGATTGGCAACTTAGGCCAGGATCCGGAAGTCCGTTTCACTCCCTCCGGTACCGCGGTGGCGAACCTGAACCTGGCCACCTCTGATACCTGGATGGATCGTCAAAGCGGCCAGCGTCAGGAGCGCACCGAATGGCATCGCGTGGTGCTGTTCAACAAAACGGCCGAAATTGCCCAGCAGTACCTGAAAAAGGGCTCGAAAGTCTATATCGAAGGCCGCCTGCAAACGCGCAAATGGCAGGATCAAAATGGCCAGGACCGCTACAGTACGGAGATCGTCGCCAACGACATGCAGATGCTCGATGGCCGCAGCGGTGACTACCAGGGCGGCGGTGCGCCGCAAGGTGGCTATGCCCAGCAGGCACCTGCTCAGCAGGCCCCGCCGCAGCAGAACTATGGCCAAAACTATGGTCAGCAGCAGCCACCCCAACAAGGTGGTTACCCCAATCAAGGCGCTCCGCAGCGCTCTGCGCCGCCCCAGCAGCCTGCGCCTAACCAGCAGAACAACAGCTACGGTGCGCCTGATCCGGGCAATTTCGACGACTTCGACGACGAAATTCCGTTCTAACGCTGGCAGGCGTTCGTCACCGCATGACGCAAGAGTTTACGTTCTTGGGTTGAGGAAGAGGGTCTGTCTTGAAGCTGCTGATACTGGATGCCGGGCACTGCTTGAGTTTAGCATTGGCTCGGGAAGCGAGCCGGCGCACCGATACCGAGCTGGTAATCGAACAGGGCCTCGCCGTTTCGGCGAGCCAGCTGCAGGCCATCGCGCCCGATGCGGTGATCATTCCGCCGCTGGCGCATCCGCTGAGCATGACCCCTGCCGAGGTAAAAGCCCATGCGGACGCCGTGGAGCGCTGCGTGGATGCGTGTCAAACCCAAGGAGTGGCGCTGGTCTGGTGCGTGTCCGATCAGCTTTACGAAGAGGGATTCGATATCCCCATCGATGAGCACGTCGTGCCCGCCCCACGCGACGAGTGTTTGCGCCGCCTCGTCCAGACCGGCGACCGCATTCGCGCCGACTACCACCGACACCTGATCGTGCGCTTGGGGCCCCTGTTCGCGCTGGAAGGCAGCCACGCTTGGCTGAATGAAATCATTGATAGCTTGGTGACCGGGCAGGCGGTTCGGGCCGCCGAGGATGTCGTCTGTTGCCCAACATCGGCCGATGCAGTGGCGATGGCGCTCATCGGTATGCTGCAGCAGCAGGCCTGCGGGGCCGACGCTTGGGGGGCCTACCATTTGGCAGGGACGGAGCCGGTCAGTGCGTTCACCTTTACCTCGATGGTGCGCACACAATTGGCGACACACCTGGAGGGCCGAGGTGAGACGGTCGCGCTAGGTGAGGTGCAAGCACTGAACCATCACCACGATGCTAAATTACGCCGCGTATTGAACTGTCGCCGCGTGCTGGATGTGTTTGGCGTTCATCAAAAGCCATGGCGGCTGGAAGTTGGACGCATGCTGGATGCTTGGTGTCTCACCCGCGACCAGCAGCCCGATGACGTTGGGACAGGAGAGTCAGTTTGATCAATGTGGGTCGCAGCCTGCTGTTTTATGTAGGTTATTTCACTGCCATGCTGCTCATTGGGGTGCTTTTTTTACCCATCGCACCGTTTCTGCCACTGGCGGCTCGCTATCGGCTGTTGAATCTCTACAACTACTTCTTGATGGTGTGGTTCCGCATTGCCTGCGGTGTGCGCTATGAGATTCAGGGGCGGGAGAATATCCCGTCAGGGCCCTGCGTCATTCAAGCCAATCACCAGTGTGAGTGGGAGACGGTCTTTCTGCAGGTGATGAAGCCGCCGGTGTGCACCGTGCTCAAGCGCGAGCTGCTGCGCATTCCCGTTTTTGGGTGGGGGCTGCGCTTGCTACGCCCGATCAGTTTGGATCGCTCCAAGCCCGCGCGAGCCATGAAACAGGTGCTGACACAGGGCGTCGAACGCCTGGGCACTGGCCTGTCTGTCCTGATTTTCCCAGAGGGCACGCGGGTAGATCCTGGCGTGCGCAAGCGCTATAACAAAAGCGGTAGCGTCGTTGCTTGCCGAGCCGGTGTGCCGGTGCTTCCCGTTGCTCACAATGCCGGTGAGCGCTGGCCTGGTCGTCACTGGGTCAAGCGCCCAGGGGTGCTTCGCGTGCGCATTGGACCGCCCATCGCGACCGAAGGGCGCACGCCCGACGAGGTGTTGGTGGATGTCGAAGCCTGGATCGAGGGGCAGCTGCAGGAGATTTCCGAGGTCCCAAGGCCCGTGGCTCGCTAAGCGACGCTGAGCAACTATCCACACATATTCACGCAAAAACGGCGCCCGAAGGCGCCGTTTTTGATGCCGTACATGGATATCAGCCGTCGTAGCGCTGGAACACCAAGCAGGCGTTGGTGCCGCCAAAGCCAAAGCTGTTGGAGAGCACGCGCTCGAGGGTGACGCCGTCGCGACGCTCGGTCACGATATCGAAACCGTCGGCCTGCTCGTCGAGCTGCTCGACGTTGGCAGAAGCGGCCACGAAGTCGTGCTGCATCATCAGCAGCGAGTAGATCGCTTCCTGTACGCCAGTGGCACCCAGCGAGTGGCCGGTGAGCGACTTGGTCGAGCTCATGGCGGGCGTTGAGTTGCCGAACACGCTTCGAATCGCTTTCAGTTCAGCGACATCGCCAACCGGCGTCGAGGTGCCATGGGTATTGATGTAGTCGATATCGCCCTGCACCGTGGCCATGGCCTGATGCATGCAGCGCATCGCGCCCTCACCAGAGGGGGCCACCATGTCATGGCCATCCGAGGTCGCGCCATAGCCGACGAGCTCGCCATAGATCTTGGCGCCGCGCGCTTTTGCATGTTCGAGCTCTTCCAGCACCAGCATGCCGCCACCACCGGCGATGACGAAACCATCGCGGGCCTGATCGTAAGGGCGAGAAGCTTTGTCCGGGGTGTCGTTATAGTGCGTAGAGAGAGCACCCATGGCGTCGAACAGACACGACAGCGTCCAGTGCTCCTCTTCGCCACCGCCAGCAAAGACTACGTCCTGCTTGCCGAGCTGGATCTGCTCCATGGCGCTACCAATGCAGTGGGCCGAGGTCGCACAGGCAGAAGAGATGGAGTAGTTCACGCCTTTGATCTTGAACGGCGTGGCCAAGCAGGCGGATACCGTACTACCCATGGTGCGGGTCACGCGGTAAGGGCCAACGCGGCGCAGGCCTTTCTCGCGCATGAGATCGGCGGCTTCGACCTGATTGGCGCTAGACGCGCCGCCCGAACCGGCAATCAGGCCGGTGCGCTCGTTCGACACTTGCGCTTCGGTCAGACCAGCGTCTTCGATGGCTTGAGCCATGGAGACGTAGGCGTAAGCCGCTGCATCGCCCATGAAGCGGCGCAGCTTGCGGTCGATCAGCGTATCGAGATCGATATCGACACTGCCCGCCACATGGCTGCGGAAGCCGCGCTCGGCGTACTCTTCCTTGAAACGAATACCGCTGCGCCCGCTTTTGAGCGCGTCTAGGACCTGTTGCTGGTCGTTGCCTAAGCACGACACGATGCCAAGGCCGGTGACTACCACTCGTCGCATGGGAGCCTCCTGTTAGAAATTCGCAGTGGAGGTGAATAGGCCAACGCGCAGGTCATTAGCCTGGTAGATATCGCGCCCGTCGACGGACACGGTGCCGTCGGCGATGCCTAAAATGAGCCGACGGGTAATGACGCGCTTCATGTTGATGCGATACGTCACTTTTTGAGCGTCGGGCAAAATTTGGCCGCTGAATTTCACTTCGCCGCAGCCTAGCGCACGGCCTCGGCCAGGATGGCCAAGCCAGCCCAGATAAAAACCTACCAGCTGCCACATCGCGTCGAGACCCAAGCAGCCAGGCATCACCGGGTCGCCGGGGAAGTGGCAGTCGAAGAACCACAGATCCGGAGTGATATCCAGCTCGGCGATCAGTTCGCCTTTGCCGTGTTCACCGCCCTCTTCATGGATATGCGTGATACGGTCGAGCATCAGCATGTTGGGGGCTGGCAGCTGTGCATTGCCTGGGCCAAAAAGCTCGCCACGCGAGCAGGCCAGCAGTTCTTCGCGATCAAAGGAGTGTTGCTTGGTCACTGAATCGTTCCGAGTATGAAGATGGTTGTTGCGCCTAGTCTACTTCCCGAGACCACCGAATGCACGTCACGGGCGCCTTATCGTCACTTTCTAATGCTTTTTAATGATTTGCCAATACGGCAATCGTCATGAGTGTAACGTTTCACTTAGCGAATTCGCACAATAAACGGCCTATTGACGTAATATGCTCTATCCAAGTTTTGGGTTAGACGGCATGATGTCGTCGACCCTTGTTTTTAGTTAGTGACTGCTGATAGGACAACAAGACCCGCCATGTGGCTGCCTGTTTCTCTTAATCGTCCGCTGGTTTGGGTAGCGCTCATGGCGCTGCCTGCGTGTGTATGGATTCCTGATACCGCGCTGCGCATGGTGGCCGCCAGCTTGGTTACGTTGGGTTTATGGGATGCTTGGCACCAAGTTCGTCAGCAGCGGTTGCGCCTGCGGCTTGCCCAAGATGCCATGGGGTTGGCGGGGGATGCCATGGTCATCAGCGACGTGCAAAATCGCGTTCTGGCCGTCAATCCGGCCTTTACCGACATTACCGGCTACGAGAGTCAGGAGATGGTCGGCCGCAAGCTTGAAACCCTCGCGGCGCAGCGCCACGACAAAGCCTTCTATGAAAGCTTTTGGAGCACCCTCAAAGCCACGGGCCGTTGGGAAGGGGAAATGTGGAACCGCCGCAAACATGGCGATGAGTACCCCGAGTGGCTCAAGGTTCGTGCCGTGACCGACAAACGCGGCAAGATTACCCACTTCATCAGTCTGTTTACCGATATTTCGGCGCAAAAGGCTCGCGAGCGTGACCTGCGCCGCATCGGCTACGAGGACCCGCTGACCGGGCTACCTAATCGTCGCCGCCTGCATGACCTAATGGCCTCAAGGCTGCGCCACCTGCGCGCGGGTGAGAGTTTGGACATGGCGCTGATCGATATCGATGGTTTGAAGTCGGTCAATGACAGTCTGGGCGTCGAGCAGGGGGATCGGTTGCTTGCGCGGTTTGCTCAGCGGCTCACCAGCTACATGGCGGGCAGCGTCGTCGGCCGCCTGGGGGGTGATGAGTTTTTGGTGATTCGCACCACCACCTTCGATGATCACGACAAATGGATCATGACCCTGCGCGATCATATGTGCAGCCCTTTCGAGATCAATGAGCAGTCGCTGCGCCTAGGGCTGACCATTGGCAGCTGCCGCGCACCCGAAGATGGCCGCGACTCCGGCGTGCTGTTTCAGCGTTTGGAGTCCGCCTTGTATAGCGCCAAGCGATTGGGGCGTAACCATAGCCAGCGTTTTCGACCAGCCTTGGACAAGCAGGATAATCCCCAGCTGGCGCTGGTCAGCGATCTGCGCGCCGCGCTGGTGTCCGGTGACCAGTTAGAGCTTCACTACCAAACTCAGCACCACCCAGGCAGCGGTGAGCTGATGGGCATGGAGGCATTGCTACGCTGGCGCCATCCGCAGGATGGCATGATCTCGCCGGGCGAGTTCATTCCTCTGGCCGAGCGTCATGGTCTGATGGCCGAGCTAGGTAGCTGGGTGATCGAGAAAGCGTGTGCTCAGCAAGCACACTGGCAAAACAGCGGTATGCCCAAAGTGACCGTGTGGATCAACATCTCGGCGCTGCAGCTCTTTCAGGGCGATCTGGAAACCCAATTGGCGACCTGCTTGGAGCGCTATCAGCTCAAACCGTCGCAAATTGGTCTGGAGCTCACCGAGTCGGTGCTGCTGGACGAGCGTGCCGGCGACATGGGCCCCCGCCTACAGGCGCTTCGGGCGCTTGGCTACGCCATTGCCATCGACGACTTCGGTACCGGCTATTCATCGTTAGGCTATTTGAAACGACTGCCGGTGGATAAGATCAAACTGGACCGTGCGTTCATCCGCGAGCTCCCCAATGACCAAGCCGATGCGGCCATCGTCACGGCGGTGTTGGCCATGGCCGATGGGATGGGACTGGAAGTCGTGGCGGAGGGCGTTGAAACTCAAGCCCAGTGTCAGTTTTTGATCAAAGCGGGCTGTACGCTGGTGCAGGGATTTTACTTCGCCAAACCGCTGCCTGCCTCCGAGCTAGAGCAGCGCTGGTCGCCGGTGGCGCTTGCCGAGGGTGTTCATTGAGTCGTTGCAGCGACCCGCCGTGCGTAGTAGCTAATGCCTAGGCAAAGCGCGGCCCAGATGACCGCTTGCACCGGCAAAAGCCACGCTGCCAAACTTACGTTGGCCAGCGCCGCGCCTCCCAAATAAGAGAGTGGGCCACTGATCGCCCCGCACGCGGCGGCAATCAAAGGGTAGCGCCATAGCCAAGCAAGCGAGTGAAATACCAGCGTGGCGAACAGCGGCCAGAGCATCCATAGCCATACGGGCAGCAGTCCCGCAACGAGCGCTTGGTCGCCAAAATCGAAGCCGCCTGCCACATGTAGTCCGCCATCCAGCGCCAGCCCCAATAGAGCGAATAGCCCGATGAAACGCCATTCGCCGGGTTTGGCCCAGTGCCAAAAGTGCCAGCCCAGCAGTGCCGCCCCGCTGATCGCGGCGATCCATGAGCCGCCCAGCACACATAGCAGCCAGCCCGCCTCGAAGCGCAGCGCATTGAATAACATCGCGCGTACTGGCATGGGGGAGGGCGACGCCATTTACAGCGCTCCGGTGAGCGGGGCCGGTTTGGCCGCTGGCTTGGCCAGCAACAGGTGGCAGGTGCCGATGGAGCGCTCGATAAAGCCGCCTTCGCAGTAACACAGGTAGTAGCGCCACATACGAATGAAGCGCTCGTCATAGCCTTGGCTACGTACCTGGTCGAGACTCGCCTCGAAACGGTGGCGCCACTCCCGCAGCGTCCGTGCGTAGTGCTGGCCAATCTCATCGAGCGCTACGACGTTGAGAGACGTTTTACGCATTACGCTCGAGAGCATGGCGTGATGGGAGGGCAAAAAACCACCGGGGAAAATGTAGCGCTTGATGAAGTCCATGTCGCGTTTGGCCTCTTCGAAGCGCTGGTCGCGAATGGTGATCGCTTGCAGCATCACTTGACCATCATCGGTCAGCAGGCTGTCGATCTTTTCGAGATACGTATTGAGATACTGATGTCCCACCGCCTCGATCATTTCTACCGAGATCAGCCGATCGAAACGTCCGGTCAGCTCGCGATAATCCTGCTTCAGCAGCGTGATTTTATCTTCCAGCCCTTCTTCTTTGATGCGCAGGGCGGTATGTGCGTACTGCTCCTCGGAAATCGTCGTGGTGGTCACCCGGCAGCCGCGTGTCTTGGCAGCGTGAATGGCCAAGCCGCCCCAGCCCGTGCCAATTTCCAACAAGTGGTGCTCGGGGCGAACGTCCAGCTTCTCGAGCATGATGTCGAGCTTATAGGTCGAGGCCTCTTCCAAACTGGCTTCCGGGTAGGGGAAGACGGCGCTGGAGTACATCCAGTGGCGTGTATCCAGGAATGTCGCAAACAGATCGTTACCGATGTCATAGTGCGCGGCGATATTGCGCTTGGAACCGGACAGACTGTTGCGTTGGAAGCGGTAAGCCAGTCCCAGCAGCCAGCGGGTGAGGCGAGCGCTACCGTTCTCCATCTGGCCATTGACATGATCCAGATTGGCCGCAAACAGGCGGACCAACGCCACCAAGTCATCGGCGTCCCAATCGCCGTCCATATAGGATTCTGCGGCACCGACGGTGCCGCCAAAGGCGAGCCGCTTCCAGGCGCGTGAGTGACGGATCACCACGGTGACTTGTAGCGGGCCCTCCTGACCCAGGTGATGGCACTGGTTGCCCTCGATCAACGTGATGCGTCCGCCGCGAAAGGCATCCAACTGAGCCAGCAAACGGGGTTTTAGCCAGCGAGTGAAGCGGTCTTGGCGCGCTGGCTGGCTATTGGGAGGCGTGGTACGCAGGGTGGTCATTTTGAAGTCTCCTTGCGCTTAGGGTGGTTATAAACGGGGATGCGCTTGAGCCACAGGCGAAGCGCTTCAAAATGGATTCCCGCGACCGTTTTCAGACTCATCCAAGGGTGCTTGGCGAGGGTGGCCAGGAGCACGCCGCGCGTGGCGGGCGCTGCATCGAGCGTGAGCGTAGCGTCGAAATGGCGTTGTTCGTGCTGCCAGTTCTCCATATGCAGATAGAGCTGGTCGCCGGGCGAATTGAATTTCCAGCGATAGGTCATCTCCATGGGGTTGAAGGGCGACACGTGCATGGCTTTAGCAAAGCGTGCCTGATGCGCGTGGCGGTCGGTCTCGACATGGCAGGCGTAGCAAGTACGCTCGCGCCAGGGCATATTGGTGACTTCACCCAGCACGGCGGCTAGGCGTCCCAGCTCATCGTAGGCGTAGTACACGGTGATAGGGTTGAACATCGTGCCGAGGGTGCGCAGTTGGGTCAGCATGCAGATACGACCGTTAGGGGCGCTGCCTAGCTGGCGGGCCAACTCTTCCCGCACGGCGGTGCGCAGCGGGCGGTCCGTCGGGGCCAGATAATCTTCGCGACGAAAGCGCGCCAGCGCCGGGCGTCGCGCGCTGAATCCCGGCACGCCGTCGAAGAGCGTGGGGAGCTCATCGAGATCGAGCCACGCCATCCACATCTGATAGCTAAACGTGTGAACCTTGGGCGTAAAGCGGCGGTGGCGAAGCGTACCGCGATAGATGCGCGAGCGCGGCGCAGCGATCATCCCAGCCCCTCCCCAACGCTGTTGGGCATCAACTCATGCGCGGGCAGCGCCGTCGGCGTGGTGGGCGGCTCAGCGGCTTCGTCACAGCCCAGTGCCTGCGCCACACGTAGCGCGCTCCAAACGCCGTCCTCATGAAAACCGTTGCGCCAGTAGGCGCCGCAGAAGTGGGTGCGCCGTGCCACCGACGAGATCTCGTCGTGGCGCATTTGAGCGGCCTGACCTGCCAGCGTGAACTGGGGATGGGCATAGGTGTAGCGGCCAAGCACCTTGGTCGGATCGATACTGTCGGAATCGTTCAGCGTGACGCAAAACGTGGTGTCTGCTGCTAAACGCTGCAGGATGTTCATGTTGTAAGTGACCGATACTCGCTCGTCGGCGCCGCGGCCATCCAACCGGTAGTTCCAGCTTGCCCAGGCGCGCTGGCGGCGGGGCAGCAGCGAGGTGTCGGTGTGCAGCACGACCTCGTTGTCCTGGTAAGGCATTGCTCCCAGGATCTCGCGCTCGGCGGCAGAGGCATCTCCTAGCATGGCGAGCGCTTGGTCAGCGTGACAGGCCAGTACGACCTGGTCGAAGCGTTCGCTGCCCTGGGCCGTGGTCACCACGACACCCGTGTCGCTGCGAGTGATGTGGGTCACCGGGGTGTTGAGACGGATGCGCGACGCATAGGGCGCGGTCAAGCTAGGGATATAGCGCTTGGAGCCGCCCACGAGGGTATACCATTGGGGGCGGTGGTTGACCGATAGCAGTCCATGGTTGCGGAAAAAGCGAACGAAAAACGTCAGTGGGAAAGCGCGTAGATCACCAATGCTCGCCGACCAGATGGCGGCCCCCATGGGCAGCAGGTAACGACGCTGGAACGCGTCGCCGTAGCCGTGTCTATCGAGGTACTCACCCAGCGTCATGTCCGCCGGTAGCCGTTTGCTCTCTAGGTCGGCGGTGGCCTGTTTGTTAAAGCGTAAAATATCGCGTAGCAGACGATAGAACGAGGGATTGAGCAGATTGCGGCGCTGGGCGAAGAGCGACGTGAGCGTATGGCCGTTGTACTCGAAGTCGACGTCCGTCTCATGCACCGAAAAACTCATCTCGGTGGCTTGGCTGGGCACGCCGAGGGTCGCTAACAAGCGTTGAAAATGGGGGTAGGTCCAGTCATTGAAAACGATGAAGCCGGTATCGATGGCGTAGGGCTCGCCATTGACCTCGACGTCCATGGTGGCCGTATGGCCGCCTAGTCGACGATCGGCTTCGAACAGCGTCACCTCATGCTGTGAGGATAGGTACCATCCGGCGGCCATCCCGCTGATGCCGCTGCCAATAACCGCAATGCGCTGTGACGCTGTGACGCTCATGGTGACTCCTTGGTTTGCCGCGTCATGCGCAGGCCAATCCATCGCCGCAGGGCGGGGGGTAAAATGCCCAAACATTTGACGATATAGGTAAACCGCCGTGGGAAATGGATATCCAGGCGACCTTTGGCAAGCCCTGCAATGATCGCCTTGGCGGCTTCGTCGGCCGTGACCTGCATGGGCATAGGAAAGTCGTTGCGGTCGGTGAGCGGTGTTTTCACGAAGCCCGGGTGGATCAAGCTGACGTCGATGCCTTCCTGGTGCAGATCAAGACGCAGAGATTCAAGAAAGTAACTCACGGCGGCCTTCGACGCGCCGTAAGCCTCCGCGCGAGGCAGCGGCAAGTAGGCCGAGGCGCTCGATGTCGCGGCCAAGCGTGCTGGTTTGCCTTCCTGACGAGCAGCACGCAGCAGCGGAAGGGCGGCGTCGACGCCATACAGCGTGCCAAACAGGTTTGGAGTGAAAACACGTTCGACGAGCGCCATATCAAAGTGTCGCGCGTCGAGATACTCGCAGGTGCCCGCGTTGAATAGTGCAACGTCTAATGCGCCCAGCCATTCGCGAATCTGCTCACCGGCGGCTAATACGGCCTGATGGTCGCTGACGTCCAGGGGCAACGGATAAGCGTTGTCATGGCCATTGCAAAGCGCATGCAATGCCTCTTCGTTGCGGGCGCTCAATACCACGCGGTGTCCCTGTTCGATTAACTGTTTGGCCAGCGCTTCACCAATGCCGGAGGTCGCGCCGGTCAGCCAGATACGTTGGGACGTATTCCATGTGCTCATCCTGCTCTCCTGTAGCGGCCTGTTAGCACGCAGCCTGCGTGCGTATCAACGAGGTCACACGACTCAACCCAGGCGCTGCTTTAACCAGCGTATGACACGTCCCATGATGGGAAGGTGCTCGTACAGCATGGCCCCAGCATCGAAATAGTCGCGGTGACGCGACACTTTTCCGTCCTCGGTAAACGTCAGCGCACTGCAACCCTCCACACTCACTGGCCTTCCCCGGGCCAAGCGAGGGTGAACGAACTCCATGGTCCACGTCACGAACGCTTGATACCCCTGCATCTGCTGGGTATGGAACGTGAAGCGGCAGCGCTCAACGTTTTCGTACATCGTGGCGAAGTAGCGCTCTAGCGCCTTGCGACCCTCAATGTGATGTAGCGGATCGTTGAAAACAACTTCCTCAGTATATACCTCGTATAGTTTTTCTGTACAGGTGTTGTCTAGTTTGTTGAAGAAAGCACAAAACTTGGCCAAAGCGCGGTCGTCGGTCATCGCACACTCCTTGCAAGTGACAGGGCGTCATGATGAGAGAATGGTAGGTAGATAGGCAGCATAGCGGCACATGGCCGCCATGAAGAGGCGTATGTGGCGGCTACTTCGAGAGCGCTTTGAAGGCGTCGAGTGCCCGCTGGCGCGCCGCTTTGTGATCGACGATGGGCGCTGGGTAATCGATGGGATCGAGCATGTCTTTTGGTGGGGCGTGTCGCGCTTTGGCTGGCAGCGATGCAAGCTCGGGCAGCCATTGGGCGATGAACTCGCCGTCGGGGTCGAAGCGAGTCGATTGGGTGGTGGGGTTGAAAATGCGGAAATAGGGTGCCGCATCGGTTCCCGTCGAAGCGGCCCACTGCCAGCCGCCATTGTTGGCGCAGAACTCGCCATCCACCAAGTGGCGCATGAAAAAAGCCTCACCACGTCGCCAGTCGATCAGCAGGTGTTTGCTCAAGAACATGGCCGTGATCATGCGCAGACGGTTGTGCATCCAGCCGGTCGACACGAGTTGGTGCATGGCAGCGTCCACGATGGGGTAGCCGGTGCGGCCCTCGCACCAAGCGGCAAAGCCGTCGTCGTCATCGCGCCAGTCGAGCTGCTTGGTGTGTTCTTGAAACGGCTGGTAGCGGCACACCTGGGGGAAGCCGACCGCCACATGCTGATAAAACTCCCGCCACACCAGCTCGTTCACCCAGGCCGTCAAGCCCGCGTCGCCGTCGGCGAGGCTCCCGCCGTTTTCGCTCATCACGGCTTGTAGGCACTGGCGATACGAGATCATCCCCAGGGCTAAATAGGGTGACAGCTCGCTGGTTCCCCGCACCTTGGGAAAATCGCGCTGATCCTTGTAATGCCGCCCGCGAAAACGCAAGAAGCGCTCCAAGTTGTCGCTAGCGGCGTTTTCGCCTGCGGGCCACTGGCGGCCATCCAGCGGCTCGTCGTCGAGCGCGGGCAGAGACGGAAGCGAGTCGCTTTGGATCTCGAGGGGCGACTGGGCTTCTGGCGTGTCGCGCAGCGCAAGCTGATCCGCCGTTACCTGTTTGTGCCACGCTTTCGCAAAGGGTGTAAACACGCCGTAGTAATCGCCTTTGCCGGTCAGCAAACTGCCTGGGGCAAAGGCAACGGCGTCATGGTGACCATGAGCAGTTATCTCTGCCTGTTGAAAGGCCTTCAGTACTGCCTGATCGCGGCGCTGCTCGTTGAGCGGATACTCGTAATTGAAGTGTAGCCGCTCGACGCCGTACTTCTGGGCAATCTCCAACAGCGCTTGAGGGGCGTCGTCGTAGCGTTCGATATCGCGGTGCAGAAGCGGGATGTTCAGACCGTTGAGCGACGTCTTCAGTGCACTGACGCCGCGCGCCCAAAAATCGAGCTTGTTCGCACCGTGACCGTGGTCACGCCACTGCTCGATGCTGCGTAAAAAAACCGCTACGACCGGCCCTTTGGCGGCAGCGGCGGCGAGTGCGGAATTGTCATGAATACGTAAATCGCTGCGAAACCAAACAAGCTGCAGGTTCATGCAAAATCCTTAGGTTAGCCGATGCCACCGCGTTTACAGGATACCGGATTCACGTAGCAGCGGGCGCAAACGAGCAATCGCTTGGGGAAGGTCGTCCCCCAGCATGTGAACGGCGCCGTCACGGAGGTCGTTCTCGCGCAGCCGCGCCACTTCGCCGCAAACGCCGAGGGGCACGCCGAGGGCTTCGGCGGCTTTGGGTAAATCGTCGCGAATATAGCGATCGTTTTCCCGCTGACCGCTGGAAAGCAGCACCATCGATGAATGTAGGCGAGATACCGCTTGCGGCAAATCGTCGAGTGGCAGCGAGTGATCGAAGAGTTGCACGCGGTAGCCTTGTTCGCTGGCCATGAGCGCGCACATCAACACCCAAAGCGGACCGGGGTCGTCAGGCATAGCGCTGAGTAGGATCAGCGGTCCCCGTGTCGCTTGGTTGGCGTAGTGCAAGCGAATACCTACTTGGCTGCGGAAAAACGCTTCGAACGTGCGGCGTACCAAGTCGTCGGGCTCGGCGGCCCACTTGGCTTCTAGGGTCAGAATGACCGGCTGCCAAAGCTCGTTGATCGCCACGCTCAGCGGATAAAGCGCCAGGCTCTGGTGATACAGGGCTTCTAACTTCGGCAAGTCGACCGCTTCGATGACCGCCTGAAGCTGCTGGCGTTGGCTGGCCCAGTCACCGGCATTCGGCGTTGGTGCCTCGACCGTTTCAGGTTGGTCGAGCAGGTCCGCCACTTGGCTGACCGGTACGCCGCGGTTTAGCCATTGAAGAATGCGCTCGATGCGGCTGATATCGTCCTGGGCGTAGAGCCTGTGGCCCTTGGGCGTGCGCTGTGGACGAATCAAACCGTAGCGTCGCTCCCAGGCGCGTAGAGTGACCGAGTTCACACCCGTCAAACGGGAAACTTCCCGGATCGGATAGAGGGGAGTATCGGGTGGGTGGGTCGCCTTGTTGCTCATGGGCGCCATTGCCTCTTGGTTGCCTGCAGCCAGCGCTGCAGGGGTCTGTCAATAATTGCGATAGCTATGTTGCCGCGCCAGCTCGGCGCAGGGCCATCTAGCCGTATAGCGATGTCGTATAGCGATTCGTTGAATAACACCTAATCGATGGAATAGGATCACGCTATTATAGGCACCTTTGTACAATTTGTGGCGACTGGGTACAACCTTTGCGGTGTCCATCTTGGTGCGCTGTTAGTCGGAGTATTATTAGACCGACCGGCCTAATAATGCCGCCCCCAGCTCGTTTCCAGAGAGCCAAGCATCCTCGACACGGCTACCGCGGAAGCTGTCACCGCACAGTGCTAAACCGCTCTCACTGTACAAGAACGACTGCCTGCCTGGCGAGGCAGGCTGGGCATAGCGCCAGCGGTGCGCCCCTACGTCAATAGGAGAGGGGAGCGATGTGTCGCTGGGCAGTGTGATGACGAATGCCTCCCATAGCTGCTGCGCCGCGGATGCTGGTGTCGCGTCGATATGTGCATCGCTCCAGTCGAGTTGGGCCAGCAGGCTCAGGCTTTCCGGCTGGTGCTTTCGCCCTGGTTTGGTGTGGTTGCGAGAGACCAAGCGTAGAGCAGGATGCTCAAGATGCAGGCTCTGCCACTGGTCGCCGACGGGAAGTCTTGGAAGCGATTCGTCAAATATGGCCCATGCCGCCCAGCAGCTCCGCTGCGGTCTTTCTTCACAGGCGTCGGACAGCATCGGTTCCCAATCTGCCAGCAGCGCTTTCGCCTGGGGCGGCGGGGCGCTGATCACCACGCAATCGAAAAGACCGTACCGGTTGTCTTGAGCATCGCGAAGCTGCCAGCCTTTGGGCTGGCGCTCTAAGGCCGTGATGGTCGTTTCGAGCAAGAGCGTGGCATCAGCGAACGCGCTCAGCCCGTCGGCCAGGTAGCGAGTAATGGCGCTCATGCGCGGCGCTCCACAATAGCGTATCTGCCCATCGTCGTGTGTTTGCCAGCCGGATGCACTAGCCTGATAGCGATGTGTTGGCCAGATGTCCACACAACCGGCGTGTCGCCACTCGTCGACCTGACGCGCAAAACGCTCATCACGCACGGTAAAGGCTTGGGCGCCGAGGTCGAGCATGGCGGCAGGGCGCTGTTTACTGGACATTCGCCCGCCGGGACCGCGTGCCTTATCGAATAGCCGAACCTGGGTGCCCTGCTGCGCCAGTCGATGGGCGCAGGCCAGCCCAGACAGCCCGGCGCCCACGATGGCCACGCGAAGCGCAAAGGGTGATGGATAGCTCTCGTTTGCCGTTGCGGCCATACGTCCTCGCGGTATCAGTAGGCGGGTTCCATTTTATCGTAGCAGTTATGTATAAATATCGTACAATTAAATAAGTTGCAATGTGTATGAGTGACCGAACCTCGCCCACCGAGACCGCTCATCCGGCGGTGGCAGGCAACACTCTCCTGCACACCACGTTTAACGGCAAAGGAGTGACACCATGCGGGTATTAATCACCGGGGGCAGCGGTTTCGTGGGCCAGCGACTCAGCCAAGTGCTGATCGACCAAGGGCACGAGGTGCAGGTGGTGTCCCGAACGCCCCACAACGTGCGCGGTAAACTGCCCAAGACCTGCGATATCCGCGATAGCGCGCAAGCCTTCGTGGACACACCGCCAGACGCGCTGGTGAATTTGGCGGGGGAGCCCATTGCGGCAAAACGCTGGAACACCGAACAGAAAGAGCGACTCATCCGCTCACGGGTCGAGAGTACCCAGCAGCTCATTGCCCTCTGCGAGCAGCTGACGGCCAACGGCCAACCTTTACCGAGCGTCATGGTGAGCGGTTCGGCGATGGGCTATTACGGCGATCAGGGGGACAAGGTGGTGGACGAGACCACCACGCCCCACGACGAGTTCGCGCATCGGCTGTGCGCTCAGTGGGAAGCGGCGGCCAAGCCCGTGGAGACGATGGGCATCCGGCTGGCGATTCTGCGTATTGGGCTGGTGCTCGAAGCGGGGGGCGGGACGCTGCAAAAAATGCTGCCGCCGTTCAAACTCGGCCTAGGCGGGCGGTTTGGTGATGGTCAGCAGTTCATGCCCTGGATTCATCGAGATGACCTGGTGGCCGCGATCATCTATTTGATCACCCAGCCAGCCCTCTCTGGTGCGTTCAACGGCAGCGCACCGCATCCGGTGACCAACGCCGAATTCACCCAAACGCTGGCCAAGCAGCTGCATCGTCCGGCCATGTTTCCGGTGCCCGCGTTCGTGCTGAAAGCGGGCTTTGGGGAGATGTCGCGGCTGCTGTTGACCGGGGCAGACATGCGTCCCGAGCGGCTACGCGAAGCGGGCTTCGAGTTTCAGTACCCGACGCTCGACCAAGCACTGGCGGCCATCCTATAGCCGCCCGTCGTGAGCCTTAGTTCGCGTTGGGGTCGACGGTGATGATCACCCGCACCGAGTCGAGTCGTAGGCGAGTGTTTTCGATAGCGCTGCTCAGCGCCTGACGCTCCTGCTGCAGCGCTTCCAGCTCTTCACTACGCACCGCCGGATTGTGCTCCGCCAGCGCCGTCAGGCGGGCCAGCTCGGCGTCGAGCTGGGCGCGCATGCGGATTTCTGCGGCCTCTACGATACTCGGCAGTTCACGCTCGGCTTCGCCTTCTCCTTGGGTGAGCAGCTCGCGAAGCTGATCATGGCGGCTCTTGATCAAATCCCGCGCCAGCGACTTGTTCACCTTCTGCAGGTTTTTGCCCAACCCGGTGAACGAGATTTTGCTGGTCAAATTGGCGCCTGACTCATCCAGCAGTACGCGTACGGCGGTGGGCGGCAAGAAGCGGTTCAGGTGCAGCGATTTGGGGGCCGGGCAGTGGGTGCGAAACACCAGTTCGGCCATCAAACGCCCGCTGGGAATCGCTGGGTGGCGTAGCAGCGCCAGCGCGGTATTGCCCATGGTGCCATCGAGAACCCGGCCGATCATTTCGCGCACCAGCGGATGCTCCCAGGAGAGTCGCTGTACGTCATCCCGCGCCAGTGCCTGGGCGCGACTGTAAGTGGCAGAGAAGCCCTCTTCGCCTTTGACCAACCCGGGCAGGCCATCCAGCATGTGCTGGCTGGGCTGAAGGTGCAGCAGACCGTTGCCGATCTCCTGGCTGTCGACCCCGAAGATATCCAGCGCACGCTCCACGTAGCGAGGCAGCGCCGGATCCTCGTCCAGCTCGCGCACGGCATCGATCACCTGCTGCGCTCGCCCGGGGCGGCAGGCGTTGAGTTCCAGCAGGCGGTTGCGGCCTGCATCCCGTTCGGCGAGCTTGGCGATGAACATCTCTCGGGTCTCGTCGATGATCTCGTCGAGCATCTCGTCGTCGAGCAGCGCATCGGCCAGAGCATCGCCAAAGGCATCGAACAGGTCGCTGCCCACTCCATGGGGCGCGCTGAACGCGTCCATGCCTTCGTGGTACCAGCGCAGCAGGCGCTCGCTGGGACTGCCGGTAAACGTAGGCACGTGCAGTTCGATGGCGTGGCGCTGGCCGATCCGGTCAAGGCGGCCAATACGCTGCTCTAGCTGGTCGGGGTGCTGCGGCATGTCGAACATGACCAAGTGGCGGCAGAACTGGAAGTTGCGCCCCTCGGAGCCGATCTCGGAACACACCAACACCTGGCAGCCATCCTCTTCATCGGCAAACGCGGCGGCGGCCCGGTCGCGCTCGACCAGCGACAGGCCTTCGTGGAAGACCGGCGCATGGTAGCCGCCCAAGACCCGCAGGCCCTCCGCGAGCCCTTCTGCGGTTTCCCGGTGGTGGGCAATGACCAGTACTTTGTCGTTGGCGAAGCCCGTCTCGCTGTCGTCGCTGAGTTTTTCGAGCAGCCAGTTGACGCGAGGGTCGATGTGCCACCAGGCCTCGGTGTTCAGCGGGTCGTTGCTGAGCTCGCGGTACATGGCGTCCGGGTAGATCAGTACGTCCGGATGGTCCATGCCGGTTTCGATCAGCAGCTCGTCCAAATAGTCGTCGTCGCGCTCCAGGCGGCGCAGCACGCGGCGGTAGGCCGACGGCAGTTCGAGCGGAGCTAAATGCAGGCGTCGCTCGGGGAAGCCACCTACGTGACGGCGGCTGTTGCGGAACATCACGCGGCCGGTGCCGTGGCGGTCGAGCAGTGCATCGCGCAGCTGGGCGCGTGCGGCGTCCTGCTGCTCCGGGCTGGCCTCTGGGTGGCACAGCGTGGCGAGCAGCGCCTGGCTGTCGCGGTCGTCGGCCACGGCGGCGACGCGTTCGCGGGCGCTCGCGGTGTGCGGCAGCTCCTCCAGGGCATCGATGGCGCCTGCCACCGCGACGTAGTGCTGCTCCTCCTCTTTGAAGCGCTCGATGTCGTGGTAGCGCTCGGCGTCTAGTAGCCGCAGGCGGGCGAAGTGGCTTTCCAGACCCATCTGCTCCGGCGTGGCGGTAAGCAGCAGCAGGCCGGGAATCTCGGCGGCGAGCTGTTCCACGCACTGGTAGCCGGGGCCGCTCTTCTCCGGGCTCCAATCCAGGTGGTGGGCCTCATCGACGATCAGCAGGTCGAAGCGGCTGGCCAGGGCTTGGTCCTGGCGATGAATGTTGGCGAACAGCCAGCCTTGGCTGGCCAGCACGAGCTGGGCGCTCTCGAACGGGTTGACGCTGCCGTGGGCCTGGCTCTGGTGCTCGTCCAGCAGAGTGACGTTCAGCGAGAAGCGGCGCAGCAGTTCGACCAACCACTGGTGGGTCAGGCTGTCGGGCACCAAAATCAGCGCGCGCTCTACCCGGCCAGCCAGCAGCAGGCGGTGCAGAATCAGGCCGGCTTCGATGGTTTTGCCCAGGCCCACTTCGTCGGCCAACAGAACCCGCGGCGCATGGCGTCCGGCGACTTCGTCGGCAATATAGAGCTGATGGGGTATGAGGTCGATGCGCGGCCCGGCAAAACCGAGGGCCCCGTGCTGCTCGATGCGCTGGAAGTGGTGAAGAGTGCGAAAGCGAAGATCAAACCAGTCGTTGCGGTCGACTTGACCGGTGAGCAAGCGGTCGCGGGCCTGATCGAACTGCATGGTATCGGCCAGCTTGGCCTCGGGCAGCTCGCGCAGAGTGCCGTCGCTGTCTTCACCGATGTAGGTGATCAGGCCGCGACTCTCTTTGCTGTCATCGACGATCATCTGCCAGCCATCGGCAGAGAGAACGCGGTCGCCGCTGCCGAACATCACGCGGGTGAGCGGCGCCTGGCGAGTGTTGTAGGTGCGGGTTTCCTGGCTGGCACTGAACAAAATGGTAACGCTACGGGCGTCGCAGTTAAGCACGGTGCCGAGTCCAAGCTCGGCTTCGCCGTCGCTAATCCAGCGCTGGCCGGGAGAAAAATCGCTCATGATGCCTCGAGGAAGTCGTCAAAATCGGGTCGTACGCCGCCGGGGCAGGTGACCGGCGGCTAACAGGGCGGGGGATTCTAACGCAAAGCAGCGGGGGGATTAAGGTCTATCGTGGTCAATCGCTCAACCAGCGCTCCAACTGCGCGCGGGTCAGTTCACCGACGTGCACGTCGAGGGTTCTGCCCGTCGTATCGAAGAGCACCGTCGTCGGAAGCCCCGGCGCTTGGAAGCGCGCCATCAGCGTCTGCTCGGGGTCGCGCAGCGGGTAACGGAAGCTGAGCGATTGCTCGTCCAAATAGCGGGCGATGGGCAGCAAGTCCTCGCCCTGATTCGCCACGATGACGGTGACGCCTTCGCGCTGGTCCGCCTCTTCCAGCAGCGGCATCTCGCGCAGGCAGGGCGGGCACCAGGTGGCCCACAGATTGACGATGATGCGTTCGCCTTGATGGGTCAGCGACGGCAGCGACACCGCGTTGCCGTCGAGATCGTCTAGCGTGACATCGGGTAGCGACGTGACGGCAAATGATTGACCCAGCGGTGATAGCGTGACCAGCACCAGCCAAAGGCTGGCGGCGCCTACCGTCATGGCCAGGCCGCCGATCATCGCCAATAGCCGCGCGCGCAGTGCCCAGACGGTCCAAAGCAAGCCAGCAAGCAGGCCGCCGAGGGCGTGATAGCCCGGCTGCCATACTTTCAGCGCGTCCAGCGGGGACGCAGCGTAGCTCTCCCAATGGAGGACGACGAACGTCACCCGCGCGCCGACGAGCCAGGCGAGCAACAAGCCGTTGAACCAGCGGCCATGGGGTCTGGCGGATAGCCCCAGCAGGTAGCGGCTGCTCAGCAGCAGCAGCAGCGCGCAGGCCAGCGCGTAAAGCCGTGGCGTCGAAATCAGCAGGGGGCCGAGGGCTATGGCATTCATCGTCATTCCGGTAAGCAGGTACACTAGGGCACCATACCATGCACGCTACTCACGATGGAGATGTCGATGCCGCAATCCTCTTTTGACACCCTGCGCGCTCTGGCCATAGGCAGTCAGGCGCTAGGCCTCGCGCTGATCATTACTCTCGAAACCGTGCTCGGTGACGGTGCCCGCCCCTGGCAGGGCGCGGTACTGGCCGTCATGGTGGCGTGTGCGCTGCTCATTGCACTGGTGCGCATGTACCGCAACAAGCGCCGACAGAAGCGACTGGCTGAGCATTTAGAGGCATCAGAGCCGAAAAACCACGAGCGTTAGAAACCGTTGCTTGTGTTTTTGACGGGACGGTTCCAGATTATGGGTAGCCCTGCGCTGGACGGTCAGGGCACTCAATCTACTGGGAGCGACAAATAATATGATCAATAAGCGCGCACTAGCCATTGCCGTAGCGGCCTCATCACTTGCTTTAACCGGGATGGCCCAAGCGGAGGTCAAAGTTGGCTTCTTGGGCGGCTTTACGGGGGGGATCGAGAGTCTGACACCGCCGATCTTTGCTGGGGCTCAGCTGGCGGTCGAACAGGTCAACGCGCAGGGCGGTATCTTGGGGGGGCAAACCCTGGCCATGCCTTCGGGCGATACCACCTGTTCCGATGCGTCGGCCGCCTCCAACGCCGCCGACCGCATGGTGAACTCCGAGAACGTCACGGCCATCGTTGGGGCGTTATGCACCGGTGCCACGATTGCCGCCGCCAACAACGCCGCGATCCCTGGCGGTGTGCTGATGGTGTCGCCAGCATCGACCGCGCCTGCGGTATCGGAGCTGGACGACAACGATCTGGTCTTCCGTACCGTGCCGTCGGACGCCTTCCAGGGGGAAATGCTGGCCAAGCTGCTGCTGGATAAAGGCATCGACTATGTGGCCGTTACCTTCGTCAACAACGACTATGGACGTGGTCTGTCGGACGCCTTTAGCGCCGCGTTTACCGCCGGTGGCGGCGAAGTGGCCGAGAACCTCGCCCACGAAGATAACCGGGCCGATTACCGCTCCGAGCTGGGCTCACTCTCCGCCAGCGGTGCCGATACCCTGGTCGTCTTGGCCTACGCTGACACGTCTGGCCAAACGGTACTGCGTCAAGCCTATGAGAGTGGCATGTTCACCCAGTACGTGGGCGCTGACGGGATGGTGGGCGACAGCCTAGTCGAAGCGATCGGTGCCGACGTATTGGATGGCATGATTGCCACTCGCCCCGGCAGCCCAGAGCTACCCGGCACCGAAATATTTAACAACGCAGCGACTGAGGCGGATATCGATCCCAGCGCCGTGTTTGCGGCTCAGGCATACGATGCGGCCTTCCTGATTGCGCTAGCCATCGAGCAGAACGGCAGCGCAGACCGTGAAGGGCTCTCGGAAGCACTGCGCAGCGTATCGAGTGCGCCCGGTGAAGTGATCCTGCCCGGTGAGTGGGAGAAAGCCGTCGAGCTGATCGCTGCGGGTACGGACATCAACTACGAAGGCGCCTCCGGCTCCCACGAGTTCGATGACAACGGTGATGTACCGGGCGTGGTCGTCGAGATGGCTGTAGAAAACGGCACCTTTACCAGCAAAGGGCAAGTGGACCTGTAAGCCGTTACCATCGCTACATAACACAGCGCCCCGCTCATTGAGCGGGGCGCTTTTCGTTGGGCGATGCCTGTGTCATTAGCCGTGGCTTTTGATCTTTTCAGGCAGCAGCCCTTTGGGGGCAAAGCGCAGTACCAGGGTGATCAGCATGCCGATCACCAGGACGCGCGCTTGAAGCGCTCGACTGTCCATATTGCTGGGTGCCTCCCAGCCAAAGGCGTTCTCTCCGAGTGCGACGAACAGCTCCATCAAAAACAGCGCCAGCGGCTCGGACATGATCCAGATGATGTAGACGGCCACCGCACCAAAAATGGTGCCCAGGTTATTGCCGGGGCCGCCCAGGATGACCATCACCAGCACCAGAAAGGTGTGGTTCAGCGGTAGGTAGCCCTGCGGATCGAACAGGCTGTTGAACGTGCCCAACATGCCGCCCCCCAGGCCCATCAAAATGCAGCCCAGCACGAAAATCTCCAGGCGACGCTTGTTGATGTCCTTACCCATGGCCGCCGATGAGAGTTCGTTGTCGCGGATCGCGCGAATCATTCGCCCCCAAGGGGCGTGATAAGCACGGTGCAGCAGGAAGAAGATCACCGCAATGACCACCGCCGTCACCGATAGATAGATGGCGCGGGAGAGGGTAAAGCCGAGTTCGGCAGGGCCAGGCGTGGGCCAAGGCAGCGGCGAGACCGTGGCCGTGCCGCGGGTCAGCCAGTCGGAGTTTTTCAAAAACGCCTTGATGATCTCGGCAATACCCAGGGTGGCAATCGCCAAGTAGTCGCTGCGCAGCCCAAGACACACATGGCCGATGAAGTAGCCCACGCCACCGGCCAGCGCGCCGCCGACGATCCAGCCCACCCAAGGCGGCAGGCCAAATCCGCCCACAAAGCCCGCCTGGGACTGAATTTGGCTGGTGACATCGCGCAACAGACTGATCACGACGAGGTAGAGTACCACCGCCAGCACTACGGCGATCACGGTGCGCAGCGTTTTGGGTACACCCAAGCGGTCGAGTTTGGTGGCACCGATGACCACGACCGTGGCCGCAAGGCCATAGAGCAGCACTTGGCCTAGCTCGCCCGGCAGCTCGGTACCCCAAAAGGCGTCGTTGACCGGTACGCTAAACAGCATGGCGCAGAAGCCGCCGAGGGCGACGAAGCCCATAACCCCGGCATTGAACTGCCCGGCGTAGCCCCACTGAATCGTCAGGCCCAAAGCGAGAATGGCGTAACAGGCGGCTTCGACCAGCATGCGGGTGCTGTAGGCCGCACCCATCAGGGCATACACCGCCAAAACGGCGAGGAGCAGCGCACCAAACAGCACCAGCTCGCGCAGCGGGAAGCGGCGCTGCGGGGTGGCGTCTTTCGGCGTGTAGGCCGGATTGCGAGTATTGGTTGGATGGCTCATTAGATCACCTTGCCTTTGAACAGGCCGGTCGGGCGCCACACCAGGATGGCCACCAGAATGAAGAACGGCACCACGATTTTGTATTCAGTACCCACGAAGGCAAGATTCGACGGCAGCGCCAGCCACTCGGGAAAACTGTCTTGGAAAGGGCGTATCAACACGTTCCAGTTGAAGACGGCCAAGGTTTCGGCAAAGCCCACCACGAACCCACCGGCAATCGCGCCGTAAGGATGGCCCACTCCGCCGACGATGGCCGCCGCAAAGATCGGCAGCAGCAGGAAGAAGCTCAGGTCCGGTTTGAAGGTCACGTCCAACGAGAGCAGCGTGCCCGCAATCGCTGCGAGGCCGCCCGCAATCACCCAGGTGACCGCCACGATGGTATTGGTATTAATGCCCGATGCCTGGGCCAGCTCCGGATTATCCGACATGGCGCGCATGGCTTTGCCTAACCGTGAACGGTTGAGGAACAGGTGGAGCGCCATCACCGCAACGATGGTGATCACGAACAGATAGATCTGCGGTTCGGTGATCACGATCGGTGCCCGCGCGCCTTCGAACGGTAGCGCTAGACGAAAGATCTCTTTGCGGTCATCGACATACAGACTCTGCCCGCCGGTGCCCGAGAACAAACGAATCAAGCCCTGCAGCATCAGCGTGACCCCCAATGAGCCAATCACCATGACGATGGGCTTTACGCCATGGGCGCGCAGCGGCTTATAGAAGGCCTTATCGATACCGACGGCGAGCAGGGCGGTGAGCAGCATCGCCAGCGGCAGCATGATCAGCGCCGTGGGAACGCCAATGCTGGCCCCGACGGCAGGAAACGCCGTGGTGAGCAGCAGCACCATGAAGGCACCGAAGGTCATCATGTCGGCATGGGCAAAGTGGGCAAAACGCATGATGCTGAAAATCAGCGTCACGCCAATCGCGCCAATGGCATAAATCGAGCCGGTGACGCTGCCCGCAATCACCACATTATTAATGAAAAAAGCCAGTTCGTTCACGCGTTTCTCCCCCGGGCTAGCCGCCCAAAAAGCTTTTGGCGACATCGGGGTCGGCCAGCAGAGCCGCCCCGGTATCCGTAAAGCGGTTCTGGCCTGCTGCCAGGACAAAGCCTTTATCGGCAATCGCCAAGGCCTGCTTGGCGTTCTGCTCGACCATCAAGATGCCCACACCTGCGGCGTTGATCTTCTTCACGCGATCAAAGATCTCATTCATATAGAGTGGCGATAATCCGGCCGTGGGCTCGTCTAGCAGCAGCAGGCTGGGCTCTGCCATCAGTGCACGACCCATGGCCACCATCTGGCGCTGGCCGCCGGAGAGCTCGCCCGCCGGCTGGTGGCGCTTCTCGACCAGCGGCGGGAAGAAGTCGTACACCTGTTCCAGCATGCGCTTGACGTTCTGCGGCTTCAGGTAGGCGCCCATCTCCAGGTTCTCTTTCACCGAGAGGCTGGGGAAGACGTTTTTCTCCTGGGGGACGAAGCCCATGCCTCGCTCCACGAGTTGGTTGGGCGGTAAATTGTGGATGGGTTGGCCGTTGAGCAGGATTTCGCCCTGGTTGACGTTCAGAAGCCCAAATACGGCTTTGAGCATGGTGGATTTTCCCGCGCCGTTGGGGCCGACGATGACGCCGACCTCGTCGGCATACAGGGTCATATCGACCCCGTTTAAAATGTTCATACTGCCATAACCACCGTGCACGTCGCGTGCTTCAAGCAGTGGCTGGGGTGATGCCTGTGTCGATGACATAAACGCGTCTCAGCAAGCGTCGCGCTGGGGTCTCCAGACGCGATCATGTTGTTGTAGCCGTGGGTGGGCTGTTGGTCGTGACGGTGTGAAGCGTATTGCCGGGGTTAGGCGGCATCCGAGCCGAAGTAGGCCTCGATGACTGCCGGGTCGTTCTGTATCGCTTCGATGTGTCCTTCCACCATGACGCTGCCCTGGGCCAGTACGATGACCGGATCGCAGAGCCGCGAAATCATGTCCATGTCGTGCTCGATGACCAGGAAGGTGTAGCCCATCTCGCGGTTGAGCCGCTCGATGTTGCCCATCAAATCGCCGAGCAGGGTGCGGTTCACCCCGGCGGCGATTTCATCGAGCAGAACGACCTTGGCATCGGTCATCATGGTGCGGCCAAGCTCCAGAAGCTTCTTCTGTCCGCCGGAGAGATTGCCCGCAAGTTCGTTGCGCACATGGTGCAGGCCGACGAAGTCGATGACCTCCAGCGCGCGGCGGCGCACCTCGGCCTCTTGCTCGCGCACCAGCGATGGCTTGAACCAAGTATTGAACAGATTTTCACCGGCCTGTCGGGGGGGCACCATCATCAAATTTTCCAGCGCGCTCATCTGGCTGAACTCGTGGGCAATTTGAAAGGTGCGTAGCAGTCCTTTGTGGAAACGCTGGTCGGCGCTCAAGGTGGTGATGTCTTCGCCATCGAGCAGGATCTGCCCGCTGTCCGGCGTCAGCGCCCCGGCGATCAGGTTGAAGAGCGTCGATTTACCGGCTCCGTTAGGGCCGATCATGCCGGTGATCGACCCTTTCTCGACTTGGATCGAACAGTCGTTGATGACATGTAGCCCACCGAACGCTTTATTGACGTGTTGTACTTCGATAAGCGGTTGCATGGTGTCCTCGTAAGGCAGGCGGCCTCGTCACCGCCTGCAGCAGGGATATTGTTATCAAGGTTTAGAGTGGCGCAGACGCTGGGCAAGCGCAAAAGCCGCCACGATGAGCAGTGCGCCGAGCGTTGGAATCAGATACCCCTCAATGTGGGGTATCGTACGTAAAAAGACGAACGATACTGCCGCCGGCCCGACGAAACGCACTAAAAAGCGCCAGAAAGCGAACCAGGTGGCATTGGTGCCGAGCTCTTTCATGACTTCGCTCTGGGTCAGCGCCCAGCCGGCAAACAGGGCGATCAACAGGCCACCCAGCGGCATGAAGATATTGGTCAGCAGCTCGATGACATCGAAGGCGCTGCGTCCAAACAGCGTATGGAAAATCGTGCCTTCTGCCCAGACGTTGAAGCTGACCACCGTGAGTAGCCCCATGGCCCAAGCCGCAACGACCATGATGGTGACCGCCTGGGGACGCGTCATGTCGAAGCGCTCGACCAGAAACGCCGCGACCGGCTCGATCAGCGAAATGGAGGAGCTAATGGCGGCCCCCAATACCAGAATGAAGAACACACCACCGACCAAGGCACCAAACGGCATCTCGGCAAAGGCCAGCGGCAGCGTCACGAACATCAGCCCGGGGCCCTGGCCGGTTTCCAGGCCCGCGCCGAACACCAGCGAGAAAATGGCCAGGCCCGCGACCATGGCAACGGCGGTATCGACGAACGCGACGGCAATGGCCGTCCGTGTGAGCGACGCGTCGCTGGACATATAAGCGCCGTAAGCCATGATCGCGCCCATACCGAGGCTTAGGGTAAAGAACGATTGACCCATGGCCTGCAGCCAGCCTTCCAGGCTGAGATCGCCAATGTTGAAGGTGAACAGGAAGCTCGCTGCCGCGCCTACATCGCCATTGATGATGCCGTAAATCAGCACCACGATCAGAATGACGAACAGCGCAGGCATCATGATGCGCAGGCCCGACTCTATGCCTTTATGAATACCCATACCGACGATCAGCGCGGAGCCCACGATGAACAGCGTGTGGTACAGCGTCATTAATCCGGGCGAGGCGAGCAGCGCATTGAAGCCCTCGCTGATGGTTTGCGCGTCTGCGCCAACCAGCGAACCGGTGAGCATCAGCCAGGTGTAGTGCAGCGCCCAGCCCGCGATCACCGAGTAAAAGCTCAAAATCAAAAAAGCGGAGGCGGCGCCCAGCCAGCCTATCGACTCCCACGCCCGTGATGTGCGATGCGTTTTAGTCAAATGCCGCATACCCATGATAGGGCTTTGACGGCTGGTGCGCCCCAGCATGGTCTCGGCGATGAGGATAGGAATGCCCACGGCAAAAATGGTCAGCGCGTAAATAAGGATGAACGCCCCGCCCCCGTTTTCACCGGTGAGGTAGGGAAAGCGCCAGAGGTTGCCGAGGCCGACGGCAGAGCCCACCGCCGCCAATAAAAACGTGCCTTTGTGTGTCCAGACGTTATGACCGCTCATGTGAAGGAGTGTCCGTATAGGGGTGCCAGGATGGGGGTAAGTATCCAAACACTTGTATGAATTATGGCATGTCAGCACCCCGAGGGCGTGCTGAGAATAGCGCTACTTTGCGATAGAACGTCAGCGCTTTCCAGCGTACTAGCGTTTAGGGTGCGTTAACGAGCACGCTTGGCGATGAACCAAAACGCGCGGCCAGAGGGGCTGTCGTACGAAAAAGGTTGCTACGCTGAGAACTTACATAAAAAAGCCCGCGCGGCGGCGGGCTTTGTGTCGGCAGCGGTCAGCTTACTTTTTGCTGGAGCGCTTGCGCTCGTTCTCTTTGAGCAGTTTCTTACGTAGGCGGATAAAGCTCGGCGTTACTTCGACCAGTTCATCGGAATCGAGGAATTCGATGGCTTGCTCCAGAGTGAACTTCACTGGCGGGGTCAGTACGATGTTCTCGTCGTTGCCCGAGGCGCGCATGTTATCCAGCTTCTTACCTTTGGTGGGGTTGACCACTAGGTCGTTGGCACGGCTATGGATACCGATCAGCATACCTTCGTACACCTCGGTGCCGTGGTCGACGATCAGCTTGCCACGCTCTTGCAGCGTGTAAAGCGCGTAGGCCAGCGCTTTGCCGTCGACCATGGAGACCATGACGCCATTACGACGCTCGATGGCGGCGTCGGGCTTTAGCGGGCCGTAGTGGTCAAAGCGGCTGGTTAGAATGCCGGTACCAGACGTCAGGGTCAGGAACTGGCCGCGGAAACCGATCAAACCACGGGCGGGTATGATGAAGTCCAGACGAACACGGCCTTTACCGTCCGGGTTCATGTTGGTCATTTCGCCCTTGCGGTAGCCGAGCTCTTCCATGATCGAGCCTTGGTGCTGCTCTTCACAGTCGATGATGACTTCTTCGTAGGGCTCCTGCTTGACGCCGTCGATCTCTTTGATGATGACCTCCGGACGGCCAACGGCCAGCTCGAAGCCTTCACGGCGCATGGTTTCGATCAATACCGACAGGTGCAACTCGCCACGGCCAGAGACTTTGAACTTCTCGGGGGTTTCGCCCTGCTCGACGCGCAGCGCCACGTTGTGGATCAGTTCTTGATCCAGACGATCCTTGATATTGCGGCTGGTAACGAACTTGCCGTCTTTACCGGCAAACGGCGAGTCGTTGACCTGGAACGTCATGGAGACGGTCGGCTCATCGACGGTCAGCGGCGGCAGCGCTTCGACATTATTCACGTCGCACAGCGTGTCGGAGATCGCTAGATCTTCGATGCCGGTGATGCAGACGATATCGCCAGCGGTGGCTTCATCGGTCTGCACTCGCTCGAGGCCCATATGGGTCATCACCTGGCCGACCTTACCCTTACGGGTCTTGCCTTCTTTAGTGATCACGCTGATTTGCTGGTTCGGCTTGACGCTGCCGCGAGTGATGCGGCCCAGGCCGATGACGCCGACGTAGCTGTTGTAGTCCAGCGCTGAGATCTGCATCTGGAAGGGGCCGTCGACTTCGACCTTCGGCGGCTCGACGATGTCCACGATGGCTTGGAACATCGGGTCCATGTTGTCGGCCAGCTCTTCCGGATCCATGCCGGCAATACCGTTCAACGCCGAGCAGTAGATGATCGGGAAGTCGAGCTGCTCGTCGGTGGCGCCGAGGTTGTCGAATAGATCGAAAATTTGATCGATGACCCAGTCGGGGCGCGCGCCAGGACGGTCGATCTTGTTGACGACGACGATCGGCTTCAGGCCCTGGGAGAACGCTTTTTGGGTCACGAAGCGGGTCTGCGGCATCGGGCCGTCAACGGCGTCGACCAGTAGCAGTACCGAGTCCACCATGGACATGACGCGCTCGACTTCACCACCGAAGTCGGCGTGCCCAGGCGTGTCGACGATGTTGATGTGGTAACCCTTGCCATTACCATCCTGCCACTGAATAGCGGTGTTTTTGGCCAGGATGGTAATACCGCGCTCCTTTTCCTGGTCATTCGAGTCCATGATGCGCTCTTGGCCTTCGGCCTTGCGGTCGAGCGTTCCGGACTGGCTTAACAGTTTGTCTACCAAGGTAGTTTTACCGTGGTCTACGTGGGCGATGATGGCAATGTTGCGAAGATTCTCGATCACGACGCGATCCTGCTGGAAAAATAGGGCGGCATTATAGGGTCTGGGGATGGTCTACTACCAGCGCTGTCTTAAACAAAGCAGCAAGTCAATAACCTAAACGCGGCAGTTTTCGCTGTTGTGACGCTTCCGTTAAGATAGGCGTTTTCCCAGTTGGGGCAAGCACATGACCATCGGTAACCTGATGCGTTTGTTAAGCGATGGCGAGGTTCATTCCGGTGAACAATTAGGCGAAGCGCTGGGCGTTTCCCGAGCCGCCGTGTGGAAACAACTAAAAAAATTAGAGGTGCTGGGTGTCGAGCTGGTGGCCGTCAAAGGGCGCGGCTACCGGCTCGCCTACCCGTTAGAACCGCTGGAGGGCGCCAAGATCGTCGAACGGCTGCCCGCCGATGCCCGCCATTTGCTGACACGGCTATTCGTCGAAGATCAGCTGCCGTCCAGTAACGAATATCTGCGCGAACGCTTTTCGCAAGGGGCGGGGCATGGCGAGGTCTGCTTCGTCGAGCTGCAAACGGCTGGGCGTGGTCGCCGGGGGCGAGTGTGGTCGACTCCCTGGGGGCAGAGCCTAATGGTGTCGATGGGTTGGCGCTTCGAGTCTGGCGTCAATGCGCTGGAGGGGCTTAGTCTGGCCGTCGGTGTGGTGGTCTCCCAAGTGCTCGAACGTTATGGTGTGTCGCCCAAGTTGAAGTGGCCCAACGATGTGCTGCTGGCCGAGCAGGGTGGTGAACTCGGCAAGCTGGCCGGTATTTTGATCGAGGTGACCGGCGACGCGGCTGGCCCCTGCGAAGTGGTCATCGGCATGGGCATGAATCTGTCATTGCCAGATAGCTTGCGCGCCACGATCGACCAGCCGGTGGCGGCGCTGTTCGATGCGCAGCCGGGCATTTCGCGTAATCAGCTAGCGGCAGACATGGTAGCAGGGCTTTTGAACATGCTGGCGGGGATCGAAACCCGCGGGTTTGCTCCCTGGTTGAATGCCTGGAATCAGCGGCATGCCTACGCAGGCCTGCCCATCCGTGTGATTCAAGGCGAGCGTACCAGCGATGCCGTCGCCGGGGATGTCGATGAAAGTGGTAACCTATGGGTTACTGAAAATGGTTACTCGCGACGCCTGGTCGGCGGTGAGATTAGCGTACGTAGGCGCCTATGATTTTGGATTTGGATATCGGCAACACGCTGTCGAAGTGGCGGCTCAAGGATGCCGAGAGCAGCGAGATCCGTTCGCGAGGCGCCGTGTGGACGCGAGAGGAGTGGCGTCCCGGGGCAGACATTCCCGATTTGGACGTCGTGGAAGCGGTACGTATCTCCAGCGTGGCCAGGACGGCCGTGCTTGAAGAGACCGTCGCGCTGCTGCGGCGCCAGGTGCGCCATGTGTACGTGGCTCGCTCGACGTCAGAGGCGCTCGGTGTCGTCAACGGATATGAAGAGCCGGGGCGACTCGGCGTCGACCGCTGGATGGGGGCGCTGGCAGGCTACCAGCTGGCGGGGGGGTGCTGCGCGGTGGATTGCGGGAGTGCCATTACCATCGACTTCGTATTACCGGGCGGTATGCATCTAGGTGGTTTTATCATCCCAGGGCTGCGGCTGATGAAAGAGAGCCTGAAGTTGGGAACACGCAATGTCGCCATCGATCCGGAAAGCGAAGCCGATGCGTTATTAGAGCCGGGGAGACGCACGGTGGATGCGGTGAACCATGGTATTTACATGGCCGCCGTTAGCGCCATCAACCGCATTTACAGTGAAGTATGCGATCAGCAGGGGGTGACGCTACCGGTGCTGCTGACCGGCGGCGATGCCCGTGTGGTATCCCGTGGCGTGCAAGTGCCTCACGCGGTGTGGCCCGACATGGTCTATGGTGGGTTGGAGGCCTGCTATCCGCTCACGTTTGCCGAACGTGCTGGAAAGATGTCGGGCGCGCCGCGAGTGCCAGAGCCGGTATCATTAGAAAAAATTCGTGCAGGCCTTGCATTCTCCATGCTGCTTTGACAGAATGCAGCGCGTTCCAGAGCGGATGCCGTGCTTTGAAAGTGCTGCTTCCAGCAAGCTTTGATAAATAAAGGGTTTGCAGGCTTGACACCGTTTTGGAGGCTGGCATAATGTGCCGCCACAGCTGGAGAGGTTCCCGAGTGGCCAAAGGGAGCAGACTGTAAATCTGCCGCGAAAGCTTCGAAGGTTCGAATCCTTCCCTCTCCACCAGATTGATCGAGCGCTGAGTTGGTCAGCGTTTGGGAATGAAAAGCCGGTAAGCGGGCATTAGCTACTGTTTCTCGTGCAACGGATTGTCATTCTACAGGCAAGTTCGGCGGGCGTAGTTCAATGGTAGAACCTCAGCCTTCCAAGCTGATGGTGCGGGTTCGATTCCCGCCGCCCGCTCCAGTTTGATGTGTTTGGCTCATGTAGCTCAGGGGTAGAGCACACCCTTGGTAAGGGTGAGGTCGACGGTTCAATTCCGTCCATGAGCTCCATATTGCAAAAAAAGCGAGCGAAGCTCGCTTTTTTTGTCTTTGCTCTCCCATTGGGTGGAGGGTAAAAGTAAGGGTTGTCAGGTGGGGGTTTCTCCGCTATCATGGCGCCCGCTGTTGCGTAGGCGTTTGCTTGCGCACGTGACGATACAGGCCAGTAGCTCAATTGGCAGAGCAGCGGTCTCCAAAACCGCAGGTTGGGGGTTCGATTCCCTCCTGGCCTGCCAACCTTCCCCAGGTTGGTATGTCTTTTTCTAGAATTCCTTTGTCGCTCGCTGCACCCTTGGGAGTCTCGTTTTTATGAAGCCTAGTTCCGTAAAACATGGCGAAGAGGTGCAACAGACGCGCCATGACGGGCTCAAGTGGGCGGCGGTTGTGGCGCTGCTTGTCGTTGCAGTCGTTGGTAATACCTATTTCACCGATGTTGGCCTGCTCTACCGCGTCTTAGGTGTGGTGGTGTTGTGTGCGCTTGCGGGTTTGATCGCCTTAACAACCACCAAAGGCCGTGACTTGGTTGAGCTTGCCATCAGCGCCAAGAAAGAGATTCAGCGCGTTGTATGGCCGACCCGTCCTGAAACCATCCAAACCACGGCGATCGTGCTAGTGGCTGTGCTGGTGGTGGGTCTGATGCTGTGGTTGATCGATACTCTTCTTGGCTGGGCGATGTCCGGCGTCATTGGTTAGGAGTTTTCATGTCCAAACGTTGGTACGTCGTCCACGCTTATTCCGGCTTCGAAAAGCATGTCATGCGCTCGCTTATCGAGCGTGTGAAGATGTACGGCATGGAAGATCGCTTTGGCGAGATCCTGGTGCCGACGGAAGAAGTGGTTGAGATGCGTGACGGTAAGCGCCGCAAGAGTGAGCGCAAGTTCTATCCGGGCTACGTGTTAGTCGAGATGGAAATGGTGGATGAAACTTGGCACCTGGTGAATGAAACGCCGCGTGTCATGGGGTTCATTGGCGGCACCAAAGAGAAGCCCGCCGCGATTACCAGTCGCGAGGCGGAAGCCATTCTGCGTCGTGTGAAAGACGGCACCGACAAGCCGCGACCCAAAACCATGTTCGAGCCGGGTCAGTCCGTTCGTGTCATCGATGGTCCGTTTGCTGACTTCAACGGTGTCGTTGAAGAGGTGAACTACGACAAGAGCCGCCTGCAGGTCAGCGTGCTGATCTTCGGGCGTGCAACGCCTGTTGAGCTCGAGTTCTCGCAGGTAGAAAAAGAGTAATCTCAAAATGTTGCAGGCTGGTGTCCTATGCGCGCCAGTCTGGATTCATGTAAAGCAGCCCAGCGCTGCTTTACGCGTACCGGGGAGCCGTCAGGCGCTATCACCCAACTGGAGTATTTACCATGGCCAAGAAAGTACAGGCTTATATCAAACTGCAGGTTGCTGCAGGTAAAGCCAACCCGAGTCCGCCCGTAGGCCCCGCGCTGGGTCAGCATGGCGTGAACATCATGGAATTCTGTAAGGCGTTCAACGCTGCGACTCAAGAAATTGAGCCGGGCCTGCCGACGCCTGTCGTGATCACTGTCTACTCTGACCGTAGCTTCACGTTCGTCACCAAAACACCGCCGGCCGCCGTTCTGCTCAAGAAAGCGGCTGGCATCAAGTCCGGTTCTGGTGAGCCGAACAAGAAGAAAGTCGGTACCGTGACTCGCGAGCAGCTCGAAGAGATCGCCAAGACCAAAGAGCCGGATATGACGGCTGCTGATCTCGACGCCGCGGTGCGCACCATCGCTGGTAGCGCTCGTAGCATGGGCTTAAACGTGGAGGGTCTCTGATCATGGCTAAATTGTCTAAGCGCGCGAAAGTCATTCGCGAGAAAGTAGACCCGAACAAAGCGTACTCTCTGGAAGAAGCCGTTGCGCTACTTTCCGAGCTGTCGACTGTCAAGTTCAAAGAGTCTCTGGATGTGGCGATCAACCTGGGTGTTGATCCGCGTAAATCCGATCAGGTCGTACGTGGCGCTACCGTCATGCCTAACGGTACTGGTAAAGACGTTCGCGTAGCCGTCTTCACCCAAGGTGCCAATGCTGATGCGGCTAAAGAAGCCGGTGCTGACATCGTGGGTATGGACGATCTGGCTGAGCAAGTCAAAAAAGGCCAAATGGACTTCGACGTGGTCATCGCCTCTCCGGATGCGATGCGCGTTGTCGGTCAGTTGGGCCAAATTCTTGGTCCGCGTGGCCTGATGCCGAACCCGAAAGTAGGCACCGTGACGCCTGACGTGGCGACGGCGGTCAAAAATGCCAAAGCGGGTCAGGTGCGTTTCCGTACCGATAAGAACGGCATCATCCACACGACCCTAGGTAAAGTGGATTTTGACGCGGCGTCCGTTCAGGGCAACTTGGAAGCACTGGTAGCTGACCTGAAGAAGCTCAAGCCGAGCTCCTCCAAAGGCATCTACTTTAAGAAAATTACCCTGTCCACTACCATGGGCCCGGGTTTGACCATCGACCACTCTGCGCTGGTATAAGCGAGTCGTCGGCAGGTTTTAGTAAGTACCGAGCAAGAACTTTGCGGTCCCTCGCTAGGCAGTCAGTCGAGCGAGGCGCCGTCAAAGACCGCAGGTGCCGCCTCGTCTTTTGAGACGGGGCGGCTTAATCGCCCTAGAGCGCCTGCGCAGATGGTGTGGCCGCCAGTTGGTTAACGCTTTTCGCAAGCCGCTTTCTGGTGAGCACCATCCCCCAAGGCTTCCAAGGCCAGCAGTATGCCTTGGAAGAGATGGTAACCACCGGAGCCTTGATGGGTTCCGGCACGAAGGAGTGATCACTGTGCCACTAGCACTTGAAGGCAAGAAAGCGATTGTTGCCGAGGTCAGTGAAGCGGCCAAGGGCGCACTCTCCGTCGTAGTTGCCGATTCTCGTGGCGTTACGGTCAGCAAAATGACCGATCTGCGTAAGCAGGCCCGCGAGAACGGTGTAGAGCTTCGCGTTGTTCGTAACACGCTGGCTCGCCGCGCACTCGAAGGCACTCAGTGGGAGTGCCTGAACGAGAGCTTTGTTGGTCCTACTCTGCTGGCTTTCTCTACTGAGCATCCGGGCGCTGCCGCTCGTCTGTTCAAGGATTTCGCCAAAGATGAGAAGAACTTCGAAGTCAAAGCGTTGGCCTACGAAGGTGAGCTGATTCCGGCTGCTGACATCGATCGTCTAGCAACCCTGCCGACCTACGACGAGGCGATTGCCAAGTTGATGTCGGTCATGAAAGAAGCCTCCGCTGGCAAGCTGGTTCGTACTCTGGCCGCACTGCGCGACCAAAAGCAAGAAGCCGAAGCTGCCTAAGCAGCGTTTCTTGCAGGCGGCGTGAACGATCGAGTCGTAGCGTTGCCTGAACCAAGCAATGAACCCTGAGTTCTCGGTCGACCGAGACTCCCGCAAAGTTAGGAATGAAACAATGGCACTGACCAAAGACGATATCATCAATGCTGTAGCCGACATGTCCGTCATGGAAGTTGTCGAGCTGATCGAAGCGATGGAAGAGAAGTTCGGCGTTTCTGCAGCGGCGGCCGTGATGGCTGGTCCGGCTGCTGGCGGCGAAGCAGCTGCTGAAGAGCAGACTGAATTTGACCTGGTACTGGCATCTGCTGGTGACAAGAAAGTTAACGTCATCAAAGCCGTTCGTGAAATCACCGGTCTTGGCCTGAAAGAAGCCAAGGGTGCCGTTGACGGCGCGCCGGCGACCATCAAAGAAGCCATGTCTAAAGAAGACGCTGAAGCCGCTAAGAAGAAGCTGGAAGAAGCGGGCGCAACCGTCGAGCTCAAGTAATCCTTGTGCTGATGGCTTTACGCGCTGCGTAAGCTTCCACGGCTGGCGGCGGGCTATCCCGCTGCCGGCCTTTTTCTGTTGTAATATGCTGCAAGGCAACAGCAGAAGCGCTGCGGTAAAAAGCAGCAAAACAGTAAGACCGTTGTTGTGAAGCGTACGTTGTTGTGACGCGTCAGTTGTGAAGCGCGAGTGATGTTGGCAAGCGACAGCAAAGCGCGAACAGCACTACTGTAACACTGTTATCTATCAAGATTTTTGACGGCGAGCTACCGATTTAGGAGCTTGCTGTCTGCGTCTGAAACGCCCGCGGGGCAGATGACCACGCATCGGTCACCCATGGTGAACAAGCTGGGGAATACAGATGGCTTACTCATATACTGAGAAAAAACGCATCCGCAAGGATTTCGGCAAACTGCCCCAAGTGATGGATGTGCCTTACTTGCTGGCCATCCAGCTTGATTCCTACTACGACTTTCTCCAGCAGGATCGTTCGCCCGACGAGCGCCACGAGGTTGGCCTGCACGCGGCGTTCAAGTCCGTGTTCCCGATCGAGAGCTTCTCAGGCAATGCGGCCCTGGAGTACGTGAGCTACCGTTTCGGTACGCCAGCGTTCGATGTCAAAGAGTGTCAGCTGCGTGGCGTGACCTATTCCGCTCCGCTGCGTGTCAAGGTTCGCTTGATCATCTACGATCGCGACTCTTCGAACAAGGCCATCAAAGACATCAAAGAGCAGGAAGTCTACATGGGGGAGATCCCCCTGATGACCGAGAACGGTACCTTCGTCATCAACGGTACTGAGCGGGTTATCGTTTCTCAGCTCCACCGTTCGCCCGGTGTGTTCTTCGATCACGACAAAGGCAAGAGCCACTCCTCAGGGAAGTTGCTCTACTCTGCTCGCGTGATTCCTTACCGTGGCTCTTGGCTCGACTTCGAGTTCGACCCGAAAGACAACGTCTTCGTACGTATCGACCGCCGCCGCAAACTGCCGGCCTCGGTATTGATGCGTGCGCTGGGCATGAGCACCGAAGAGATCCTCGACGAATTCTTCGAAACCAGCAAGTTCCACATCGAGAAGAGCGGTTTCTCGGTGGAGCTGGTACCGTCACGTCTGCGCGGTGAAACGGCCACGTTCGACATCAAAGATGGCGAAGGCGGCGTCATCGTCGAAGAGGGCCGTCGGATCACTCAGAAGCACATTCGTCAGCTTGAAAAAGCCGGCCTTGAGCGTCTGGAAGTGCCGATGGAGTACCTGTTCGGCAAAACGCTGGCCAAAGACCAAATCGATACCAAAACCGGTGAGCTGATCTGCCCGTGTAACACGGAAATCACTCCGGAAGTCCTCGAGCGTATGGCGCAGGGCGGTATCACGCATATCGAAACCCTCTACACCAACGACCTCGACTGCGGTTCGTTCATTTCCGACACTCTGAAGCTGGATACCACCGGCTCTCAGTTGGAAGCGCTGGTCGAGATTTACCGCATGATGCGCCCCGGCGAGCCGCCCACCAAAGAGGCTGCCGAGACGCTGTTCCACAACCTGTTCTTCACCGAAGACCGCTACGACCTGTCGGGCGTTGGCCGGATGAAGTTCAACCGTCGCCTGCGCCGTGAATCCGACACGGGCTCTGGCGTATTGGATCGTAAAGACATCCTCGATGTCCTGCGTGAGCTGATCAATATCCGTAACGGCTTCGGCGACGTGGACGATATCGATCACCTGGGTAACCGTCGTATTCGCTGCGTGGGCGAAATGGCCGAGAACCAGTTCCGCGTCGGTCTGGTGCGCGTCGAACGTGCGGTGAAAGAGCGCCTTTCCATGGCGGAAAGCGAAGGCCTGATGCCGCAAGACCTGATCAACGCCAAGCCGGTTGCGGCGGCGGTGAAAGAGTTCTTCGGCTCCAGTCAGCTGTCTCAGTTCATGGACCAGAACAACCCGCTCTCCGAGGTGACCCACAAGCGTCGTGTGTCGGCACTCGGCCCAGGTGGTCTAACCCGTGAGCGTGCAGGCTTCGAAGTGCGCGACGTACACGCCACGCACTATGGCCGTCTGTGCCCGATCGAGACGCCGGAAGGCCCGAACATTGGTCTGATCAACTCGCTGGCGACGTACAGCCACACCAATAGCTACGGCTTCCTGGAGACGCCTTACCGTAAGGTCGTCAATAGCCAGGTGACCGATGACGTGGTGCATCTCTCTGCCATCGAGGAGGGCGATTTCGTTATCGCCCAGGCCTCTGCTGCCGTAGATGAGTCTGGCAAGTTGAGCGATGACTTGGTGCAGGTGCGTCACCGTGGCGAGACGACCTTCATGCGTCCCGAACAGGTGACGCTGATGGACGTGTCTCCGCGTCAGGTCGTCTCCGTAGCCGCCGCGCTGATTCCGTTCCTCGAGCACGACGATGCCAACCGCGCCTTGATGGGTGCGAACATGCAGCGTCAGGCCGTTCCGACCCTGCGCGCCGACAAGCCGCTGGTCGGTACCGGCATGGAGCGTTTCGTGGCACGCGACTCCGGCGTGTGTGCCGTGGCGCGCCGCGGCGGCGTCATTGACTCCGTCGACGCGCGTCGTGTGGTGGTGCGGGTCAACGAAGATGAAATCATCGGCGGTGAAGCCGGTGTCGACATCTACAACCTGACCAAGTACACCCGTTCCAACCAGAACACCTGCATGAACCAGCGCCCCATCGTGCGCCCTGGTGACAACGTGGCGCGTGGTGACATCCTCGCCGACGGTCCGTCCGTCGACATGGGTGACCTCGCGCTTGGCCAGAACATGCGTATCGCGTTCATGCCCTGGAACGGCTACAACTTCGAGGACTCCATCCTGCTCTCCGAGCGTGTGGTTCAAGAAGACCGTTTCACCACGATCCACATCCAGGAGCTGACCTGTGTGTCCCGCGACACCAAGTTGGGGCCGGAAGAGATCACCTCCGATATTCCCAACGTCGGTGAATCGGCGCTGGGCAAATTGGACGAAGCGGGCGTTGTTTACATTGGTGCCGAAGTCGGCCCCGGCGATATTCTGGTCGGTAAGGTCACGCCCAAAGGCGAAACCCAGCTGACGCCCGAAGAGAAGCTGCTGCGCGCCATCTTCGGTGAGAAAGCGTCTGACGTAAAAGATACCTCTCTGCGTGCTCCCACCGGCATGAAAGGGACGGTCATCGACGTTCAGGTCTTCACCCGTGACGGCGTCGAAAAAGACTCCCGTGCACTCTCCATCGAGCAGATGCAGCTGGACGAAGTGCGTAAGGATCTTCAAGAGACCTACCGCATCGCCGAAGATGCCACCTTCGAGCGTCTGAAGCGTACGCTGGCAGGTCAGGCCGTCAACGGCGGTCCGCAGCTGAAGAAAGGCGACGTGCTGGACGACGCGTATCTGGACGAACTGCCCCGTCAGCAGTGGTTCAAGCTGCGTATGCAGGACGAGTCCTACAACGAACTGCTGGCCCAGGCCGACGAGCAGCTCGAAAACCGTCGAAAAGAGATGGACGAGCGTTTCGAAGACAAGAAGCGCAAGTTGACTCAGGGCGATGACCTCGCGCCGGGCGTGCTGAAGATCGTCAAGGTCTATATGGCGGTCAAGCGTCGTATTCAGCCCGGTGACAAGATGGCCGGTCGCCACGGTAACAAAGGTGTTATCTCTGCGATCATGCCCATCGAAGATATGCCGTTCGACGAGAAGGGCGAGCCGGTGGACGTGGTACTGAACCCGCTGGGTGTACCGTCGCGTATGAACGTCGGTCAGATTCTGGAAACCCACCTGGGTATGGCGGCACGCGGCTTGGGTGTCAAAATCGACGCCATGCTGCGCGACGCCCGCGGTCAGCAAGTCGCAGAAATTCGTGACTTCCTGGGTCAGGTGTATAACACGCCGGGTACTCGCGTCGAGGATATCGACTCCTTGACCGATGACGAAGTCATCGCGCTGGCGAAGAACCTAAAGGGCGGTGTGCCCATGGCCACGCCGGTGTTCGACGGTGCCAAAGAGCACGAAATCAAGCACCTGCTGAAGCTGGCGGACATTCCGGAGTCGGGCCAAATGACGCTGTACGATGGCCGTACCGGCGATGCGTTTGACCGCCCGGTGACCGTTGGCTACATGTACATGCTGAAGCTCAACCACTTGGTAGACGACAAGATGCACGCGCGTTCTACCGGTTCTTACTCGCTTGTTACGCAGCAGCCGCTGGGTGGTAAGGCGCAGTTCGGTGGTCAGCGCTTTGGTGAGATGGAAGTGTGGGCGCTGGAAGCCTATGGCGCCGCGTACACGCTGCAAGAGATGCTCACCGTCAAGTCGGACGACGTCGAAGGCCGCACCAAGATGTACAAGAACATCGTGGATGGCGACCACACCATGCAGGCAGGCATGCCGGAATCCTTCAACGTACTCGTGAAGGAAATCCGCTCGCTGGGCATCGATATCGAGTTAGAGAGCTAGGAGCCGTCCCATGAAAGATTTGGTGAAAGTACTCAAATCGCAATCTCAGTCCGAAGAGTTTGACGCGATCAAGATTACCCTGGCGTCGCCGGACATGATTCGCTCCTGGTCCTTCGGCGAGGTGAAGAAGCCTGAGACCATCAACTACCGTACCTTTAAGCCGGAACGGGATGGTCTGTTCTGTGCCAAGATTTTCGGCCCGGTCAAAGACTACGAGTGCTTGTGCGGCAAATATAAGCGCATGAAGCACCGCGGCATCATCTGTGAGAAGTGTGGTGTCGAAGTCACCAAGGCGGCCGTGCGTCGTGAGCGCATGGGTCACATCGAACTGGCATCGCCGGTGGCTCACATTTGGTTTTTGAAATCCCTGCCGTCGCGTATCGGCATGTTCCTCGATATGACGCTGCGTGATATCGAGCGCGTGCTCTATTTCGAAAGCTTTGTGGTCATCGACCCCGGCATGACCACTCTGGAGCGTGGTCAGCTGCTCAACGACGAGCAGTACTTCGAAGCCTTGGAAGAGTTCGGCGACGACTTCGACGCCCGTATGGGGGCCGAAGCCGTTCAGGAGCTGCTCAAAGACATCGATCTGGAAGAAGAGATCAACACGCTGCGTGAAGAGATTCCGCAGACCAACTCTGAAACCAAGATCAAGAAGCTCTCCAAGCGCTTGAAGCTGCTGGAAGCGTTCTACCACTCCGGCAATGCGCCGGCGTGGATGGTCATGGAAGTGCTGCCCGTACTACCGCCGGACCTGCGTCCGCTGGTGCCGCTAGACGGTGGCCGTTTCGCGACCTCGGATCTCAACGACCTCTACCGTCGTGTGATCAACCGTAACAACCGTTTGAAGCGTCTGCTCGACCTCAATGCGCCCGACATCATCGTGCGTAACGAGAAGCGTATGCTGCAGGAAGCGGTCGACGCACTGCTGGATAACGGCCGCCGCGGCCGTGCCATCACGGGTTCCAACAAGCGTCCGCTGAAATCCTTGGCCGACATGATCAAGGGTAAGCAGGGGCGTTTCCGTCAGAACCTGCTGGGTAAACGCGTCGACTACTCCGGCCGTTCGGTCATCACCGTGGGCCCGACCCTGCGTCTGCACCAGTGCGGTCTGCCGAAGAAAATGGCGCTCGAGCTGTTCAAGCCGTTCATCTACTCCAAGCTGCAGTCGCTGGGCCATGCGTCCACGATCAAAGCCGCGAAGAAGATGGTCGAGCGCGAGCTGCCGGAAGTATGGGACATCCTGGCCGACGTCATTCGCGAACACCCGGTACTGCTCAACCGCGCGCCGACGCTGCACCGTCTGGGTATCCAGGCGTTCGAGCCGCTGCTGATCGAAGGTAAGGCGATTCAGCTGCACCCGCTCGTCTGTGCGGCCTACAACGCTGACTTCGACGGTGACCAGATGGCGGTTCACGTACCGCTGACGCTGGAAGCCCAGCTCGAAGCCCGCGCGCTGATGATGGCGACCAACAACGTGCTGTCCCCGGCCAACGGCGAGCCGATCATCGTACCGTCGCAGGACGTTGTTCTGGGTCTGTATTACATGACCCGCGAAAAAATCAACGCCAAGGGCGAAGGCATGGTGTTCTCCGACCTCAATGAGGTAGAGCGCGCCTTCGGCACACAGTCCGTGTCGCTGCATGCCCGCGTCAAGGTGCGTCTGGACGAAGTGGACGTCGACGAAGAGACTGGCGAGCGCTCCGAGCACCGCCGTCTTTACGACACCACCGTAGGTCGTGCGCTGTTGTTCCGTATTCTGCCGGAAGGCGTTCCGTTCGCGCTGATCGATCAGCCGATGAAGAAGAAGGCGATCTCCAGCCTAATTAACGAGGTATACCGTCGTGCGGGGCTGAAGCCCACGGTCATCTTCGCTGACCAGCTGATGTACACCGGCTTCCGTCTGGCGACCTGGTCCGGTGCCTCTATCGGTGTTAACGACTTCGTTATCCCCGATGCCAAGACCGAGATCGTTGATGCCGCTGAAGCAGAAGTCAAAGAGATCGAAGACCAGTTCTCCTCTGGCCTGGTAACCGCAGGCGAGAAGTACAACAAAGTTATCGATATCTGGTCCAAGGCCAACGATAAAGTTGCCAAGGCGATGATGGTGGGTATCTCGAAAGAGACGGTCGTTGATCGTGATGGTAACGACGTCGAGCAAGACTCGTTCAACAGCGTCTTCATCATGGCCGACTCCGGTGCTCGTGGTAGTGCCGCTCAGATCCGTCAGTTGGCGGGTATGCGTGGCCTGATGGCCAAGCCGGATGGCTCGATCATCGAAACGCCGATCGTGGCCAACTTCCGTGAAGGTCTGAACGTACTTCAGTACTTCATCTCGACCCACGGCGCACGTAAAGGTCTGGCGGATACGGCACTGAAAACGGCCAACTCCGGTTATCTGACTCGTCGTCTGGTAGACGTTGCTCAGGACTTGGTGATTACCGAGACCGACTGTGGCACCGAAAACGGCCTGACGCTGCACCCGATCATCGAGGGTGGCGACATCATCGTACCGCTGTCTCAGCGCGTACTGGGTCGTGTCGTCGCGCAGGACGTGGTCGATCCGAGTACCGAAGAAGTACTGATTCCGCGTAATACGCTGCTCGACGAGAAGTGGTGTGCCTCGCTGGACACCATGGGCGTTGACGAAATCGTCGTACGCTCCACGATTACCTGTGATACCGCTCACGGCGTGTGTTCCGCCTGTTACGGACGTGACCTTGCCCGTGGCCACCAGGTCAACATCGGTGAGTCCGTCGGTGTCATCGCCGCACAGTCGATCGGTGAGCCGGGTACCCAGCTGACCATGCGTACGTTCCACATCGGTGGTGCAGCATCGCGTTCGTCTGCGGTCGACAGCGTTCAGGTCAAGCACGGCGGTAAAGTGCGCCTGCATAACATCAAGCACGTTGAGCGTGCCGACGGCAAACTGGTCGTGGTCTCTCGTTCGAGCGCCTTGGCGGTTGCCGACGATCACGGTCGTGAGCGTGAGTACTACAAGCTGCCCTATGGTGCCGAGCTCTCCGTGCGCGATGGCGACGTGGTCGATGCCGGTGCTGTCGTAGCCAAGTGGGATCCGCACACCCATCCGATCATTGCGGAAGTGGAAGGTAAGGCGCAATTCATCGACCTCGATGAAGGTGTCACCATGCACCGCAGTGTCGATGAGATGACCGGTCTGTCGTCCATCGAAGTGATCGAGTCGGCCGCACGCCCAATGGCGGGTCGTGACAAGCGCCCGATGGTGATGCTGAAAGATGCCGCTGGTGAGTACGTATCCGTGTCCGGTTCCAATACGCCGGTTCAATACCTGCTACCGGGTAACTCCATCATCTCGGTGGACGACGGTGCGACCATCGGTGTAGGTGAGGTCGTTGCGCGTATCCCGGTCGAGGCGTCGGGTAACAAGGACATCACCGGTGGTCTGCCCCGCGTGGCTGACTTGTTCGAAGCACGTAAACCCAAAGAGTCCGCTATTTTGGCGGAAATCAGCGGTGTAGTGAGCTTCGGTAAAGAGACCAAAGGTAAGCGTCGTTTGACGATTACGCCTGAGTCTGGCGATCCGTTCGAGGCGCTGATCCCGAAATGGCGTCAAATCGCCGTGTTCGAAGGCGAGACGGTCGAGAAGGGGGAGGTGATCTCCGATGGCCCAAGCAACCCGCACGATATCCTGCGTCTGCTGGGTGTCGCGGAGCTGGCCAAGTACATCACCGCCGAAGTACAGGACGTTTATCGTCTGCAGGGCGTAGGCATCAACGACAAGCACATCGAAGTCATCGTGCGTCAGATGCTGCGCAAGGTGGAGATCACCGATTCCGGCGACTCTGACTTCATTACCGGCGACCAGGCAGAACTGGTGCGCGTGCTGGAGCAGAACGAGCGTCTGGAGAAAGAAGGCAAGTTCCCGGCCAAGTATCAGCGCTTGCTGCTGGGTATCACCAAGGCCAGCTTGGCCACTGAGTCGTTCATCTCTGCCGCGTCGTTCCAGGAAACGACCCGCGTACTGACCGAAGCAGCGGTAACCGGCAAGCGCGACTACCTGCGCGGCCTGAAAGAAAACGTGGTGGTTGGACGTCTGATTCCGGCAGGTACCGGTCTGACCCATCACGCAGAGCGTCGTCGCAAGCGCGAAGACGTAGAGCGTCTGTTCAATCCCTCGGCCACCGAGGTAGAGCAGGAGCTTGGCGCTCAGTTGACCGCCCTGGATTCAGACGACGATCTGTAACCAGCGGTAGACAACGAGCAACACGAGTAGCTGGCCCTGAGAGCAGGGTCTTGTCGGCGAATACGTCGGCAAGACTTGACGCCACCTGGGGTCAGCCTTTAGAATGCGCAGCCTTTAACAGTGGGGCGGGTGCGCCCGCATCCGCTGAAGGTACTTGTTAAAGGCTAAGGCAACCATTGGAGTCAGCTAAACACCATGGCAACGATTAATCAGCTAGTGCGCAAGCCGCGCAAGCGCCCCGTCACTAAAAGTGACGTGCCTGCGCTTCAGGCATGCCCGCAAAAGCGCGGCGTTTGTACGCGCGTTTACACCACCACCCCGAAGAAACCGAACTCGGCGCTGCGTAAGGTTTGCCGTGTGCGCCTGACCAACGGTTTTGAAGTCTCTTCTTACATCGGTGGTGAAGGTCACAACCTGCAAGAACACTCTGTTGTTCTGATCCGTGGCGGTCGTGTAAAGGATTTGCCCGGTGTGCGTTATCACACCGTTCGTGGCGCCCTGGACACCTCTGGCGTTCAGAACCGTAAGCAGGGTCGTTCTAAGTACGGTACTAAGCGTCCGAAGTCCTAAGACGTCTTATCGCAGCATCAAGGGCTGCGGCGTTACCTTTCACACGAATATATCGGTCTGATAAGAGTAAGGTCGGGCGGCGCAACGAGCGACGTGAGTCCCGGGTTTACCTGAAGGATCCTTAATTGAGGGCTTATCATGCCTAGAAGAAGAGTTGTAGCTAAACGCGAAATCCTGCCGGATCCCAAGTTCGGAAGTGAGCGTCTGGCGAAGTTCATGAACCACCTGATGGTCAGCGGCAAGAAGTCCGTAGCTGAGCGCATCGTATACGGTGCGTTGGACAAGGTTGCCGAGCGTAGTAAAGAAGAGCCGCTGGAAATCTTCGACAAAGCGCTGGAAACCATCCAGCCGATGGTTGAAGTTAAGTCTCGCCGCGTAGGTGGTGCGACCTATCAGGTGCCGGTTGAAGTTCGTCCGTCACGCCGTCAAGCGCTGGCAATGCGCTGGTTGGTAGACGCTGCGCGTCGTCGCGGTGAAAAAACGATGGTTCAGCGTCTGGCAGGTGAAATGCTGGATGCCGCTGAAGGTAAAGGTTCTGCCGTTAAGAAGCGTGAAGACGTACACCGCATGGCAGAAGCCAACAAGGCCTTCTCTCACTATCGTTTCTAAGCTCGGCGCTTCTAAGTTTGTGTCGCTTTTTGCCAGTTGTAGTGTGATTGAAAAGATGTTCGTCATGTTGCAACACGCCGCCGCTATCGTTGTCGATGGCGGCGGTGGCATAAGCAAAAAGTACACCGCTGGATTAACGAGCATCGCCAACTAACGGGAGTTTCACCGTGGCACGCAAGACTCCACTTAAGCGTTATCGCAACATCGGTATCGTGGCACACGTCGATGCGGGTAAAACCACAACGACCGAGCGCGTACTGTTCTACACCGGCCTTTCCCACAAAGTGGGTGAAGTGCATGACGGTGCGGCGACCATGGACTGGATGGAGCAGGAGCAGGAGCGTGGTATCACTATCACCTCGGCTGCAACGACCTGTTTCTGGCAGGGCATGAGTAAGCAGTTCGACGAGCACCGCATCAACATCATCGATACGCCTGGGCACGTTGACTTCACTATCGAAGTCGAGCGTTCTCTGCGCGTTCTCGATGGCGCGGTCGTCGTGCTGTGCGGTTCCTCCGGCGTTCAGCCGCAGACCGAGACCGTATGGCGTCAGGCCAACAAATACGAAGTTCCGCGTATGGTATTCGTCAATAAGATGGACCGTACCGGCGCTGACTTCTTCATGGTTGTCAACCAGCTGAAAGAGCGTCTGGGTGCCAACGCTGTGCCGATCCAGATCAACTGGGGTACGGAAGAAGACTTCAAAGGCGTTATCGACCTGATCGAGATGAAAGCCATCTTGTGGGACGAAGAGAGCCTGGGCATGAACTTCGACCTCGTGGACATTCCGGCGGAGCTGCAAGAGACCGCTGAAGAGTACCGCGAGCAGATGGTCGAAGCGGCTGCCGAAGCCTCTGAAGAGCTGATGGACAAGTACCTTGAAGAAGGCGAGCTAACCGTCGCTGAAATCAAGGCGGGTCTGCGCGCTCGCACGCTGGCTAACGAGATCGTTCTGGTTACCTGTGGTTCTGCTTTCAAGAACAAAGGTGTTCAGGCGGTACTGGACGGCGTTATCGAGTACATGCCTTCGCCGACAGAAGTCAAGGCGATCGAAGGTGAGCTGGACGACAAAGACGGCACCGTCGCGACTCGTGAAGCAGACGATAGCGCTCCGTTCGCTGCACTAGCGTTCAAGATCGCCACCGACCCCTTCGTTGGTACGCTGACCTTCATTCGCGTCTACTCAGGCGTTCTGAAATCTGGTGACGGTGTCTACAACTCCGTGAAGCAGAAGAAAGAGCGCGTTGGTCGTATCGTTCAGATGCACGCCAACTCTCGCGAAGAGATCAAAGAAGTACTCGCAGGCGACATCGCTGCTTGTATCGGTCTGAAGGACGTCACTACAGGTGACACTCTGTGCGACATCGATAACAAAATCGTTCTCGAGCGCATGGAGTTCCCGGATCCGGTCATCTCGGTTGCCGTTGAGCCGAAATCCAAGGCCGACCAAGAGAAGATGGGCGTTGCGCTGGGTAAACTGGCTCAGGAAGACCCCTCTTTCCAGGTCAAGACCGACGAAGAGACCGGCCAGACCATCATCTCGGGTATGGGCGAGCTGCACCTGGACATCATCGTTGACCGTATGCGTCGCGAGTTCAAGGTAGAAGCGAACATCGGTAAGCCGCAGGTTGCCTACCGTGAAACGATTCGTGGCAGCGTCGAGCAGGAAGGTAAATTCGTACGTCAGTCCGGTGGTCGTGGTCAGTACGGTCACGTGTGGCTGCGTATCGAGCCGCTGACTGCAGAAGAGAAGGGTGAAGGCGAAGAAGAGATCTTCTTCAAGTTCAACTCTGAGATCGTAGGTGGTGTGGTTCCGAAGGAATACGTACCTGCGGTTGAGAAAGGTGCTTTCGAGCAGCTGCAAAATGGTGTCATCGCGGGTTACCCGATGATCGACGTCAAAGTATCGCTGTTCGATGGTTCCTACCATGACGTGGACTCTAACGAGACTGCGTTCAAGATTGCTTCTTCTATGGCAGTGAAAGAAGGTGCCAGGAAGGCCAAGGCCGTGCTGCTGGAGCCGGTGATGAAGGTCGAAGTCGTGACCCCCGAAGAGTTTATGGGTGACGTCATGGGCGACCTGAACCGTCGTCGCGGCCTGGTGCAGGGCATGGATGACTCTTCCTCTGGTAAAGTCATTCGTGCAACGGTGCCACTGGGTGAGATGTTCGGTTACGCAACCGATCTGCGCTCACAGACCCAGGGCCGTGCGAGCTACTCTATGGAGTTCGCGAAGTACGAGGAGGCGCCCTCCAGCGTCGTTGAAGCCGTCATCAACCAAAACGGTTAACCGTTAGCTAACGTAAAGAGGTTATAGCAGTGGCTAAGGAAAAATTTGAACGTTCCAAACCGCACGTCAACGTCGGCACCATCGGTCACGTCGACCACGGTAAAACGACTCTGACAGCGGCCCTGACCCGCGTGTCTGCTGAGGTTTTCGGCGGCGACTGGCGTGAATTCGATACCATCGATAACGCTCCGGAAGAGCGTGAGCGTGGTATCACCATCGCGACATCTCACGTTGAATACCAGTCTGAAGTGCGTCACTACGCACACGTTGACTGCCCGGGACACGCTGACTACGTCAAGAACATGATCACCGGTGCTGCCCAGATGGACGGCGCGATTCTGGTATGTTCTGCCGCTGACGGCCCCATGCCGCAGACGCGTGAGCACATCCTGCTGTCTCGTCAGGTTGGCGTTCCGTTCATCGTCGTGTTCCTGAACAAAGCGGACATGGTCGATGACGAAGAGCTGCTCGAGCTGGTCGAAATGGAAGTTCGTGAACTTCTGTCCGAGTACGACTTCCCGGGTGACGATACGCCGATCATCACTGGTTCTGCCCTGATGGCACTGAACGGTGAAGACGAGAACGGCATGGGTACTACTGCGGTAGCTAACCTGATCAAAGCTCTGGATGACTACATCCCCGAGCCGGAGCGTGCGATCGACCAGCCGTTCCTGATGCCGATCGAAGACGTATTCTCTATCTCTGGCCGTGGTACCGTTGTTACCGGTCGTGTAGAGCGCGGTATCGTTAAAGCTGGTGAAGAAGTGGAAATCGTGGGTATCCGCGACACCACCAAAACCACCGTTACTGGCGTAGAAATGTTCCGTAAGCTGCTCGACGAAGGTCGTGCAGGTGAGAACGTTGGTGCGCTGCTGCGTGGTACTAAGCGTGATGACGTTGAGCGTGGTCAGGTACTGGCGAAGCCGGGCACCATCAACCCGCACACTGTCTTCGAAGCCGAAGTCTACGTACTGTCCAAAGAAGAAGGTGGTCGTCACACCCCGTTCTTCAAAGGCTACCGTCCGCAGTTCTACTTCCGTACCACTGACGTTACCGGTACTTGTGAACTGCCGGAAGGCGTTGAAATGGTCATGCCGGGCGACAACGTGAAAATGGTTGTTACCCTGATCGCTCCGATCGCTATGGACGACGGTCTGCGCTTCGCGATCCGCGAAGGTGGTCGTACCGTTGGTGCTGGCGTTGTGGCCAAAATCGTTAAGTAATCTGATTACTTGATGATAAGAGGGGGCTCTAGTGAGCCCCCTTTTCTGCGCACCAATCGCAAATGTTTGACATGTGCTGTTGGCGTGCCTATAATGCGCATCCTTTGAATGCGTGGGTAGACGGCTCGCGCCGTCGACATCCATTGGAGTTTAGGGCAAATGCAGAACCAAAAGATTCGCATTCGGTTGAAAGCGTTCGACCATCGCCTGATCGATCAGTCCACAGCGGAGATCGTTGAAACCGCTAAGCGTACTGGTGCTCAGGTTCGTGGTCCGATTCCGCTGCCGACCAACCGCGAGCGCTACACCATCCTGATTTCACCGCACGTCAACAAAGATGCGCGTGATCAGTATGAGATTCGTACTCACAAGCGTGTGCTCGATATCGTCGAGCCGACCGAGAAAACCGTTGATGCGCTGATGAAGCTCGATCTCGCCGCTGGCGTAGACGTGCAAATCAAGCTCGACTAATACACTAGACACTTTGCGGCCCAGCGCTCATCGATCATGTTTGAGCAGCAGCCGCCGCGCCGTGAGGCGCCACACAATGTGCTAGTGGAATGCTCTGGAAAGGGCAGCCATAGCGGGTGATAGCCCCGTACACTATAGGAGACTGAGTATGACTATCGGTTTAGTCGGTAAAAAGGCCGGGATGACCCGTGTCTTTACCGAAGATGGCGCATCCGTGCCCGTGACCGTTATTGAAGTTGATCCTAACCGTGTAACACGCGTCAAGACCATTGAGTCTGACGGTTACGCAGCGGTTCAGGTGACTACAGGTTCTCGTAAAGCCAAGCACCTCACCAAAGCGCAAGCGGGTCAGTTTGCCAAGGCGGGTGTTGAGGCTGGTCGTTCACTGATGGAATTCCGCCTTGCAGAAGGCGAAGAAGCTCCTGAAGTGGGTGGCGAACTCACCGTATCCCTCTTCGAAGCTGGTCAAATGATCGATGTGACCGGCACCTCTAAGGGTAAAGGCTTCCAGGGTGCTGTTAAGCGCTGGAACTTCCGTACCCAAGACAACAGCCATGGTAACTCCCTGTCGCACCGCGCGCCGGGTTCTATCGGCATGTGTCAGACACCGGGTCGTGTATTCAAAGGCAAGAAAATGGCCGGTCAAATGGGTAACACCCGTTGCACCGTACAGAGCCTTGAGATCGTCCGTGTCGACGCCGAGCGTAACCTGCTGCTGATCAAGGGCGCAGTGCCGGGTGCTACCGGTAGCGACGTTATCGTTCGCAGCGCCGTGAAAGCTGGCTGAAGGGGATAATTACCAATGAATCTGAATCTTGCTGCAGGCACGGGTACCGTTGAAGTAGCCGACGCCACTTTTGGCAAAGAATTCAACGAGGCGCTGGTGCACCAGGTCGTTACCGCCTATTTGGCTGGTGGCCGTCAGGGCACGCGCGCTCAAAAGAACCGTTCCGACGTACGTGGTGGTGGTAAGAAGCCGTGGCGTCAGAAGGGTACCGGTCGTGCACGTGCCGGTACTATCCGCTCTCCGCTGTGGCGCAGCGGCGGTGTCACTTTCGCGGCGCGTCCACAGGACTACACCCAGAAAGTTAACCGCAAAATGTACCGCGCGGCGATGCGTTCCATCCTGTCTGAGCTGGTACGTCAAGAGCGCTTGGTCGCTGTTGAAGAGTTCAGCGTAGAAGCGCCGAAGACCAAGCAGGTCGCTGCCAAGCTGAAAGAGCTCAACCTTGAGAAAGTGTTGATCGTCACTGAAGAAGTCGATGAAACGCTCTATCTGGCCGCACGCAACCTTCCCCACGTTGACGTGGTGGATGTCGCTGCAGCTGATCCGGTGAGCCTGGTTGCCTTTGATAAGGTCCTGGTCACCGTCTCCGCCCTGCGTAAATTCGAGGAGAAGCTGGCATGAACCAGGAACGCGTATTCAAGGTTCTGCTTGGACCGCACGTGACCGAAAAGGCCGCGATGGCAGCCGAGCGCAACCAGTACGTTTTCAAGGTGGCAAGTGATGCTACCAAGCCCGAGATCAAAAAAGCCGTTGAAGCACTGTTCGGCAAGAAGGTCGGCAGCGTTCAGGTGCTGAACGTCAAGGGTAAAACTAAGCGTACTGCTCACGGCGTTGGCCTGCGTAAGGGTTACCGCAAAGCGTATGTGACCCTGGCTGCGGGTGAAACGCTCGAAGACTTCTCTGGCGCCGAATAAGGGCAGGAGTACGGATAATGGCAATCGTCAAGACCAAACCCACATCCGCCGGTCGTCGCCACGTCGTCAAGATCGTTGGTGAGGAACTGTACAAAGGCCGTGCCTATGCACCGCTTTTGGAAAAGCAGTCCAAGTCCGGTGGCCGTAACAACTACGGTCGCATCACCACCCGCCACGTGGGCGGTGGGCACCGTCATCACTATCGGTTGATCGACTTCAAACGCACCAAAGATGGCATTCCGGCCACCGTTGAGCGTTTGGAGCACGACCCGAACCGCAGTGCGCACATTGCACTGCTGAAGTATGCCGATGGCGAGCGTCGTTACATCATTGCACCGAAAGGTGTCAGCGCGGGTGACGTGCTGGAGTCTGGTGTCAACGCGCCCATCAAGAAAGGCAATGCCTTGCCGCTGCGCAACATCCCGTTGGGTTCTACCGTTCACGGTATCGAACTGAAGCCGGGTAAAGGCGCGCAGATTGCTCGCAGTGCCGGTACTAGCGCTCAGCTGGTTGCTCGTGAAGGTAACTACGCCACGCTGCGTCTTCGCTCTGGCGAAATGCGCAAAGTGTTGGCAGAGTGCCGCGCAACCTTGGGTGAAGTGAGCAACTCCGAGCACAGCCTGCGTCAACTTGGCAAGGCCGGTGCGAAGCGCTGGAGAGGTGTGCGTCCGACTGTTCGCGGTGTCGCGATGAACCCGGTGGATCACCCGCACGGTGGTGGTGAAGGCCGCACCAGTGGTGGTCGTCACCCGGTATCCCCGTGGGGCGTACCGACTAAGGGTCATAAGACGCGTAAGAACAAGCGCACCGACAAGCTGATCGTTCGTCGTCGTAATAAGACACGTTGATCTAAATTGCCAAGACATTAAGAGGTAACGGCTGTGCCACGTTCACTTAAGAAAGGTCCCTTCATTGACCTTCATCTTTTGAAGAAGGTAGAGGCTGCAGTGGAGAAGAACGACCGCAAACCGATCAAGACTTGGTCGCGTCGTTCGATGATCCTGCCAAACATGGTAGGCCTCACCATTGCTGTCCATAACGGTCGCCAGCACGTCCCGGTGCATGTTTCCGAGGAAATGGTTGGCCACAAACTGGGCGAATTCGCTGCCACTCGCACGTATCGCGGGCATGCGGCGGACAAGAAAGCCAAACGGTAAGCCAGAGAGGATTAAGAGATGGAAGTCACAGCTAAGCTGAGTGGCGCTGCTTTATCCGCACAGAAGGCCCGTTTGGTGGCTGACCAGGTGCGCGGTAAACCGGTCGCCGAAGCGCTTGATCTGCTGACCTTCTCCCCGAAGAAGGCTGCCAAACTGGTCAAGAAAGTGCTTCAGTCCGCCATCGCGAATGCGGAAGAAAACAACGGCATGGACATCGACGAGCTGCGTGTCTCGACCATCTGCGTCGATGAGGGCATGACGCTCAAGCGTATCAAGCCGCGCGCCAAAGGCCGTGCGGACCGTATCTTGAAGCGCACCTGCCACATCACCGTCAAGGTAGCCGAGAAGTAGGAGTCGACCAGATGGGTCAGAAAGTCAATCCAACAGGCATTCGACTGGGCATCGTCAAAGACCATGCTTCTGTCTGGTATGCCGAGCGCGGCGCCTATGCCGATAAGCTCAACAACGATCTCGAAGTGCGCAGCTTCCTGGAAGAGCGTCTGAAAAACGCTTCCGTAAGCCGCATCCACATCGAGCGTCCGGCTAACAACGCCCGCATCACCATTCACACTGCCCGCCCGGGTATCGTGATTGGTAAAAAAGGTGAAGATGTCGACCGTCTGCGTCGCGATCTGACCGAGATGATGGGTGTTCCGGTTCATGTGAACATCGAAGAAGTTCGCAAGCCGGAGCTGGATGCCAAGCTGGTCGCTGCCAACGTAGCGGGTCAGCTGGAGCGTCGCGTCATGTTCCGTCGTGCCATGAAGCGCGCGGTACAGAACGCAATGCGTCTTGGCGCTGGCGGCATCAAGATTCAGCTGTCAGGTCGTCTGGGTGGTGCCGAAATCGCACGTACCGAATGGTACCGCGAAGGTCGCGTTCCGCTGCACACTCTGCGTGCGGACATCGACTACGCCACTTACGAAGCTCACACCACCTACGGCGTCATCGGCGTCAAAGTGTGGATCTTCAAGGGTGAAATCCTCGGCGGTATCGAGGAAGTACGTGCCAAGGCGAAGCAACAGCAGCCTGCCGGCAACGCGCCCAAGAAGAAAGGTTCCAGGTAAGGGGAGAGCGAGTCGATGTTACAGCCCAAGCGTATGAAATTCCGCAAGATGATGAAAGGCCGCAACCGTGGCCTGGCGCATCGCGGAAGCAAGATCAGCTTCGGGGAGTACGGTCTCAAAGCAACCGGTCGTGGCCGCATCACTGCGCGTCAGATCGAAGCTGGCCGTCGTGCGATCACACGTCACGTCAAACGTGGCGGTAAGATTTGGATCCGCGTATTCCCGGACAAGCCGATCTCCAAGAAGCCGCTCGAAGTTCGTATGGGTAAGGGTAAAGGTTCAGTTGAGTACTGGGTAGCCCAGATCCAGCCGGGTCGGGTCCTGTACGAAATTGAAGGTGTGTCCGAAGAGCTGGCCCGTGAAGCATTTGAGCTGGCCGCCCAGAAGATGCCCCTGTCCACCACCTTTGCGAAACGGACGGTGATGTGATGAAAGCCCAGGAAATTCGTGAAAAGTCCGCAGGAGAGCTCAAAGAGCAGCTCCTCGAGCTCCTCCGCGAGCAGTTTAACCTGCGCATGCAGAAGGCCACTGGCCAACTGAGCCAGACTCATCTGCTCAAGCAGGTCCGTCGGGATATCGCCCGCGTTAAGACTGTGCTCAACGAGAAGGCAGGTGATTGAGATGGCCGAAGAGAAAAAAACACGTACGCTGACCGGCAAGGTGGTCAGCGACAAGATGGACAAGTCCATCGTCGTTATGATCGAGCGTCGTGAGCGTCACCCGATCTACGGAAAATACGTTAAGCGCTCCACCAAGCTGCACGCCCATGATGAGGCGAACCAGGCAAAGGCAGGCGATACGGTTTCCATTCAGGAGTGCCGTCCGCTTTCCAAGAAGAAAGCCTGGACGCTGGTCGAGGTGGTCGAGCAGGCCAAAGGTTAACCCCTGCGTCTGTCCAACCAGTGCAGTCAGATTAGGTTTGGAGAAAACCGATGATTCAGACTCAGACAATGCTGGATGTCGCCGACAACAGCGGAGCGCGCCGGGTGCAATGCATCAAGGTGCTAGGCGGTTCTCACCGTCGTTACGCCCGCGTTGGTGACGTCATTAAGGTAACGGTGAAAGAAGCGATTCCGCGCGGTAAGGTCAAAAAAGGCCAAGTGCTGAAAGCGGTGGTCGTTCGCACCCGTAGTGGCGTCCGTCGTAGTGACGGTTCGCTGATCCGTTTCGATGGAAATGCGGCAGTTTTGTTGAACAACACCAACGAACAGCCGATCGGCACGCGTATCTTCGGGCCGGTAACTCGTGAACTTCGTAACGAGAAGTTCATGAAGATCATTTCCCTAGCGCCTGAAGTGCTGTAAGGAGCGAGGCGGATATGCAAAAGATCAAACGTGACGATGAAGTCATCGTCATCGCCGGGAAGGATAAGGGCAAGCGCGGCACCGTTAAGCGGGTACTAGAAAACCGCTTCGTGGTGTCTGGTGTGAACATGATCAAACGTCACACCAAGCCCAATCCCATGGCGGGTAATCAGGGCGGTATCGTCGAGCGTGAGGCTCCGATTCACGCGTCCAACGTAGCCATCTTCAATTCGGAGACCGGTAAGGCGGATCGCGTCGGCTTCCAAGTTAAGGAAGACGGTACCAAGGTACGTATCTACAAGTCGACGCAGACGCAGATCGACGCCTAACGCGAGTCGGGTAGCAAAATGGCGAACTTGAAAGAACGTTATCAAAACGAGGTGGTAGCTCAACTCAAAGAGCAGTTCAGCTACGCCAACGTAATGCAGGTACCCCGGATCACGAAAGTGACTCTGAACATGGGTATCGGCGAAGCGGTCAGTGATAAAAAGCTGATCGACAACGCCATCGGCGACCTGGAGAAACTCTCTGGTCAGAAGCCGCTGGTGACCAAGGCACGCAAGTCCATCGCGGGCTTCAAGGTGCGCGAAGGTTGGCCGATCGGTATCAAAGTGACACTGCGCGCAGAGCGTATGTGGGACTTCCTGGACCGCCTGGTAAACATTGCGATTCCCCGCGTGCGTGACTTCCGTGGTCTTAACCCGAAGTCTTTTGACGGTCGCGGCAATTACTCTATGGGTGTGCGTGAGCAGATCATCTTCCCGGAGATCGAGTATGATAAGATCGATCGCGTTCGGGGGCTGGACGTCACTATCACTACTACCGCCAACACCGACGAGGAAGGCCGTGCGCTGCTAGCTGCACTGAACTTCCCGTTCAAGAAATAAGGGTTGGATCATGGCTAAGAAAAGTATGGTAGAGCGTGAGCTCAAGCGTACTCAGCTAGTCGAGAAGTATGCGGCTAAGCGCGCAGAGCTCAAGAAAATCATCTCGGACGTGAACGCTTCTGAAGAAGATCGTTTCGAGGCGACGCTGAAGCTGCAGCAACTGCCGCGCGACTCAAGCCCGGTGCGTCAGCGTAATCGCTGCCGCGTGACTGGCCGTCCGCACGGTTTTTACAACAAGTTCGGTCTCGGCCGTAACAAGCTGCGTGAAGCCGCCATGCGTGGCGACGTCCCTGGTCTGAAGAAGTCCAGCTGGTAACGCCACGTAGAATCATCAGGAGCGCACATTAAATGAGCATGCAAGACACTCTGGCGGATATGTTCACCCGTATCCGCAATGCGCAGATGGCCACCAAGGAGACGGCTACCATGCCGTCCTCCAAGCTGAAAGTCGAAGTGGCCCGCGTGCTAAAGGAAGAAGGCTACATTACCGACTTTACGGTGGCTGAAGGCGTTAAACCCGAGCTGACCGTTACTCTCAAGTACTTTGAGGGTAAGCCGGTTATCGAGCACATTCAGCGGGTTTCCAAGCCGTCTCTGCGCCAGTACAAAGGCAAAGACAACCTGCCTAAGGTCGCCGATGGTCTGGGTATCGCGATTGTCACCACCTCTAATGGTGTCATGACCGATCGTGCCGCGCGCCAAGCAGGCGTCGGTGGCGAAGTCATCTGCACCGTATTCTAGGAGGCTGGAATGTCCCGCATAGCGAAATATCCGGTTAAAGTGCCTGCTGGTGTCGACATCAAAATCGACGCTGGCCAGCTGACCGCCAAAGGCGGCCAGGGCACGCTGTCTATGACCGTTCACCAAGACGTGGTGATCGCTCAAGAAGACGGCCAGCTGACCTTCGCCCCGAGTGAGTCTGCCAAGAGCTGGGCAATGGCCGGTACTACCCGCGCCTTGGTTCAGAACCTGGTCACGGGCGTATCTGAGGGTTTCACAAAAACTCTCGAAATTGTTGGCGTCGGTTATCGTGCCCAAGCTAAGGGCCAGACGCTCAATCTTTCACTGGGCTTCTCGCACCCGGTCGACTACGAACTGCCTAAGGGTGTTACGGCGGAAACGCCGAAAAACACCGTGATCGTGCTGAAAAGCGCGGACAAGCAGATGCTCGGTCAGTGCGCCGCGGAAATCCGCGCCTTCCGTCCGCCTGAGCCGTATAAAGGCAAGGGTGTACGGTACGCCGACGAGCAGGTGCGTCGCAAAGAAGCCAAGAAGAAGTAAGGCAGGGTTATGAACGCGAAGAAAGAATCTCGTCTCCGTCGTGCCCGCCGCGCTCGCGCCAAGATCCGCGAGCTGGGCGTGTATCGCCTGTGCGTCAACCGTACCCCGCGTCACATCTACGCGCAGATTATCTCGCCGGATGGTGGCAAAGTGCTGGCCAGTGCTTCTACGCTGGACAAGGCACTGCGCGAGGGTGCGACCGGCAACACAGACGCGGCTACTAAGGTCGGTGCTCTGATTGCCGAGCGCGCTAAAGAAGCAGGCATCACCCAGGTGGCCTTCGACCGTGCTGGCTTTAAGTATCACGGTCGCGTCAAGGCTCTGGCCGACGCCGCTCGTGAAGGCGGCCTGGAATTCTAAAGGGTTTTACGATGGCGAAGAACGAACAGCAAAGCGGCGATCTGCAAGAGAAGTTAGTGCAGGTCAACCGCGTCGCCAAGGTGGTCAAGGGTGGTCGTATTTTCGGCTTCACCGCACTGACCGTCGTTGGTGATGGTAAAGGTCGTGTCGGTTTCGGTCGTGGCAAGGCGCGTGAAGTGCCGGTCGCAATCCAGAAAGCGATGGATCAAGCTCGTCGCAACATGGTCAAGGTCAACCTTGCAGGCAACACGCTGCAGTACCCGGTCAAAGCCCGTCACGGCGCTTCCAAGGTGTACATGCAGCCAGCCTCCGAAGGTACCGGTATCATCGCCGGTGGCGCCATGCGCTCTGTACTAGAGCTGGCCGGTGTCCACGATGTACTGGCCAAGTGCTACGGTTCCACCAACCCGGTTAACGTGGTGCGGGCGACTGTCAAAGGTCTCTCCTCCATGCAAGCACCGGAAGACGTGGCCGCCAAACGCGGTCTGTCTGTCGAAGCGATCACGGGGTAAGGCACCATGGCAGCAACGATCAAGGTTACCCAGATCCGCAGCACCATCGGCGTTTTGCCCAAGCACAAGGCTACTATGAAGGGCCTGGGCCTGCGTCGCATCGGTCATACGGTTGAGCTGGAAGACACCCCTGCCGTACGCGGCATGATCCACAAGGTGACCTACCTTGTGCGCGTTGAGGGAGAGTAATCCATGAAACTCAATACCCTGAGCCCGGCACCGGGCTCCAAGCACGCTGAAAAGCGCGTTGGTCGTGGTATCGGTTCCGGTCTTGGTAAGACCGGTGGCCGTGGCCACAAAGGTCAGAAATCTCGCAGTGGCGGTAGCGTCAAGCCAGGTTTCGAAGGCGGTCAGATGCCGCTGCAGCGTCGTCTGCCGAAGTTCGGCTTCACGTCCGCTAAATCGCTGGTATCTGAAGAAGTCCGCCTGGCCGAGCTTGCCAAGGTTGCCGGTGACGAGGTCACCATGGAAACCTTAAAGCAAGCCAACGTGCTGAAGGATGCAACGCAACACGCGAAAATCATCCTTTCTGGCGAACTGAACAAGGCGGTTACCGTTCGTGGTATCAAGGTCACCAAAGGTGCCCGTGAAGCGATCGAAGCCGCTGGCGGCAAGGTAGAGGACTAAATGGCCAAGTCAGGAAATATGCCGGCGATGGGCAGCGGTCTGAGTGAACTGTGGGCGCGTTTGCGCTTCGTGCTCCTCGCCATCGTGGTGTACCGTATCGGTGCCCACATTCCCGTTCCCGGTATCAATCCTGACCAGCTTGCTGCCTTGTTTAGGGAGCAACAGGGCACCATCCTAGGCATGTTCAACATGTTCTCGGGTGGCGCCCTGGAGCGCATGAGCGTCCTCGCCTTGGGCATTATGCCCTACATATCGGCGTCGATTATCATGCAGCTCATGACTGCGGTCTCCCCTCATCTTGAACAGCTCAAGAAAGAGGGCGAGGCTGGCCGCCGCAAGATCAGCCAGTACACCCGCTACGGCACGGTGATACTGGCACTTGTCCAGGCTACCGGCATGTCCGTGGGTCTGGCTAGCCAAGGCATCGCTTACAGCGCTGACTTCAGCTTCTATTTCACTGCGATCATCACGTTCGTGTCGGGCGCGGTGTTTATGATGTGGCTAGGTGAGCAGATCACCGAGAAGGGGATTGGCAACGGTATTTCGCTGCTGATCTTCGCGGGGATCGTCGCTGGGCTGCCCAGTGCCGTGGGGCAAGCGTTCGAGCTTGCTCGCAATGAAGGGGCCTGGAATGTTCTTCCGCTGTTAGCGCTGTCAGTGCTAGGTATTGCCACCGTTGCGTTCGTGGTGTTCATCGAGCGCGGTCAACGCCGCCTCAAAGTGAACTATCCGCGACGCCAAGTCGGCAATAAGATGTATGCAGGCCAAAGCAGCTACTTGCCTTTGAAGGTGAACATGGCCGGTGTTATTCCAGCCATCTTTGCTTCTAGCATCCTTCTCTTTCCGGCTTCGATCGGTCAGTGGGTAGGGGCTGGCGAAGGGATGGAGTGGTTGCAGCGTGCATCACAAGCGTTAGGCCCTGGCCAACCGCTTTACATCTTGCTTTTCGCGGCGGCAGTGGTATTCTTCTGCTTCTTTTACACAGCGCTGGTCTTCAATCCCAAGGATGTGGCTGACAATTTGAAAAAGTCAGGCGCCTTCCTGCCGGGCATTCGCCCCGGCGAGCAGACCGCTCGCTATATCGACAAAGTGATGACGCGTCTCACTCTGTTCGGTGCCTTGTATATCACTGCGGTTTCCCTGATGCCCCAGTTCCTGATCGTAGCGTGGAACGTCCCGTTCTTCTTTGGCGGTACGTCGCTGCTGATCGTGGTAGTGGTCATCATGGACTTCATGGCCCAGGTGCAGTCGCATCTCATGTCGCATCAATATGACTCAGTGATGAAGAAGTCCAACCTGAAAGGCTACGGTAGCGGCGGCATCATGCGCTGAGGCGCGCCGTTGCGAATTGGAGAGAACGATGAAAGTTCGAGCTTCCGTAAAGAAGATGTGCCGTAACTGCAAGATCATTCGTCGCAATGGCGCTGTTCGCGTCATTTGCATCGAACCGCGGCACAAACAGCGTCAGGGCTAAACCTGGGCTGTATTAAGCGGGTGCCGGCATACCCCTTGCCTTAGGGCTTATAAAGGGGTATGCTGTTGCGCCTTTTGTAGATGATTAAACGAGCAAGCCGCTCAAATTTCGGAGTAAGCTGATGGCCCGTATTGCAGGCGTCAATATCCCGGACAACAAGCATGCGGCGATCTCGCTGACCTATATCTTCGGGATTGGCCGTACTCGCGCTAAGCACATTTGTGCTGCTGCCGGTATCGCGCCGACTGCCAAGATCGTAGACCTGTCCAGCGATGAGCTGGATACCCTGCGTTCTGAAGTTGGTAAGTTCACCGTAGAAGGCGACCTTCGTCGTGATGTCACGCTTAACATCAAGCGTCTCATGGACTTAGGCTGCTACCGTGGTCTGCGTCATCGTCGTAGTCTTCCGCTGCGTGGTCAGCGGACCAAGACTAACGCGCGTACCCGTAAGGGCCCGCGTAAGCCGATCCGCAAATAACACGCAGGCTCTTTCATAGAGAGCCAGCGTATAGACAGGAATAGACATCAACATGGCTAACCCGCGTAGTAACCGTAAAAAGGTTAAAAAGCAGGTAGTGGATGCCGTTGCGCATATCCATGCCTCTTTTAACAACACGATCGTGACGATCACAGACCGCCAGGGCAATGCTCTCTCTTGGGCAACTGCCGGTGGTTCGGGTTTTCGTGGTTCTCGTAAGAGCACCCCGTTCGCTGCGCAAGTGGCAAGCGAACGTGCAGCGACTGCTGCAGCCGAGTATGGTGTGAAAAACGTAGACGTGCTGGTCAAAGGCCCCGGTCCCGGCCGTGAATCCGCCGTGCGCGCACTGAATGCCGCCGGCTTCCGCGTGCAAAGCATCGTAGACGCGACGCCCATTCCCCACAATGGCTGCCGTCCGCCTAAGAAACGCCGCGTTTAAGGAGACAGATTCATGGCTCGTTATATTGGACCTAAGTGCAAATTGTCTCGTCGTGAAGGCACCGATCTCTTCCTGAAGAGTGGCGTGACTCCCTTCGAGAAGAAGTGTAAATCCGAGCAGATCCCGGGTGTACACGGCCAGCGTCGTCAGCGTCTTTCCGACTACGGCTTGCAGCTTCGTGAGAAGCAGAAAGTACGCCGTATGTATGGCGTACTCGAAAAGCAGTTCCGCAACTACTACAAAGAAGCCGCTCGCCTCAAAGGTGCGACCGGTGAAGTATTGTTGCAGCTGCTCGAATCCCGACTGGACAACGTCGTCTACCGCATGGGCTTCGGCTCGACTCGCTCTGAAGCGCGTCAGCTGGTCAGCCACAAGGCGATTTCCGTGAATGGCCGCACCGTTAACGTTGCTTCCTACCAAGTGAAGCCCGGTGACGTGGTCGCTATCCGTGAAAAGGCGAAGAACCAAGCCCGTATTCAAAACGCGTTGACCATTGCGGCCAACCGTGGCGACATCGCTTGGATCGACATCGACGCCAAGAAGATGGAAGGCACTTTCAAGGCTCTGCCTGAACGCGGTGACCTGACTGCCGACATCAACGAAAACCTGATCGTCGAGCTGTACTCCAAGTAAGCAGTTTGATGTACGTTTCTGCTTCTTGAGGCCTGGGCGGGATAGCAAAGCTAACCGCCCAGATGCTCTTGAGTATTGTGCTTTAGAGTACTCAGTATCCGTTTGGCAGCCTGAAAGGTGTTCATATGCAGCGTTCAGTGACAGAGTTTCTTCGTCCTCGCGACATCAAGGTCGAAGAAATCAGCGCACATCATGCCAAAATCGTCCTCGAACCATTCGAGCGCGGCTTTGGTCACACCCTGGGGAATGCACTTCGTCGCATTCTGCTTTCATCCATGCCCGGCGCCGCTGTGGTAGAGGCTGAAATTGCCGGTGTAGAGCACGAATACAGTGCGCTCGAAGGGGTGCAGGAAGATGTCATCGAAATCCTCCTGAACTTGAAAGATGTTGCGATCAAGATGCACAGCCGCGATGAGGCGGTGCTCTCGCTGAACAAGCAGGGCCCAGCCGTCGTCACCGCTGGCGACATTGCGCTTGATCATAGCGTCGAAATCGTCAACCCGGACCATGTCATTGCACACGTCAATGAAGGTGCCGAGCTGAAAATTCAGCTTAAGGTCGCGCTGGGTCGTGGTTACGAACCGGCTGACGCTCGTGGCTCTGATGAAGAGACCCGTGCGATTGGACGCCTGCAGCTGGATGCCACCTTCAGCCCTGTTCGCCGTGTTTCCTACTCGGTCGAAGCCGCTCGTGTCGAGCAGCGTACCGACCTCGATAAGCTGATTATCGACCTGGAAACCGACGGTACCCTGGGTCCGGAAGAGGCTATCCGTCGCAGTGCGACCATTCTGCAAGAGCAGCTGGCCGCCTTCGTCGACCTGGAAGCTGATAAAGAGCAGGAAGTCGAAGAGGAAGAGGATCACGTCGATCCGATCCTATTGCGCCCCGTAGACGATCTCGAGTTGACCGTACGCAGCGCTAACTGCCTCAAAGCCGAGAATATCTACTACATCGGTGATCTGATTCAGCGCACGGAAGTGGAGCTGCTGAAGACCCCGAACCTCGGTAAGAAGTCCTTGAATGAAATCAAGGATGTATTGGCAGCGCGCGGCTTGTCCCTCGGCATGCGGCTGGAAAATTGGCCACCCGCTAGCCTGAAGGACGACAAGGCCTCCGCGTAAGCGTCGACTTGAGTCCCAGTTTGGTAAGGAATCACAACCATGCGTCATCGTAAGAGTGGTCGTCATCTGAATCGTACCAGCTCGCACCGTCAGGCCATGTTCAAGAACATGTCTGTCTCGCTGGTCGAACATGAAGTCATCAAGACAACCCTGCCCAAGGCCAAGGAACTGCGTCGCGTTATCGAGCCGCTGATCACCCTGGCAAAGCAGGATAGCGTTGCAAACCGCCGTTTGGCGTTTGCTCGTACGCGCTCCAAAGAAGCCGTCGGCAAACTGTTCAACGAGCTGGGTCCGCGTTACGCCGAGCGTCCGGGTGGTTACATCCGTATTCTCAAGTGCGGTTACCGCACCGGCGACAACGCGCCCATGGCGTACGTTGAGCTCGTAGACCGCCCGGTGGCTGAAGAAGAAGCCGTCGCTGAATAAGCGCTGCTCCTTCTGGTAGGCACAATGAAAACCGACCCTTTTGGGTCGGTTTTTTTATATCTGCGCTTTTTCCGCTGCTTTATCGAGATGAATGCTCTAAGGGAAGATCAATTTAACGATAAGGCATGCTAGGCTAATGCAGCAGCCGTATGAACGGCCAAGCGTCGGGCAGTGTGATCAATCAGTAAGAGGTCGGTATGGCAACAACACGAGGAGTGAGCACAGCGGTTTGGGCGGCGCACTGGCTACTGGTCATGCTGATGATGATGCTGATGGGTAGCGCCAACGCCCAGGCGAATCCTCGTTATGCAGGCATCGTTGTGGATCTCGAAAACGGCGAAGTGCTATACGCTGAAAATGCTGACGAGCCACGCTATCCTGCGTCGCTCACGAAAATGATGACACTCTACCTAACATTCGAAGCGCTGGAGGAGGGAAGGCTAAGCCTCGATCAGCCGTTGCCCGTTTCTGCTCAGGCGGCTGCCATGCCGGCGACCAAACTATGGCTGTCGGCCGGTAGCTCCATTCCTGTGGATACGGCGATTCGTGCGCTAGCCGTGCGCTCTGCCAACGATGTGGCCGTGGTCGTGGCGGAAGCATTAGGTGGCAGCGAGCAGCGCTTTGCTAACCTGATGACAGTGAAAGCCCGTGAACTGGGGATGAACGCCACCACCTTCCGCAACGCCTCTGGGCTGCCCGATGACCAGCAAAGGACGACCGCGCGTGACATGCTGACGCTCTCGGTACGAGTCATGCAGGACTTTCCTCAATACTATCACTACTTCGGGTTGCAGGAGTTCACCTATCGTGGCACGCGCCATACCAGCCACAATCGCTTGGTGCGCGACTACCCGGGGGCCGACGGTTTGAAAACCGGCTTTATTCGTGCTTCGGGCTTTAACGTAGCCACCACCGCCGTTCACAACGGTCGGCGGATGGTGGCCGTGGTGATGGGCGGATTTAGCTCCTCCTCGCGGGATACCCACATGGCGGATCTGCTGGACCGTAGCTTTATGCGCGCCTCGCTCAGAGATCAGCGCACTTGGTTGGCGAACACGAGCTTTTCCAGTGAGTTCATGGGCTTTGCCGGGCCTGCGCAACCGCTGCGACAGTCAACGCCTGTTCGTCCCTCTACCCAGCCGATGGTAGCCAATGTCTCGGCAACGTCCCTCTCCCCGACACCGAGCGCTACACGAACAACGCCCGCGCAGGCCGTCGAATCTCAACTCATTGATGCTGCTGAGGCAGACCGTACGCCGCCCTCCGCGTCTCCAGATCCGCTGCAGGCCTTTATCGAGCGGGAGCAGGTACTGGCCAGTGCGTCGCCTGAGGGGCAAGCAGCCTCGGCGAGTTGGGGCATACAAGTCGGAGCATTTAGCCAAGCGGCACAGGCAGAGCAGTTTGCTCGCCAAGCCGCACAGCGGTTGCCAACGAGCGTGGGAGGCCGCGTTGCCATCGATCCGCTTCAGGGGCCCACGACAGTGTTTCGCGCCCGTGTCGTCTCATTGAACGAATCGCAGGCACGCCAAGCGTGCCAAGCGCTACAGGCGCAGGGCATGGACTGCATGGTGGTCAACGCGAGTCTTTGAGCCGCATGATATCGCTGCCCCGCCAATCCCCGGTTGGCGGGGCTTTTTTATGCTGTGCGTCTGGGTGCGCAGCCACAATAATAAACGTAGAAGAGGAGACAACGGATGACGCCCTCGCTAAAAGGCATTTTATTCATGTGCTTAGGCGTGCTGTTTTTGGCGCTTGGCGATGCGGTCTCTAAATGGCTGGGAGCCGTCCACTCGCCCTTACAGATCATCTTTTTCCGCACATTGGTATCGCTGCCGCTGATTGCCCTGTTGGCTTACGTAAGCGGCGGATTACGCAAGCTGCGTACTCGGCGTCCAGGCGTGCATCTGCTGCGCGGTTTGATTTACACCGCCACGATGGTCTGCTTCGTGTGGGGCTTGACCCTGCTGCCCTTGGCCGAGGCCACGGCGATTGCCTTCGTGGCACCCCTGTTCGTGACGCTACTCTCCGTACCGCTGCTGGGTGAGCGTATCGACCCGCCGGTGCTGGTGGCGTCGCTGCTAGGCTTCTTAGGAGTGCTGATCGTCGTGCGCCCTGGCGGTGATGCTTTCCAGCTGGGCGCAATGATCGTTCTTGCGGCGGCGGTGTTCTATGCGCTCATGATGGTGACGGCGCGGCGCTATGGCGCCAACGAGCACCTATGGGCGATGGTGTTCTATATGACCATGGTGCCGCTGGTCGTGACGGCCGTGAGTTTGCCCTGGGTATGGCAAACCCCACAGCCGTGGCATTGGCTTGGATTTTTGGTATCTGGGGTGTTGGGTGTTGGTGCCACGGCATTCATTACTCTGGCCTTTCGCTATGCGCCTGCGGCCATTGCAGCCCCTTTCGATTATACGGCCATGCTCTGGGCGGTGCTGTTGGGTTGGTGGTTCTGGGGAGAGCTGCCGGACCTTTGGGTATGGGTCGGCAGCGCGCTGATCATGTTGAGCGGCTTAGCTATCGCTTACCACGATCGACGCACTACCTTGAAACGCCGCCCAACGGCGTAGACGTTAGGCAAACTGATAGACATCCATGGCCAGCACGCCGTGTTCGACGCTGTGATGACGCAGTGTTGCCTGTCCGCCCGCCCCCATGGCTACCAGAAGCGGCTGAAAGTGCTCGGGTGTGGGGTGATTACGTTCAGCATCGGGGCCGCGTTGCCAGTGGATGAGTGCATCGCGGTCATCTTCTCGCAGCCTTGCATGCACCCACTCGGCGAAACGCTCGACCCAAGCCGGCACTTGACTGCCCTGAGCCTGCAGCTCGTAGAGATTGTGGGTCAAGCTGCCCGAACCGATCACCAGGATACCCTCCTGACGCAGCGGTGCGAGCTGCTCGCCCAGGGCGATCAACTCGCTAGCACCCCAGCGGCTGGGCAGTGATAGCGACACCACCGGTATATCGGCATCCGGATGCATCAGTGACAGTGGCACCCACGCGCCGTGATCCAGTCCGCGCTCCGTCTCCGTGGCGCCTAGCTGTTGGGCCAAACGTTTGGCCAAGACGGGTTCCCCAGGCGCTGGGTACTGCACGGCAAACAGGGCGTCGGGAAAACCGCCAAAATCGTGGATAGTCGTAGGTGTCGCGCTACGGCTCACCTGCAACCGTTCGGTCTCCCAGTGTGCTGAAACCACCACGACGGCCTTGGGTCGCAGAGTGCGGCCCAGCTTCCTCAAGAAGTGATGGGCTGGCGTGGGGGTGAGCGCCAGCATGGGAGAGCCGTGGGAGATGAAGAGACTCGGTAACATAGGATGCGCTCCAGTCAATGGGCCTGCCAACGTGTGATTCTCGGCAGGCCATTGGATTATGCCAGTCGGCGGCTGATGACGAAGCTACCGCTGCCCAGGCCGGCTTGCACCAGGAGGGCCACGGCCCAGAACACTGGGAACTCCCAGCCGCCGCCGGGATTGGAGAAGACCCAGCCGTTACCGAGGTGTACCCAGGCGGCGCCGAGCAGCACCGGTACTAGCGCCAGACTCACCCAGCGGGTGTATAGGCCCAGCATCAGGGCCAAGCCTCCGCCGACTTCGGCGGCAATGGTCAAGTAAGCCATGAAACCGGGCAGGCCAAGCGATTCGAAGTAGCCCACCGTGCCAGGAAGCGTAAACACGAACACTTTCATCAGGCCGTGAGCCAGGGCCATCACACCTAGGCTAACGCGCAGTAGGGCGGTTGCATGAAGGGTTGTCGTCGGGGTAGGTAACGTCGTCATAGCACTCTCTCGCGTTTTGGGCATCACCATGGATGCGATGATGCTACTGTAGGCTAGCGAGAGGAGAAGATAATCTAACCGATGAGCACTTTACTGTTGCGATATACGCGATAATCCAAGCCCCTGTTCCCATATGGGTGGGTCGCCCCAGGCATCGGCCAACTGATCGATGAAGTGCGCTACCTTGGCGGGTAGAAAACGCCGTGCGGGGTAGAGGGCGTGTATGTCTAGGTAGGTCGGCGGTAGGTCTAACAGAAGCGGCACCAAGTGCCCCCGCTGGATGCTCTCATGAACCAGAAAACTGGGTTGCTGGGCGATGCCTAATCCCGCTTCTGCGGCATGGGTCAACATATCCCCATTATTGCTCTCCAGCGGCCCCGTGACGCTAACGTACTGCTGGCCGAAGCGCCAGTCGCCGCTGTTCTGCCCGCTGCGATAGCGCAGGCAGTGGTGCTGCGCCAGGTCCCCGATGCGCAAAGGCGTACCGTACTGCGCTAAATAGCCGGGTGACGCGCACAGCACAAGCTGGCAGCGGGCTAGCCGTCTGGCGATTAGGCTGGAGTCGGGCAGGCTACCGATGCGGATGGCGACATCATAGCCCTCCTCCAACAAGTCTACGCGGCGGTCGTTGAGATCGAGGCGTACGTCGAGTGCGGGGTGCGCCTGCATGAACTTCGCTACCTGAGGCGCGAGATAGCGCGTGCCGAAACTCATGGGACCATTGATACGCAGCCGCCCGCTCACAGTGTGAGTGCCACTGCCGACATCGGCAGCGGCCTCCTCCAACGCCAGCAAAATGGCCTGGGCATGGGCTAAATAGCGCTCTCCCGCATCGGTGAGATGCAGCCGCCGTGTCGTGCGCTGGATCAATCGCGCGCCCAGCGTCTCCTCTAGCGCCATGACCTGCCGCGACACCCGCGTACGTGAAAGATCCAGTGCCTCGGCAGCGCGGGTATAGCTGCCAAGCTCCGCCACTTTGACGAAAGCGGTCAGCTGGTCCAGCTGACTCATGAGGCGCGAAACGCCAGCGCCGCCCGGTAAGGGTCGGGCTGGCCGCAGATCGCAGAAATCACCGCCATCCCTTGGGCACCGGCGGCACTCACTTGGGCGGCGTGCTGCGCCTTTAAGCCGCCAATCGCCACGCTGGGCAACGGGCAGGCGCGCACCAGCTCGGCCAGGCCCTCGAAGCCGATGGGCCGAGCATGATCCTGCTTGCTGGCAGTGGCGAAAATGGGGCCTAACCCGACGTAGTCCAACAGCGCGATGGGCGCGTCACGAAGCTGCGCGAGAGTGTTGATCGACAGTCCTAGAATGGCCTGCGGCCCCAGCGCCTCCCGCGCCTCTAGAACCGCGGTATCGCTCTGGCCAACATGCAGGCCGTCGGCGCCGCTGGCGACGGCCACGGCGAGTCGGTCGTTGATGATCAGCGGCACGTGGGTGCCCGCCAGCAGCCTTTTGAGGCGCTTGGCTTGTTCGATCATCGCCTCGTCGCTGGCATGCTTGTCGCGTAGCTGCACCACGGTCACGCCCCCTTTGACGGCGGCTTCCACCGTCGCTTCGAGGCCCGCTTCCGCGCACAGAGCGGCATCGGTCACCAAATAGAGCGAAAGATCACACGGCATGCAGCGTCTCCATTTGGCTTTGCGACGAAAGATCCTCTGGAGTGAGCTGGTAAAGTGCATCCAGAAACGCGACCTGAAAGCTGCCCGGCCCCTTGGCCTGCTGACCCGCACGATGCCCGGCGATGCCAAAGCACGCCAGGGCGGCCAGCGTCGCGGCCAGCGGGTGCTCGCGGTTGGCGGCAACGAACCCAGCCACCAAGGCGCTCAAGCCACAGCCCAGCGTCGTAACGCGGGGCATCAGCGGATGGCCCCCGGATAACCGGACGTGGTGGCTACCATCGGTGATGACATCGGTCTCGCCGGTCATGGCGACGATGCAGCGTTGCCGCTGGGCGAGCGTCATGGCGGCGTGAGTGGCGTCATCGACGGAGGCCGTGGCATCGACCCCACGCCCTTGGCTGGCCAAGCCGGCCAGCGCCATCACTTCCGAGGCATTGGCGCGAATGACGCTGGGGCGATGGGACAGCAGCGCCTGGCACACCCGCTGGCGGAACTCGGTGGCCCCGACGGCGACGGGGTCCAGCACCCAGGGGGTGTCGGTCGTATCGGCCGTGCGCGCTGCCAGCTGCATCGACTCGGCCCAGGGAGCAGAGAGCGTGCCGATATTGATGGAGAGCGCGTTTGCCATCGTGGTAAACTCAGCGACTTCTTCGGCGGCGTGCAGCATGGCAGGCGATGCGCCCGTGGCCAGCAGCAGGTTGGCGGTACTGTTCATGGCCACATAATTGGTCATGCAGTGTACGAGCGGCGTAGACTCACGTAAAGCGGCGAGCATGTCGCCAAGTGGGGGGTAGGTCATGGTTTCCTCCCGGGTAAGGAGGTGGTGGTAAGCACCACGACTCCCTACGCCGGCGTTATCCGGTTCAGGTTCAAAGGGTGCTTCTCAGCCGCTGAACGGCGCCCCTGTCGTTGGTGGGTACTATCCTAGCCTTGGACGGCGCTGTAAAGCCCGCAACGAGTTAACGAAACGCGATGCGGGTCCCGTACGTGAGCATTTCGTCAGGGGTGATGGCTCGACCCTGCACGCCAATCATTTCGTCGCCACACTGATCGGCAAAGGTCAGCACGCCATGGGTTAAGCCGAGTTGGCCCAGGGCATCGCGAATTTCACCGGTTCCCAGAAAGGTGCTGACGCGACCTTGAGCGTCACATAGGTCCGAGACGCCATTAGCATGGTGGAAACGCACTTTGTAGATACCGTCCATGGATTCGACTTCGACGATGGGGGAGAAGCCGTTTTGAATCGCATTACTCAGCTGCTTCAATGTCAGGCGATCGCCAAGGGTCATATCGATAGCTGTCATGACGTGCTCCTATCGGACGCCGTTCATGGGGCATCACGGGTCACTATGTAAAATTGTCGAAATAGAAGTGTAGAAGATTTGCATCATTTTTCCAGGGGCATTCGGGGGCGCCTTGGCCCAGGTATTAATGCACGGCATCTAGCGCATGCTGCTGGAGTTTGACCAGTGGAATGATCTCTAGCGTTCGCTCGTTCGTACCGGACAAAACGACCGGCGGCGCGAGTCCTACCTGTGCCGCTTCGGCCCAGCGGTGCGCGCAAAGACACCAGCGATCCCCGGGTTTCAAACCGGGAAAGCCAAACTCCGGCCGCGGTGTCACCAAGTCGTTGCCTTGCGCCTTGGAGAAGGCCAAAAACTCCTCGGTCACCATGGCGCACACCGAATGGATGCCGACATCGTCTGGCCCTACCCGGCAAAAACCATCGCGATAGAAACCGGTTTTCGGCGAGTGGCAGCAGGGCGTGAGCGGTTCACCCAATACGTTTAGATCACGGGACATAAAGACTCCTCGGGGGCAGGCTGGAATTCTGCGTTCCTCGCCCTCATAACATGGGAAATAACGCCTTCAAAGGCAGTGATGCACAGGCAGCGGGAAGCACGACGCTGTCGCCTAAGCCTTGTACAAAGTCATACGTCCGTCAAAGATTTTGCATCGCGTAAACACAAGCATCATCCAACCAGGAGAGTGTCATGTCGTATCAAGGTGAACAGCATCCGGGGGTGACCCCGGCCGCTTCGCAAACCCAGGGCTTTCGCTTGAACCACACCATGCTGCGGGTCAAAGACCCTGAGCGTGCGCTCGCGTTTTACTCCAAGGTGTTTGGCATGCAGGTGCTGCGCCGTCTGGACTTCGAGGAGATGCAGTTTTCGCTCTACTTTCTGGCCAATGTCGAGGAGAGCGATCACGTGCCGGAAGAGACCCAAGCGCGCACCGCCTGGACCTTCAGCCAGAAAGGCCTGCTAGAGCTGACCCATAACTGGGGCACCGAAAACGAGCAGGACTTTGCCTACCACGACGGTAATGCCGAGCCGCAAGGCTTCGGGCACATCTGTTTTAGCGTGCCGGACTTGGAAGCCGCCCAAGCGTGGTTCGATGAGCACGACGTCACCTTCGTGAAGCGTGCCGACCAAGGTAAAATGAAAGACGTGATCTTCGTCAAAGACGCCGATGGTTATTGGATCGAAGTGATTCAAGCCGACCGTATGGCAGGCATGGGCGATTAACGATGGCTCATCTGCTGTTTCGGTTGCGCCATGTGACCGATGAAGAGGCCATGGAAGTCCGCCAACTGCTGGAAGAACATGGTTTCGACGTGTACGAAACCCAGGCGGGCTTTTTCCGCCTGGGAGTTGATGCCATCTGGCTGCGCGACCCAGCACAGCAAGACGATGCCGAGGCGGTGCTGGCGCGTTACCAGGCCGAGCGATTAGCCAAGGTGCGCCGTGAACACGAAGAGGCGCTGGCGCGTGATGATGCCCCTACGCTGTGGCGACGCTTCATGGCCCATCCGCTTCAAGTCACGCTAGTGATCGTGGCGGTGCTTATGATCGCTCTGCTGACCTTACTGCCGTTCGTAGGACTCGCCCGCTAAACGTCGCACAGCGCGTTAGATAGGTGTCCGCGTTTGACGTACATCATGACCCCTGAGGGTCCAGCGCTAAGCCGCGGGGCAGCCCCCGGGGGATAGCGGCACCAGCTACCTGCCGGGTACTCGGTGTCTGCGTCACGTAGCGAGCCCTCCAGTACGAACAGCTCCAAGCCGCCCGGCAGTGCCGGATAGTCGATAATGACCTCGCCTTCCCAACGCTCTAGGCTGACGCGTTCATGTTGATAGGTGTGCAGCATTTTGTAGGTGATGCCTGGCCGACGGTCGGGCTGCCAGGGCAGGCGGTGGGCGGGAATGGCGAGTTGGAGCAGGTCGTTTTCATCGAACTGATGAAGTTTCACCAGGATCAGCGCACCCTCGTCGCCAATGCGCGGCGTGTGTCCCGTGCCGATGGGGTTGCGTAGATAGCTGCCCGCTGGGTAACGGCCATGCTCATCGGCAAACACGCCTTCGAGCACCAAAATTTCCTCACCGCCTTCGTGGGTATGGCGGCTGAACTGGCTGTTGGGCGCGTAGCGCACCAGGCTCGTGGCGCGGGCCACCTCATCGCCAATGCGATCCAGCATCATACGTTCGACACCTGCGCTAGGCGAGGTCACCCAGCGATACTGTTCCGGCGTGACACAGGCAAAGTGGCTAAAGTCGGCGTTTAGGCGCATGGTCGTGGCTCTTTGCGGTGAAGTAAACAGTGAACAGTGGCAGCGGCGCTGTGGGTGTCAGTCTCCCCATCCCGACAGCAAAATGCAATGCAAAAAAATACCGCCCTAATGGGGCGGTATAGGGCCTTGCCGGCCTGGTCTAGTGGCGATGACCATGATCGTCGTGGTCGTGGTCGTGGTCGTGGTCGTGGTCGTGGTCGTGGTCGTGGTCGTGGTCGTCATGACCATGAGCTTCATGGCCCGGAGTAGCTAGGGCATCGTGCAGCACCCGGGCGTTATGGCGCATCATGCCAAGGTAGGTGCTGGCATCGCCTTCACTGGCCAGCGCATCGGCGTATAGCGTGCCAGCGATGGGCAGGCCGGTCTCTTCCGCTAGCTGCGTAATGATCGCTTGGTTGGTCATGTTCTCGTGGAACAGCGCCTGTACGTTCTCCTGCTCGATCACATCGATCAGTGCGGCCATGCTGGCACCGCTGGGATCGGCTTCGGTCGATAGACCAACCGGTGAAAGAAAATTCACGCCGTAGGCGCTGGAGAAGTAGCCAAAGGAGTCATGGCCGGTGATGACGCTGGCCGACGCAGGAATCTCGCTTAGCAGTTCACGAATCTCGGCATCAACGTTATCCAGCTCTGCCAGATAACGCTCGGCGTTGGCTTGGTAGCTCTGCGCATTGGCGCTATCCGCCTCGATCAAGCCATCGCGAATATTGGTGACGTAGACTTTCGCCTGCTGCAGATCTTGCCAAGCGTGAGGGTCGTCATCACCATGCTCGTGACCGCTATGGTCATCATGCGCATGATCGTCGTGACCGTGTTCATGATGGCTGTGCTTTTCATGTTCATGCTCTTCATGACCGTGTTCTTCATGCGCATGGTCGTGCTCGTCATGGTGCGCGTGGTCATCGTGACCGTGCGACGCAAAAGCGCGGGGTGCGATGCCGTCGGTGGCGGTGACCAATGGGCCGTCGTAGTCGCTGGAGTCAATCAGGCGCTCCATCCAGCCCTCGAACAGCAAACCGTTGAAGACCACTAGGTCTGCCCCTGCCAGTGCTCGGGCATCGCCGGGGCTTGGGGAGTAAACGTGAGCATCGCCATCCGGGCCAACCAGGGCACTGACCTTCACATGCTCTCCTCCGACGTTCTCGACCATATCCGCCAGGATGGAGAAACTGGTGACGACTTGAACCCGCTCGTTCGCCATGGCCGCAGGCAACGCCAACATGGCCGACACGCCCACTAACCAACGCGATGAAGAGAAAAACGACATAACATGCTCCTGATGATGTAAGAAAGCGGAAAACGACGACTCGCTAGTGAGAATGCTCCATCGCCAGCGGCGTGGTTTTACGGCGCAGCTTGGCGGCCAAACTGTGGTAGCGGCCAAACAGCGCCGAGAACAAATAAGTCGCCCCGGCCAGCAAGATAATGCTCGGGCCTGATGGCGTGTCCAAATGGAACGACAGCAGCAGCCCGCCGGTGCTGGCCAGCATCGCCAGCACTACGGCAATCCCCATCAATCCTTCCAAGCGCTTGCTCCAAAACCGCGCCGCCGTGGCAGGCAGCATCATCAAACCCACGGCCATCAGCGTGCCGAGCGTTTGGAAGCCAGCGGTCAAGTTGAGCACTAGCAGCCCTAAAAAGACGCTATGTACCCAGCTACTGCGACGGTGTTGGCCGCGCAAAAATAGCGGGTCCAAACACTCCACCACCAAGGCGCGGAAAATGATCGCCAGGGTGATGACGATCAGTGTGCTGATCGACGCAATCAACAGCAGCGCCGTGGAGTTGATCGCCAAAATGGAGCCAAACAGTACGTGGGTTAAATCCACGCTGCTGCCCCCCATGGAGATCAGCATGACCCCAGCAGCCAGGGAAATGATGAAAAAGCTCGCCATGGCGGCATCTTCCCGCTGGCCACCCATTTTCGAGACCGCTCCCGCCAGCAAGGCCACCATCACCCCAAATAGCACGCCACCCACGCTCATCACCGGTAGCGAAAAGCCCGCCAGCAAAAAGCCCAGCGCCACGCCGGGCAGAATCGCATGGGCCATGGCATCGCCAATCAGACTCATGCCACGCAGCACCAAAAACACCCCCAGCGGCGGGGCGGCCAGGGAGAGCGCGAGCCCGCCGACCACGGCGCGGCGCATGAAACCGTACTCGAACGGGCTGACGAACCAGGTATTAAGCAGTTCCAGCATGACGCCCTCCCAGCGTAAACGGCACCACTTGGGCGGGTGCATGCTGCTGGTTGAGCGCGCTGGGGGCGACCCAGCGGCCGTGGCCAGCGCTCAGCATCAGTACCTCATCGGCCAGGCGGCGGAGGTGATCCATATCGTGCAGCACGATGATGATCGTGACGCCGTCGTCGGCCATTTGGCGCAGAATGCGAATCAAGATATCCACCGTGTCGCTGTCCACGTTGGCAAACGGCTCATCCAATAGCAGCAGTTCTGCCTCTTGCATCAGCGTTCGGCCAATCAGCGCCCGCTGGCGCTGGCCACCGGACAGCTCGCCCAGGGGGCGGTGCGCCAAGTGAGAAATGCCCAAGCGCGCCATGATCTCACGGCCCTTGCGGTAATGGGCGGCACAGTACCCTTTCAGCGCCCCGTGGCTTGGCCAACTGCCAGTCATCACCAGCTCTTCCACGCTCATCGGAAAGGTCAGATCCAGCGCCAACTGCTGGGGTAGCCAAGCGCGGCGAGCGTTATCCACCGTACACACCACCTTGCCACTAATAGGGCGAAGTTCGCCCATGATGGCCTGGATCAGCGTACTTTTACCGGCCCCGTTCGCGCCGATGAGCGCGGTAATCGCACCGGGTTTGATATCGCCATCCACATGCTCGAGCACCGTGCGGCGACCCTGGGCCAAATGCAGATCGTGAAGCTGCAAGCACGATGGTGAACGCTCGCTCATAGCGGCCACCCGCTGGCCCATACCACCAGCCCCCACAAGGCCAACAACGGCAGCGCCATCAGCCCGAGCCGCTTCGTGGCCGACAGCGACATCAATGAAAAATGACAAGGACCTTCCTTGTTATGGCGATGCATGTGCTCACTCATCGAGCAACCTCACTTACCAATAAATAAGTTATAACATAACGTTTGGTGAAACCAAAAAAGTGGCGAATATTTTACGCGCTCATCGCGTGCTGACAACGATGAGCGAGCTTATGTTTGAGAGATATACCAAGTGATCCTAGTAACGCCAAACGGCGCCAATCTGCTCAGGGGATACCAACAGCGCGTACTCGCCTTCCAGCGTGAGTGGGCCAAGCGATACGCGGGCGGGTTGGAAGCGATTGATAGCGCGGGTCGCCTGGTGGGGCTGCGTCCAAATCTGTAGCTCATTGATCAGCATGCCCGTCGCAAAGTTCATCGCGCCATCGCGCTCACGACCGTCGGCGGCAATGACCGCGCCCGCTACGGTATTCACCACCAACGAGCCAACCCGCGCCTCGAGCCCGCGGCGCTCCCGTTCCGCCTGGGCAAGCGACAGCCCTAGCGCCTGTACGCCGCTCAGATCGCCCTGCGCTTTCAAGCGTTCGTACTCCGCCAGCGCCGCCGGATGCGGTTGGCGGTCAGTCAGCATACCCCCTAGCGCTAACGCGGATTTCACCACGCCAACGCGGGCATCGAAACGGTCGTCCGGATCACTGGCCTCGCTCGATTGGTAGGCGTTATAGGCCAGGCTCGTGGCATAAACACCCGTCCATCCCCACTGCCAAACGTTGGCCTGCTGGGCACCGCTTTCGAATACTTCATCGTAAGCCGCCCAGTCATCCGCTGGCTGCGCCTGGGCGGGCAGTGCCAGCATCAGCGGAACTGCTGCGAAAAGCACGCGCAAATAAAGGGGTAATTGCATGGGGAACCGCCTGAAAGACTGAGAAATGAGTGTTAAGCGTAGCATGGGGAGAGTACGCGTTTGTAAAAAGAGCGGGAGCAGGCAGCGTCCTGGCTAACGCTCGTTGACTTGAAACCTCATGGTTCCTTCAAAGCCGTATAGGCACTGCTCAGGAGACTCCCGGGGTTCTCGGCCGGTTTCGATTGTCGTAGGGCTGCTAGCATCATCGTGAGCCTCGCTCATGCTCTGGCAGCTTTAGTTGAAAGGCAAGGGCGGGGCCAGTGAACCCCTACCCCGATGCTTTTTTTACTTACTCCTTCTCCTCATCCTCTTCCCAGCGCTCCATGGCGCGTTTGTCGTCGGGTAGGCGGACCATGTCACCGATGTTGAGCTTTTTGTGCGACTGAAAGCGGTGGCCGTGCTGGTCGAGAATGGCGGCGACGCTGCCGATGCTGACGGCGTCTTCTTCCCGGTAGGCTTCGACTTTGACTCGGACGATGCGGCCCTGATAGCGAGCGGAGAGAATCGCGCCGGGGTAAGGGGGCGTGTGGTCGGGGTCGTTTTTGAAAAAGGCGGCGACGCTTGCGCTACCGGGTTCATCCCATTCGACATGTTGATGCATGGTCAGTGTCCTTACAGGAGTCGTTAGAAAATAAGCCAGCACATTCAGTGTAGTGTGCGTTAGCAGCACTCGGCCAATGTGCGTGGACACGCCTAGTCGATGCGCTTAACTTACCCCTCTAGGGGAACGTGGGAGGAGAAGGCGCCATGCATCCGTACCGTGCGCTATTTGAGCAGTCGAGCACGCCGCTGTTCGTGGTGGAGCGTTCAGCGCACGAGGCGATGAACGTGTATGCAAACGCGGCCTTTCGGCACGCGGTGGGCTGGGTTGACGATAATAGCTACATGGCGCTGGCCAGCTGTTTTCCATTGGACGTGAATAACGTGCTGGCCGCCGTATATGCCTGCGATCAGCAACAGACCGTGCAGGAGCTGATGGTGACTTGGGCAGATGCCTCAAGGCGTTGGCAACTGCAGCTTTCTCCCGTGGTAGAGGGCGAGTATCGCGCAGTGTATGGGGCACTTCATGAGCTGGTTCTGCCATTTGGCGAATCTTTGGATGCGCTGCTGTCTCAGTTGCCGGGATTCATCTACCAGCTGCACTACTCGCTGTCGGGTCACTGGCGTTACACCTACGTTGGCCAGCGGGTAGAAGAAATGTTTGGGGTGAGCGTCGAAGAGGCGCTGGCCGATGCGCAAACATTGCTGGCCAACATTCATCCTGGAGACCGCGATACCGTCATCGCAAGCTCGCTGGAAAGCGCTCGCACGCTGACGCCAGGGAAACAGGAGTTTCGGATGTTTCATCGTCACGGCGAGATGCTGTGGGTGGAAGCCAGTGACCAACCCCGCCGCGAGCCCGATGGCAGCGTGCTGTGGACGGGGTATGCCAACGATATTACTCAGCGTAAAGCGCTCGAAGCGGCGCTGAAATCCAGCGAGCAGCGCTTTCGCCAACTGGTGGAGCAGGCAAACGACATCATTTACACCCTCGATGCCGATGGCATGCTGACCTATATCTCGCCTAACTGGCCGCGCATATTGGGGCACGAGGTGAACGAGGTGCTCGGGCGGCATATGAGCTTCGTTCTGCATCCGGAGGACTTAGAGGCGTGCCGTCGTTATATCGAAAACGTGTTTGTGACGGCCGAGCCGCAAGGGCTGATCGAGTACCGTGTGCAGCATGCCAACGGCGAGTGGCGCTGGCACTTTACCAACGGTGCGCCGTTGTTGGATGAGCAGGGCAACGTGATCAGTTTTATGGGCATCTCTCACGATATTACGCCACGACACAAAATGGAGCAGCGGGTGCTGCATTTGGCACAGCACGATACGCTGACCGACCTGCCCAATCGAGCGATGTTTTTTGGCGAGCTGACCAAGGCGCTGCGCTCGGGGGGCCAGTTGGCCTTCTTGTTCATTGACCTGGACAACTTCAAGCCGGTGAACGATCGCTGGGGCCACGCCGTTGGCGACCAGTTGTTAAAAGCGGCGGCACAACGCATGCGCGCCCGGCTGCGGGACACCGATATGGTAGGACGAATCGGCGGCGATGAGTTCGTGGCGCTGCTGGGTGGTTCGGTCATGAAAGAGGACGCCTTAGCGGTCGCGCATCAACTCTGTTCAGCGCTGGCCGAGCCGTTTGCGCTGTTGGTGGGCGAGGTATGCGTCTCCGCCAGTATTGGCGTGGCGCTCTTTCCACTACACGCAAAGGATGAGGCCACCCTGATTCACTGCGCGGATCAGGCGATGTATCGCGCCAAAGCGGAAGGGCGTAATCGCGCTATCCTTTACTCTGCTTGTGAATCAGGCAAGACTGCGGGCGTTGCATCGACAGACTGAAACATGAAGTTTAGCGCCGCGGGTAGGCTGGCTCTCCAGACGCGCCAAGTATGGCCACCAGGGTAGAGGTCGAGCCGTACGTCACCAGGTTGAATACGCTCTATGGCTTGGCGCAGCTGGCGTGCATGGAACTCGGCGTCATAGACATCACGGCGTCCGGCGCTGATATAGAACGGGACAGGGGGCGTGTCGCCTTGCTCAGCCTCTGGGCGCGGCGTGACGCGTAGGCGGTAGCTTTCTAAGTGGGCTGTGTAGTTGAGCTGCTCCCAAAGCGCTTGATCGAACTCGCCCTGCGCATTCAAAAACGCTGGATGTCGGTGAGCGGAAGAGTTTTTGGGTGGCGCAGGGATATAGCTGGCGGGGCTGAGGGCAGCGGCAGCGGCAAACAGCTCTGGACGTTCGAGGGCGAAATTCACCGCGCCATAGCCACCAGCAGAGAGCCCCGCTACGCCACGTTGCTCGCGCGTCGTTCCCACATGATAGGTCGCTTCGATATGCGGCAGCAGGTCGTTGAAAAAAGCGCTACGGGCAGCTTCATTATGTCCATCGACCCACCAACTGCGGCTGCCGGGCATGACGAATACCGTTGGAGGTAGATGCCCAGCCTCGATCAGACGATCAGCCGTTTGTGGCAAGTTGCCTTTGGTTGCCCAGTCAAACTCATTACCAAATGACCCATGTAGCAGGTATACCACTGGGTAAGGCGCCGAGGCCTGAGGGTCATAAGCGTCCGGTAAATAGATCGTATACGGGTAGTCATAACCCAGGGTGGGTGAAAAGAACTGTGCCCGCGAGACATCGCCCGCCAGGGCAACGCTACTCAGTGCCAACCCACCAAAAACGCCCATGATCGCGCGCATCCAGCCGGTGAGGCATTCAGAGACAGTGCGTCCGAGAGCGTGTAAAAGCGGGAATCTGAGCGACTGTTCGAACACGAGGCCTCCAGGAATTTACCGTCGTTTAAAAGGTCGGACAACGCTGTAAGCCAGCCTGTTCATTGTCGTAAGCCCCTACATCAGCTTAGCAGCGGGGCTTGGTGGAGGTTCGATGCAGAAAATCGAGGAAATTTACTGGCTGCGCGCGTACGGCTGTGTCGCCGTGTTTCTCTTTCATTGGCTAGATCACCTGAATCAGCGCGTGGACAACGTCGTTACCGATCTCATGCGCATACCGCTGGTGCTGGGCACGCCTGTATTCCTGTTCATTTCGGTCTTTGTGTTTGCCGTTCGCTATGACAAGCAAGTACCGCCAGGTTTTCTATGGCAGCGAGTGAAGTACGTCATGCTGCCCTATTTAACGTACGGGTTCATCTATTCCACTGCCCAGTGGTGGCAACTGGCGGGCAGCGACAGCGCCGTGAATGTTTGGGAGAACGCAAAAGCCTACTTTATTTATGCGGGCTGGCATGGCTATTTTTTGATCATCGCCATGCAGTTCTATGCCGCTTATTGGGCCTTTACTCGTTGGCAGCTATGGCGCTTGCATCCGGTTCCTTGGCTATGGGGAGCTTGCTTGGTGAGTATGGCATATTGGGGGGTGGCGTATGCGTTGGCTATTGAGCCGCCGGGCTATTTGCTTTGGGTGGCTCCGTTGGGTTGGATCTATCTGTTCTTCTTGGCGCTAGTGCTGGTGCGCTATTACCCCTTAACGCCTTCTAGCCAGTTGATCGAACGGCCCGTTTGGCTACAAACCCTCTCGCAACCACGTTGGCTTTTGTTGTTCGTTGGCTTGATCGTGCTGGCCACGTTCGAGTATCGGCTGTCGTTCTCCTCGAAAGAGGTGTGGGTCATTCCCTTTTTTGTGCTGTTCACGCTGGCATTGATGCGTGGCTTAAAAGGGCGTAAAGCGCCTGGATGGGTGCGCTATATCAATGCTTACTCGTTTGGTATTTATCTAGCGCATCCTATGTTTTTTACGCTCACCGATACGCTAGTGGGCATTTCTACGTTGCCCCTGGCGGTTTATGCGCTGTTGCTCATCATGGTGGGTAGTGTGGGATCGATTCTGCTCAACAAAGTAGCCAATACCACCACATTGGGTGCCATGTTGCTGGGTAAACGTTTAAAAATATGAACGGTTCGATGGGTTGGTGGGTGTGAGGTTGGCGTTAAGAGTCAAAAAGGGGCAGGCGCTAAGAGGAGGTGGGTGAGCGGCTGTGTGGCGAGCCTCGAGCAAGCCCAAGCGACTCGCCGCTTAGCGTTTTTAAACGCGTAGGGCAGGCGTATAGGCGCTGTAAAAAGTCGAGCAGAGCAGGCTCATCGAGCTCTGGATCGAAGCCTCCGATTCGCTCCAACCACGCACGGCGAATGGCAATATAGGGGGGAACGGTCACCGCCGAGCTGAGAAAGTGCAGCAACAGGCGTTCCGAAAAGCGGGGAGTGGCGGCGTTGATGAGCAGCGCATCCGTCGCCGTGTCTAGCTGTGGATAGAGTAGGTACCAAAGCTGCGCCGCCATGGGTTCTTTATGCAGCGCAATCAGCAGCCAGTCTGCCTGGCTAAGATACGCTGCTTGGTTGAGGCGTGCACCTAGGGTATGGGCAGGTGTCACCAAGCCGTGCGCGTGGTAACGCTTTTCGAGATCGGTGAGCCGTTCATCCGAGTGAGCACAGGTCACGATAATGGGTAGGGCGTGGTCAGCAAGACCGGATTGGCGAATCGAGCGCAGGTGGCGGGGTAGCAAAGCTCCTGTCACTGAAGCATCAACGATAAAGCAGACCGTACCCATGCACGCGGCTTCCTTTTGTTATGAAAGCATCTCTGTTTGTAATTGATTGTAGATGTGGGTTTCTTTACGTAGCAAGAGAAAGTTTTTTAACGAAAAAAACAGTGAGGCTGGCGAGTTAATCATTTTGGTGCGGCTTGAGTGCTATTTGCACCAAAGGTGTGCGAGGAAATGACGGTCTAGGCGTTTGAAAAAGCAATTGCCACTCCCTTGCTGCATTAAGACGCATGGGATGAGTCATTTTTCATATTTGAAAACAAAGAGTTGTTGATATTTTTTTCCATTATGGTGCAGAGTTGGCATGCTCTGTGCTTATAAGCCATAGGTAGTTTCATCAGCGGCTATTGAAGCGTAGGCAGACGCCTCCAGGCGTGCTACAACGATAGCCGGTCTGAAATGATCGCTGGGCGGTTTGTTATCCATCGTCGAACAAACGTTGAGCGAACAAAAAAGACAAACGCGCCACATGCAGCCGCGTGTTGAACGATTTGTTGAATAACACCTTTATCGATCGCTTACAGTTACACGCTTTAAGCCACGCTCATACCGGAGGACACTATGTCAGCCAAGACTCTCGCGCTAATCGAAGAACATGATGTTAAGTGGGTAGATCTGCGTTTCACCGACACGCGCGGTAAAGAGCAGCACGTCACCGTACCGGCACGCGACGTGAACGAAGAGTTTTTTGAAAACGGCCAGATGTTCGATGGTTCTTCCATCAACGGCTGGAAGGGCATCAACGAGTCTGACATGATCCTGCGTCCGGAAGACGGTACCGCCTTCCTCGACCCCTTCACCGAAGATGCCACACTGATTCTGCGTTGCGACATCATCGAGCCGGCCACTATGCAGGGCTACGATCGCGACCCGCGCTCCATCGCCAAGCGTGCCGAAGCGTACCTGCAGTCGACTGGCCTGGGTGACACTGCCTTCTTCGGTCCGGAGCCGGAATTCTTCATCTTCGATGAGGTGCACTGGAAAGCCGACATTCAAGGCGCCATGTACAAAATCACCTCTGACGAAGGCGCATGGGCGACCAGCAACCAGGTAGAAGGCGGCAACTTGGGCCACCGTCCGCGCGTGAAAGGCGGCTACTTCCCGGTACCCCCGGTCGACAGCTTCCACGATATCCGTGGTGCGATGTGTAACACCCTGGAAGCGATCGGTCAGACCGTCGAAGTTCACCACCACGAAGTGGCGAACGCCGGTCAGAACGAAATCGGCGTGAAGTTCAACACGCTGGTGAAGAAAGCCGACGAAGTTCAGGAAATGAAGTACGTGATCCACAACGTGGCGCACGCTTATGGCAAGACCGCGACCTTCATGCCGAAGCCGCTGGTGGGCGACAACGGCTCGGGCATGCACGTCCACCAGTCGTTCTGGAAAGATGGCCAGAACCAGTTCGCTGGCGACGAGTACGCGGGCCTGTCCGAAATGGCGCTGTACTACATTGGCGGTATCATCAAGCACGCTCGCGCGCTGAACGCCTTCACCAACGCCTCTACCAACTCGTACAAGCGTCTGGTGCCGGGTTTCGAAGCGCCGGTCATGCTGGCCTACAGCGCCCGTAACCGTTCTGCGTCCATCCGTATTCCGTACACCGCTAGCCCGAAAGGCAAGCGTGTCGAGACGCGCTTCCCCGACCCGACCGCCAACCCCTACCTGGCGTTCGCGGCGATGCTGATGGCGGGTATCGATGGTATCAAGAACAAGATCCATCCTGGCGATGCCATGGACAAGAACCTGTACGACCTGCCGCCCGAGGAAGGCAAGTCCGTCCCGACCGTGGCCAACAGCCTGGATCAAGCCCTGGAAGCGCTCGACGCTGACCGTGCGTTCCTGACCGAAGGCGGCGTGTTCACCGACGACATGATCGATGCCTACATCGAACTGAAGATGGAAGACGTCGAGCGTATTCGCATGACGACTCACCCGATCGAGTTCGACATGTACTACAGCTGCTAAGATCACCCTTGAGGTGTCGTTAGCCTGAAAACCCCGCCTCGGCGGGGTTTTTTCGTTGAGGCGAGGTAAGGAAAAGGGAGGAAGACGTCATGATCCGTCGCTGGCACGTGCGCTATGCAAGAGGATTATCCACAGGTGCTGCACTGCTATTGGGGATGTGGGTAAGCGCGGCGCTGGGGCAAACGGTGTATCGCGTGGTGGACGCCCAGGGCAAGGTAACGTTTACCGACAACCCAGAACGTGGCGGTGAAGCCGTCACGTTGGCACCGCTGCCCAGCGTGACGACGGTGCGCTCTGCCCCACCTGACAGCCGAACCCCGGGCCGCACTCAGAGCCATCCCGGGCAACCGTTTATGCCTTATGACCGCTTTACCATCGTCAACCCGGCAAACAGCAGCGCCGTTCGGGGCGGCATGACGCCAGTGGAAGTGCAGGTGGTGCCGCCACTGCGGGACGACCACCAAATTCAACTGAGGGTGAATGGCGAACTGAGCCAATCCGCCCTGCATAGCGACGCCTTCTGGCTGGCGGGGTTACCTGTGGGAGCGCACCATATTCATGCGGAGTTGTTGGATAGCCAGGGCCGTGTGCAGCACCGCACCGATCCGGTGACTATTTTTATCACTGATTAATCGAGTGCACTACAATGGTGCAATGAGGCGGTGGGCTAGGCGGCTCATTGCGCTATTAAGGCTCGTCATCTCCCCGCTATCTGCCCACAAGCCGTGCATGCCGCCGCTTGCGTCGAATTGGCGCGCTTTTTGCAGATCCTCTCGCATACCTCTTTTGATGGATCAGTGCCATGTGTATTGATCGAAGCGACGTTTCAGGACACGCCATGTATCAGCGCTTGCTCGAACACCTCACCACAGCAGTCCTGTTGCTCGACGGTGAACTCCGCGTTCGCTGGATGAACCCGGCGGCGGAAGCGCTGCTGGCCGTGAGCTTTAGCCGCGTACAGGGGATCAGTCTCGATACGCTGCTGGGCGGTGACGAAAGCATCGACGACGTGCTGGCCAAAGCACGCGATGCGTTTCATCCCTATACACAGCGTGAAGCGCGTATCACGCCGCTCAATAGCGAGCCGCTGACCGTCGATTACACCGTGACACCGCTGTCGGCCGACGAGCTGCTGTTGGAAGTCGAGCCGCGGGATCGGTTGATGCAAATCTCCCGAGAGGAGGCCCTTACCACCCGCCAAGAAACCATCAAAGTGCTGGCGCGGGGGTTGGCCCACGAGGTGAAAAATCCGCTAGGGGGCATTCGCGGTGCCGCGCAGCTGTTAGAGCGAGACCTGGATGACCCGGCCCTGCGCGAGTTTACCCATATCATCGTGGAAGAGGTTGACCGCTTGCGTGACTTGGTCGACTCCATGCTAGGGCCGAACCGTATCGTCAAGCATGAGCCGGTCAACATTCATAAAGTGTTGGAGCGCGTAAGGGCGCTGCTGATCGCCGAGCATCCTCATGTGGTCGTCAGCCGCGACTATGACCCGAGCCTACCGGACCTGTCCGGTGATGAGGCGCAGATGATCCAAGCAGTGCTCAACGTGGCCCGCAACGCGGTGCAAGCCATGAGCGATGCAGGTACGCCCGCGCCCGAACTGACACTGCGTACCCGTGCGCGCCGCCAATTCACTTTGGGAGCCGAGCGGCACCGCCTGGTGAGCGAAGTCGGCATCATCGATAACGGTCCTGGCATCCCCGAGTCGCTACGCGACACCCTTTTTTACCCGATGGTCTCCGGCCGCGCAGAAGGGAGCGGTCTGGGGCTATCGATTGCCCAGTCAATACTGCACCAACATCAAGGATTGATCGAATGCGACTCTCGTCCCGGACACACCGAATTTCGTTTACTGATTCCATTGGTCATTAATTGCACCGGAGAAGCGTCATGACTGAGGCGACACGTACCGATGTTGCACGAGTGGTTATTGTCGATGATGACCGCGCTATCCGCTGGGTATTGGAGCGCGCTCTGGCGCAACCCGATCTGGAGGTCGAGTGTATCGAGCGTGCCGATACGGCGCTCGCACGCTTGCTGGAGAGCCCGCCGGATGTGCTGGTCACCGATATCCGTATGCCGGGCATCGACGGGTTGGATTTAATGGCACGGGTGCGTGATGCCCATCCGGATTTGCCTGTGATCGTCATGACCGCGCACTCCGATCTCGACAGCGCTGTCGCCTCCTATCAAGGCGGGGCATTCGAGTACTTGCCCAAGCCGTTCGATGTGGATGAAGCGCTCGCGCTGGTGCGCCGGGCCGTTGCCCATGCGCGTGAACGGCAGCGGCCGGTGAGTGTGCCGGAAGGTCTTAGCGCCGAGATCATCGGTGAAGCGCCGGCTATGCAAGAGGTCTTCCGGGCGATTGGACGGCTCTCCCATTCGCATATCACGGTACTGATCAACGGTGAGTCGGGTACGGGCAAGGAGCGCGTGGCCCAGGCGCTGCATCAGCATAGTCCGCGCTCGGGAAAGCCGTTCATTGCCTTGAATATGGCGGCGATTCCGCGCGATTTGATCGAATCAGAACTGTTCGGCCACGAGAAAGGCGCGTTTACTGGTGCTGCGCAGCAGCGCCAGGGGCGTTTCGAGCAGGCCAATGGCGGCACGCTGTTTCTCGATGAGATCGGCGACATGCCCGCCGAAACGCAAACCCGCCTACTGCGCGTGCTGGCCGATGGCGAGTTTTATCGGGTGGGCGGGCATACGCCGGTGAACGTCGATGTACGGATCATCGCGGCAACGCACCAGAACCTTGAATCACTCGTCGACGATGGGCGCTTTCGTGAAGACTTGTTTCACCGCCTGAACGTGATTCGTGTCCATCTTCCGCGTTTGGCCGAGCGGCGCGAGGATATTCCACGCCTCACCCGGCACTTTTTGGCCGAAGCCGCCAAGGAGTTGTCCACCGACATTAAAGTATTGACCCCCGAAGCAGAAGCGCATCTGACCCGCCTGCCGTGGCCCGGTAACGTCCGTCAGCTCGAGAACATTTGCCGATGGCTAACGGTGATGGCTTCCGGTCGGGAGATTCTGGTCGAAGATTTGCCTCCGGAGCTACGCACCGTCGGCACGTCAGAGAGCAGCGTCCATGGCGACTGGCGCTCGGCGTTCCGTGATTGGGCCGATCATGCGCTGGCCGAAGGGCATACCCATTTGCTAGAAGAGGCCGTTCCTGACTTCGAGCGCATTTTGATCGAGACGGCGCTCAAGCACACCGGCGGGCGTAAAGGCGAAGCCGCCGAGCTGCTGGGCTGGGGGCGCAACACCTTGACACGCAAGCTTAAAACGCTGCTGCCTGCGTTGGCGGATGACGCCTAATTCGTGGGCTCGTGGGTAAGGGCTGGAGGTAGAACAAAGACGGCATCGGCAAGCGCGGGGTCTGGGAGGCGGCACTCTGCCTGATCCCACGGCAGTAGGCTGAGGGTGTGTCGAATCCCCATCCCTTCGAGTTGGTGCTCTACGCCGTGGCCATAGGTGACGTGACCAAGGCCCATTAAGCCAACGGCTAACGCACCCTCTTTGACGGCGCCTGCAAGCCCGTGGGCCATGGCGGTATCCCAGGTGAGCTGCGCTTGGGTGAAGCGGGCTAGCATGGCAGGGTCCCCTTGCCCCATGCCATGCTGCTCGAATACCTCGGTCAAACGCTGCTGATAGACTGAACTGGCGGGTATTGGGGTAGGAATCCCGTAGCGCTGGTCAGCGGGGACACGATCAAAGCCTTCTTGAACGAGCCGTTGGCGCAATTCTGGCTTGATGTTGAGAGCCACCAGCGGAATCGCTTGCAGTCGCGCGAAGTGAAGAATGGGCAAGTAGAGCTCGGCATCGAATCCCCACGCGTCATCCCAGCGGCTTTCGGCCAGCAGCTCTGTCTCGGTCAGCTCGCCCGCTACCCAGCGGTCTAACACCGGCTGAGCGCTTCTTGGCAGCATCTCCAAGCCAACCACCATATCTTCGCGGAGAGCATGCAGCCCTGCGAGCGTGTGCAGCTGCCAGCGGTGATGATCCTCGACGTCGTGCTGTTCGCCCAGTAGTACGACCTGCTGTCGAGCGGCCTGGGCAAGCAGCGTTGGTGCGCCCACGGCACCGTCTGCTTGCCACCACTGCCCTGGTGACGGGCAATCGCCATAGGCGTGTCCCGTGGCAAGTGCCATCGTCAGCAGAATCCATGGCCACGTGGGGCGCATTGTGTTAGCCCTTCTGAGCTTTGAGCCGGTTGATCTCGGCCAAAAGTGCTTCTGCTTCTTCGGTCAGCGTGGCGTTGGCTCGCATATCACCGTTGCGGGACGCCTCCATCGCCGCTTGAAGCTTACGCTCATAGGCTTGCTGAAGCTTTTTTTGAGGGTCGCGATTAAATAGACCGAACATGATCACTCTCCTTTTGTGTGTACACTATTTGTATAGCCATGAGGTGACAATGTCGACTCTTAATCGTTCTTATTTTATGTAGCGCCGCGCTCACTCGTCGCGCATAGCGTTAAAAAACGACGAAAATCAACCAAGATCGTCTCCAAACTGTTATGCAGACGATGATCGTCGTCGATCATCCTGAGTGACAATCGCTGTGCCTGGGCGCGTTCAATAACGGGGCCAGGAGGTACCACATCATCCTGCCAACCGTGAATGATATGCGTGTGCCGCGCTTGAATGGTGGGGGATGTTTCGGGGTATTTGGGTAAGCCAAGCGCAGGGGCAAGCAAAAAACAGCCCAGGACTGGTGTCCGAGCACTGACGGCGGCGCTTAACCAGCCACCAAGGCTAGACCCTGCCATGACGCAACGTGAGGGATCATCGCCGCGCTTCTGAAGTGCCTGCTGTAGATGAGCCAGCCGCTGGGCTGGCTCGTCCATGCCCCGGTAATCCATGACGACTGGCTCACAGTCATCTAGCTGTTCGGCAATGCCCTTGAGCGCTTGCATCTTTAGTGCGCCCGGGCCACTTTCCAAGCCATGTGAAAGGTAGACAGTCATCATCATGGTCAATCCGCCGACCGCTGAATGGCTTCACCGCCTTGTTCGATATCTTGCCCCATTCCGCGAACGGTATTGCAGCCACCCAGCACCAACAGCGTTGCCAGCAGCAAAATGCCCAGTGCGACGGTACGTTTCATCGGCCTTTCCTCATGCCTAAGTATGCCCATGCGAGCGTGAGAGTGTGATAAGTAACATAAGCGTTGTTGTCATCGACCGCTACCGTGAAACGAGGGATTTTGTCACGATGAGCTAACGTCTCATGTGCCAAAGGACGGGGGCAGCTCGTGCGAATTTGTCGCATGTGTCAGTTCGATACATAAAGATTCTCCCTCGTGGACGCTTCTGTGCTTAACTTGGCAGCGAGTATTTTTTTCTAAGTTATTGTTTTGTATTTTTTTATTTTGTTTTTTCGAACGATGGCCTAGAGTCTGCAATACATTGAGTGTTATGAAGAGTATGACGTCAGCACCACCCTTTAACAGCGTGAGCAGGCTGACAAGCAATCAAGGAGGGCAGGACGCCCAATCAGCACCAGGGAAGTGAAAGGACACTCAGCCTGCTCACTCTTATCAACACAGGATGTGTTGGTCATCGACGCCAGGGAGTGGCAGCGGTGCAAAACAGCCATCTCGCTTCGGCGGGATGGTTTTTTTGCGTCAATTTTTAACGAGTAACTCTCTGATTTCTCTATTTTTTAATATTTACAGCGTTATTTGAACAGCACTTGTACAGATGAAGAAGGGGTTTTGGTCTATCCTTTCGGTTAAACCAAAATTCAGCGGTTAGAAGACGTCAACGTAGCAACCGCGTACTTTCAGGGACAAGCGCTATGGCGATGGTACTGATGTTGGGCATGTTCGTCCTGTTTCTGGGATTTTCCGGGGTCGGCGTATACATGATGTTCAAGACATCCTTGATGGCGGCGACCGAAGAACGTGACGATATTCCGCCCGATAGGTAGTACCGCCACGTTGACCGTTCGCATCACAAAGCCGCGCGCTCCATCGCTATTTCATGAGCGATAGAGCGCGCGGCTTTTTTTGTGCGTAGCCCCAGAGCGGTGATGGCGTCTTGTCGTAGTAACGGCCGAGGCTAGCCCATCCAGTAAAGGCTCAACAGTGCAAAGCCATAGCCCATGACACCGCCGACCAGAACGTCACTGACGTAGTGCAGCCCAAGTCCTACGCGAGAAATGGCAATCAGCAGGCTGAGTGGTAAAACGATGGGCAGTAACCAGGGCGTATGGGCAGCCACCAAGACGCTAAACATGACGGCATGCATGGTGTGGCCGCTAGGAAAACTGTAGCGGTCTCGGGCAGGCTCACCGCAGTGCACGCCGCCCAAATACGTAATGAAAGGACGTTCGCGGCACAGTTTCGTTTTGACCAGTTTGTAGACCGTAATGGCTATGAGCGCGATCAGCGTGTACTGCAAAATGCGCCCCCATCCATTGGGTTGTAGCCAGGGCTGCGCTGTAATCAGTAGCACCCAAACGGGCCAATCGCCCAGTTTACTGGCCGCTTGCAGGGTCAGCCGCCAGGGGCGATAGAGCGAGAGGTGAGTGACTCGTTGGCAAAACCGCCACTCCCATAGATCAAGACGATCGAATACGACAAGCGGACGAGCTCGCATGATTAGCCTCCTGGGCCTCGTTGAGGTAGCGCAGAAATTGCTCCGCGATGCCCGACCAGCTCTGTTCTAGGGCGCGTAAACGGGCAATCCTTCCTAGTCGTGCGTATTCGGCGGGATGCTGGCAAAGCGCGACGGCCGCCTGTTGAAACGCCACGGCATCGTTGGGTTCGACCGTGATACCGTTGTGCCCGCTCTGGATCAGTTCGGCGCTGGCGGCATGACGGTATGCCACCACCGCTAACCCGCTGGCCATGGCTTCGGTGACCACATTTCCCCAGGTTTCCGACAGTGATGGAAACACGAACATATCCGCACTGGCATAGTGCCGAGCCAATGCCTGCTTATCGATGAAGCCTGTGAAATACGCGTCAGGTAGTGCTTTTTCTAACTGTGATCTCCCTGGACCATCGCCGACCACCACAAGCGCCATGTCGGGGCGCACATCGCGCATGGCTTGCAGTGTTTCCTGAAGTAAGGTGAGATTTTTTTCTGGTGCAATGCGCCCTACGTAGAGGGCCACTGGCTGGTGTTCACTAACGCCCCACTGCAGCCGGAGTGCGTCATCACGAGAGGCGGGCGAGAAGTGTTCGCCATCGATACCCCGAGACAGCACCTGCACGTCGCGGATGCCCTGCTGGCGCAGTAACGTTGCCTGCTGCTGGGTGGGGACTAGCGTCAGCGCGCAGCCGTTATGAAAGTAACGCAAATAGCGGCGTGTGGCGGACGACAGCCAAGAAACCCCGTAATCGTGGCAATAGTGGTCGAAATTGGTGTGCCATCCCGCGACTAACGGAAGCTGGAGCCGCAAGGCGGCCTGCCGTGCTGCCCAGCCAAGCGGGCCTTGCGTGGCCAGGTAGACCACGTCGGGTCGATGCTGTTGCCAAAAGCGACGCACCGTGGCGTGGCGAGCAAAGCCCACCTGCACGTCACGGTAGCCGGGAATCGAACAGCGATTCACCTGTAGCTCGTGCCCGGCGTCTTGGGCAGCGCCAGCGGTTTTAGGCGTCGGTCGAATCACATCCACTGTGACCCCCAGGCGCTGTAATTCACGGCACAACCGGCTGAGCGTGTGGGCAACGCCGTTGATTTCTGGTGACCATGTTTCGCTAACGATACAGAGCCGCATGTGCGATTCATCCCTTTATCACGTTTGCGAACATAGTGCGCAGCCACAATGACATTGACGAGTCAGGTAGGTGAACAAGCGATGACAGCGCGGCTGGGCGCAGCGTGTTCGACGTTTTAATTGTAGGTCTCACTATAAGTTGAAACGTTTATTTTGGATAACAGATAAATGTTAATTTTTGAGGACATTTTTATTTAAGTTTTTATTGATGAAATAGACATAAATAAAATAAAACTTTAAGAAGAATGACATATACCTTCTCTAAGGTAGCCGATGACGAAGCAGTCAATGCTTCGGTCGTGACTTTACAATGTATAGTCTTAATGACTTGAATGGCGAATTAACGCTTTACTCTGGCTCAATAAGTGCTGATAACAAGCACGGGCGAATCTAAAGGGATCCATCATGTTTAAGAAAACGACACTTGCTCTGGCCGTTAGCGGTTTACTGGGTGCCTCTGCTGCCCAAGCGGCGATGGTGTATGATCAAGATGGCACTACGCTGGATATCTATGGCCGTATTGCCATGGGGTTCGAAGGTGGCGGCGCAGAAGAAAACAACGTTGATAATAGTGAAGAGTTTCGCAACTTTGGCTCTCGTTTACGTGTCGGGTCCCGTGTGATTAACCACCCGCTTGGTAAATAACTCAGGACGTTTGGCCTGCCATTCCTTCATCATCGCAACCGGTGATTGATGGTGCAGCGCCTTTTGCGGGATGTGGTGATTGTACA
>NZ_JAKRFG010000010.1:0-163065 GCF_022348135.1 Halomonas sp. McD50-4 | reverse complement strand
TTCAGTTTAAGATCAATGCGGTTCTTGCCTGTCGCCGAAGCAACAGAAGCGAACCAAACTTGGCTCAAGGGTCAAACGAATTCATTCATTAGGCCGAAGCCTGTTTGACGAGTCGCTTGCCTTGATAATAGGTGATTTATCACCCTCATCGGCAAGCGCCCACATGAATTACCTGATCAAATTGTTAAAGAGCTTTTCGAAGGGCGTTGCCGTTCGATGTGGGGCGTATTTTACGCATTTAACTCCGCGCGTCAACACCTTTTTTTGCCAAACACCTCATCAAGCAGCGGCTAAACGTTTGAGAAGTTCGTCGCGTCGCTGCTCGCTGACAAATGCCTCCTCGATAGCGTAACGATTGAGCATTCGAAAGGTATCTTCATCCCAGCCAAACGCATCGGCACACGCCAAATGGTTCTCCAGCAATCCACCGCCGAAATAGGCAGGGTCGTCGGAGCTAATGGTGACTTTGAGCCCCTCGGCCAACAGTTGGGGCAAAGCGTGGTCACTTAGCCGCTCGACAACTTTCAAGCTGACGTTTGACAGCGGACACACGGTCAGGACCGTTTGCTGATCACGCAAACGCTTGACCACGTCATCGCTTTCCAGACAGCGCACGCCGTGATCGATACGTTGCACTTCTAGGATATCGAGCGCTTGAGCAATGTATTCGGCAGGTCCCTCTTCTCCGGCGTGGGCAACACGGACCAGACCAAGTTCCTTGGCGCGAGCGAACAGCGCTTGAAACTTGACCGGAGGATGATCGCGCTCGGCGCTATCGAGTCCGATAGCATCCAGGAACTTCCAATAGGGAGAGGCCTGTTCAAGCACATGCAACGCTTCATCGGCGGGACGATCACGAAGAAAAGCCATGATCATGCCGATCGTCAAATCCAACGATGCTTCGGCCTCCTCTTTCGCCCGTAGAAGACCGGCCATGACGACTTCGAGCGGTACGCCGCGCTGTAGATGCGCCTGGGGGTCGAAGTGGATGTCGATATGCATCACCCCTTCGCTACGGGCACGCTTGAAATAGTCCATGGCAAGATCGTAAAAGTCTTGTTCATTGCGCAGTACGTTCATGCCTTGGTAATAAAGATCTAAAAACCCTTGAAGGTCTTTGAAATCGTAGGCCGCTTTCGCTTCGTCCACGGACGCATAGGGCAACTCGATCCCGTTACGGGCCGCCAGTGCGAACATGAGCTCAGGCTCCAAGGTGCCTTCAATATGCAAGTGGAGCTCGACTTTGGGAAGTTGACGTAAAAACTCATTCATACGGCGCGCCTGCTTGCGGTTGAGAGAAAGAAGTAGTATCGGTACATAAGCGCCCACCATCAAGGTGCCACCAAGCATCGATCCCAGCCAAAAGCGCCGCGTCCTCGGTTTGATGAACGAAGAAAATCACGGTTCGCCGTGCGAGCCAGCGATCTAGCGCCGCGGCCAAGTGCTTTGCCGTATCGGCGTCTACGCTAGCAAACGGTTCATCCAACAACACAACAGATGGATCGCGCAGCATCAATCTCGCCAAAGCAACCCTTCTTGCCTGACCTCCAGACAATTGCTGGCCTTTTTCGCCCACGTTCGTCGAGAGCCGCTTAGGCTGCTGTGCTACCCAGTCTTCCAAGCCCACCATGTTGAGTACCCGCCACAACTCGTCATCGGTAGCGCTCGGCTTGGCGATCCGTAAATTCGACTCAAGCGTTCCATCGAATAGATCCGTTTGCTGAGTGAGAAAGGCGAAATACTCGGCTCGACTCTCTGTGGAGAGACGATGTGGCGGCACTCCAGCGACACGAATCTCGCCCTGGGTCGGTGCCATACGTCCCATCAACACATTGGCCAACGTCGATTTACCAGATCCCGACACACCAGTAATCACGACTCGGGTATGTGGCAAGAGCGTCGCCTGTACATCGACCAGTGCTGGATACATCGTGTTGGGATAAGCGTAATGAACGGAAACAAGCTGGATGGCATGTTCATCGGCACGATAGGGAAGCCCTTGCATGTCGATTGCAGGCGCTAGGGGTTTGAGAGCATTCAAACGCTGCACGGCTGCGTAACTCGCGCCCAGTTTCAAGAACGCCGCGGGGAGCAACGCGAACACTTCGTTCATTCCCAGCACAGCAATCACGGCCATGACGAGCACCGGACCCACGACCTGCTCTGCCGAAAACGCCAAACTTCCCAGCCATAGCGTGGCGATGAGCATCAGCCCGGTCACCGCAGAAACGAAGGCGTTGCCCAAGGCCAATTTCAAAGCCAAACGACGCTGGTTCTCGGTGGATACTGCTTCGAGATTCTGGATTTTCTGGCGATGCCACCCGCTTGTTTGATAGCTACGCAGCTCCGCAGATGCCTGCACCTGATCCAATACCAATCGACGTAGCTCCTCTTGATCACTGACGTGCTGGTAGCTATTACCGAAGCCGATCCAACCAAAACCGACCGTCACCACTAGCCAAAGCAGCGTGAATACCAAAGCCATCACCACAGCAACCCAAGGTAGCCATATGGCGATGAACCCGGAGACCACGAGTACGGTCAGCAGCGCCGCTACCGGAGGGATCAGACAACGTAAGTAGAGATTATTGAGTTGATCGATATCTGCCGTTAGACGGCTGAGCCATTCACTTGCACGTTGCCGTTTGAGAGTCGCATCATCCAGGCCTGTCAAATCACCGAACACTCGGTAGCGTAGATCGGCCAACAGGGTAAGCACGGTGCTATGGTTGTATAAACGCTCAACGTACCGCGCCAAAGTCCTCAGCAGGGCAAAAAAGCGGATGCCTCCACCGGGTACGTATACGTCCAACGTGGACGAAAGACCCGCCGCGAGCGCGATCCCCGCCAAGGCGCAGGACACGATGAACCATCCGGACAGTCCTAGTAGTGACAAACCCGCAAGCAAGGTCACCCAAACCAATAAGGCTCCCAACCAGAACTGTTGACGGCGGCGAAGCAGTAACTTAAGCCAAGGCGCAACGTCACGAAAAAGGGCCATCATTGCTTTACCTCCACCAGCTGGCCTGAGCGGCATACAAAGTGGCGATTGGCTACCGTCATGACGGCCGGGTGATGCGTCGCCATGACTAGCGTACGCCCCTCACCTGCCCATTCGAGCAGCGCCTGGATGACCACGCTTTCCGTTTCTGCGTCTAAACTTGCCGTCGGTTCATCGAGCAAAATAAGCCGAGCCTGACTAAGATACACGCGCGCCAGCGCAAGCCGCTGCGCCTGTCCACCAGAAAGGCCAACACCACGTTCACCCACGGTCGTTTCCAATCCATGGGGCAAACTTGCCAATAGCTTGCCAAGCCCGGCTCGCTGCAAAGCTTTCACGAGCGCAGCGTCATCCGCCTTTGGAGAAGCAATGCGCAGATTATCAGCTAAAGAGCCCTGCAGTATGCACGGCGCTTGATCCAGCCAAGCAATAGGAATAGAAAGGTCGATGCGGCACACTCCACGAGTAGGCCTCATGAACCCCGCCATGAGTGCCAGCAGTGACGACTTACCGCTACCAGACTCACCGGTGAGCACGGCCACATCGCCCTGCCTTAGCGACATACTCACATCGCTGAGCACCGGCGTACGTTCAGCGTAGCGAATATCGACGCCATCAAGCTCGAGGAGCACGCCAGACGCCGAGGGCGGCAACGGAGAGGAAGCTACTTGGTTGGGTTCGTTGAGAATGGCCACGACGCTCTCAGCGGCGCCAAGGGCAGCAGCACGATCATGATAATGTTGCGACAACGTTCTAAGCGGCTGAAAAAATTCCGGCGCAAGGAGCAACACTGCCAACCCGCTAAACAGCGTCAACTGGGGCGAAGGACCGTAATCGATGTATCCTAGCAAGCCAAAACCGACATACATGGCCACGACAGCAATCGCGACGGAAGCAAAAAACTCCAAGACCGCCGACGATAAGAACGCTAAACGCAGCGTCCGCATACTCAGTCGACGATAGTGATCGGTGGCGTACCACACATCTTGCTGAGCCTCTTTGGTGTGACCAAACAGCTGCAGGGTGGTCATTCCGCGCACTCGGTCGATAAAGTTTGCGGAAAGACGAGAGACGGCCATGAACTGATCACGATTCAATCGCTCAGCCCCCATCCCTACCAATGCCATGAACAGCGGTATTAGTGGGGCGGATAAAAGCAGAAAAAAGGCAACCAGGTAGTCGAGCCAAACGACAATGCTCAGTATCAGCATCGGCAACGCCACGACGATTCTCAGCTGCGGATAAAAGCGAGCGAAGTAACCATCCAGCGCCTCGATGTGCTCCACCGACTGAGTGGCCAATGCCCCACTCTGCTGACGCGTCAACCATGTTGGCCCAAGCGCCGAGATTTTGTCGAGCAGGGTTTGCCTGGCATATTGGCGAATGCGAAGGCTTGCTTTAGCGCTACACGTCTCTTGCAGTGCCTGAAAAAGCGAACGCAGCAAGACAACCACCACGAGGCCAACGAACGGTAGCACGAGTGACCAGGGGGAACGCCCTGCAATGACCAACTGGTCGATCAGCCAAGCAAGCCCCACCACCAGCAGGACGGTTTGCATACCCGCCAGCACGCCCCAAACCGCCGCCCACATCAGCTGTTTCTGCTCGCGTTTGGCAAGCAAGTTAAGCCAATGGCGCGGCGTCATGGCCTCCACCGTATTCACTACGGGAGGATGGTCTGCCATACGTTAGTGGTATCCCTCCCCTACACGCACCTTGCCGCGGAACACCCAGTAGGTCCAAGCGGTATAGGCCAGGATGATCGGGATAACGAACAGCACGCCAATCAGCAGGAACAATTGTGATTCGGGCGCTGACGCGGCGTCCCAAAGTGTGTAATTGGGCGGCACGATAACCGGCCATTTACTGACGATCAGCCCTAAGTAGGTAAAGACATAGATGCCTATCGTTGCTACGAACGGTATCCCTTCATCGCGACGCTTGACGGAGCGATACACCATGAAGGCCGAAAAAAGCGCCAACGCTGGGAAAATCCAGATCAGTTGAAGATGGCCGAACCAACGTTCCCACACCACCGAATTAACGAACGGCGTCCAAATACTGATAATGGCGAACACCCCGAGCACCAGCGCCAGCAGCATGGGCGTGATCTTGTACGCCCAGTCTTGGATATGACCTTCCGATTTGAGGATCAACCAGGTCGCACCAAGCAGAGCGTAGCCCGCCATCAAGCCTAGTCCCGTGAGCACTGAGAACGGCGTCAACCAGTCGAAAGCACCGCCCACGAAAGCAAAGTTTTCGACACGGAAGCCTTGAATGTACGCCCCGACCACGGCCCCTTGGGCAAACGCCGCCACACCGGAACCCCAGCTGAATGCACGGTTCCACCAGCGCCGATTACGACGCGACTTGAAGCGAAATTCAAACGCGACGCCGCGGAAAATCAGCCCGGCCAGCATCAAAAAGACCCCTATGTAAAGCGCTGGCAAAAAGACCGAATACACCAATGGGAAAGCACCCAGCAGGCCCGCGCCCCCCAAAACCAGCCAGGTCTCGTTGCCATCCCATACAGGGGCTACCGAGTTCATCATGACATCGCGGGAATCTTCATCTGGGGCGAAGGGAAACAGTATCCCCAAGCCCAGATCGAAACCATCCATTAATACGTACATCATGAGGCCGAAGCCGATGATGCCCGCCCAAATTAGCGTTAAATCAAACATTTCCATGTTCAGCTCCTGACCGGATCGACGTCATCGTCAAAAGGGGTGTGTGCCGCAGAGAATGGGCGCATAGGCCGCTTGAAGTTCTCACTCGTCGTTTCCTGCTCGTCGTGAGGCAGCATGCCATTGCGTACCACGCGGGTGAGGTAGTAAATACCGGCGTAGAACACGACGGCATAGACTGCCACGTAGCCAATCAGAGTGAATAGCGCCATTGGCCCGGTCAGCGACGGCGTCAAGCCCTCGGCATGGGTCATCATGCCGTAAACCAGCCAAGGAGCGCGTCCGGATTCGGTGACGATCCAACCTGCCAACACCGCCGCGAAAGGCATGGGGATCATACAGACCAGCGCCTTTAAATAGCCCGAGTGTTCGTACACTCTGCCCTTGCGACGCATCAGCAGACCAATGAAGGCGGTTGCAATCATCAGCAGACCGATGCCGACCATGACACGGAAAGCCCAAAATACGATGATAACGGGTGGCTGCTCCTCAGGAGCAGCTTCGCTGATCCCAGGAATTACCCCATCGGGAGAGTGGGTCAAGATAATGCTAGCGAGGTTCGGAATGCCGATCTCAAGATGGTTGGTTTGCGCTTCCTGGTCCGGAATGGCAAACAGCAGCAGCGGTACGTTGCTAGACGTTTCCCAATGCCCTTCCATCGCCGCCACTTTAGTCGGCTGATGCTCGAGTGTGTTCAAACCATGAAAGTCCCCGACCACCGCTTGTGCAGGTGTGAGAAAAAGGAGTAGCCACAAGCACATGGAGAGCGCGCGGCGATTGGCCTCTGGATCGCGCCCACGAAGCAGGAACCAAGCGCTGACGCCCGCCACGACGAAACCACCCGTCAAGAAAGACGCCATGGCCATATGGGCAAAGCGATACGGGAAAGAGGGATTGAAGATAGCCTCGAACCAAGAGAGTACATGGAAGCGGTTGTCGATCAGTTCCACACCGGCAGGCGTGTGCATCCAGCTATTGGCTGACAAAATCCAGAAGGAAGAAATGAACGTACCCACTGCCACCATAATGGCAGCAAACAGGTGCACCCCTTGCGGGACTTTTCCACGGCCAAACAAGAGCACACCGAGGAATGCCGCTTCCAAGAAGAACGCGGTGACGACTTCATAGCTCAGCACGGGCCCCAAGAAGTTGGAGGCGGCCTGGGAAAAGTTGCTCCAATTGGTGCCGAACTGGAAAGACATCACGATACCCGAGACGACGCCCATGCCGAAGACAACGGCAAATACCTTGGTCCAAAACAGCGAAAGGCGGTCCCACGCAGGATTGCCGGTCTTAAAGTACAGCCCATGGAGCAGCGCAATATAGGACGCTAGCCCAATGGTAAAGACTGGAAAGATCGCATGAAACGATACAACGAAGGCGAACTGTATTCGCGATAGTACTAGGGGGTCGAGTTCCATCACACTCTCCTAAGACCTGAGTTGGTATCCCGTCAATGGGTGTCACAAGCTTAGTTGAGCCTTAATGGCACTGCATTTTAGTTATAAGCACTAAGCTTATTCTTTACATGCGTTGTAGTTTACCGGTTCGACCATCGCTATACAGCGTTAGTTTGCCTGAAAAGCTGTGTCGCATTGACGCACACTCTCCAGGCAACACCACTTTGCCGTACTAGGCCATCACCACGATGCTGACCATATAGCCGGTGTAGGCAATAAACATGGTAAAGAGTGCACCACCCTCGATACGGTTGATACGCCGCGGACGCCCACGCCAAGAGAACGCAAACAGCACCATGACGAGCGTCATGAGCGTCATTACGCTCCAATCCCGCATCAGCACTTCACGCCCCGCCTCGATCGGCGCAATGACGCCCGCCAAGCCCACCACGGCCATGCTATTGAAGAGGTTCGAGCCGACAACGTTACCCAGCACCATGTCATGTTCATTGCGGCGCAAGGCGCTGATAGAGGACGCTAATTCAGGTAACGACGTGCCCACCGCCACCACCGTCAAACCGATGATCAAATCACTAACACCAAAACCCACGGCAATTTCAACGGCGCCCCATACCAGCAATCGAGAGCTGGCAATCAATAACACCAATCCAATCAGCGTCCACATGATGGACTTACCGCGAGACATCGGCTTGCTATCCAGGCTTTCGGTCACTTCTGCCATCAACGGATCGTCTTGCTGACCGCGAGCGTTGAAGATGCTCGCCGTAATGAACACGCCAAGCCCGATGAGCAACAGCGCCGCTTCAAGCCGCGATATCCATCCGTCCCATAGCATGTATCCCGTCACTAGCATCACCAAGACGAGTAGCGGCATCTCTTTACGAATTACCCCCGAATGGACGGCGAGAGGCGCCATCAGTGCGACAAAACCCAGCACCAACCCCATGTTGGCAATGTTAGAACCGTAAGCGTTACCCACCGCCAAACCAGGATTGCCTTGCGTTGCCGCCAGTACCGAGACCATCATCTCCGGGGCGGATGTACCAAACCCAATCACCAGCATGCCGATCAAGAGCGGCGAAAGCCCTAACCAGCGCGACGTCGCCGCGGCACCGTCGATAAACTTCTCTGCACTCCATATCAGCAGGACCAAGCCCACTACCACAGCAAGAAAGGCGAGTAACATTTCAGTTCCTTAATGTCATAATGTTAGGCACTATCGCGGCTGCATCCTTGTCTAACGAGCCTGTTTGGTCAAGTGCCGTTTGCAAGCGTCGGTTCCGTTCCCTAAATTGACTGGCACCACGCTCCATCGTATTGGTTCTTACCGTCTCATGCACAGAGAGTTTGCTGTTGCCCCATTACTCTTTCATCAAACGGCCTTCTCTGCCGGTTAACTCTCCCGAGGTCGACTGTTTTCCACCTGAGACCCGCACTCAGCGGCGGCGCCTGCGCGCCTGCCATGAGTGTGACTGGGTTTCGGCCCTTCCGCCGCTCAAATCAGGTGAAAAAGCAACCTGCCCGCGCTGTTCACACGTACTGGTAAAGCGCCATCGCTATCCGGCTCAGCGCAGCATGGCGCTCGCACTGGCCTCACTAATAGCACTGTTGGTAGCGATCTCGTTTCCCTTCGTGAGCTTTAGCGTTAGCGGCGTCGGCAATCGCATCGAACTATCACAAACGGCGACGACGCTGATCGCGTTTCATCAGCCCATCGTTGCCATCGCCGTCATGATGACCATACTCGTGCTACCCGCCGTTTATTTAGTGGGTGTGGTATGGCTACAGTTTGGACTCTTGCGAGCGCGACCCATGCCGTTCAGCCGTGATATCGCCCGCTCGCTGGCCCATTTGACCCCATGGATGATGGCGGATGTCTTCATCATTGGCGCCCTGGTCAGCTTGATCAAAATAGCGGGTATGGCGCAAATCGAACTAGGCATCTCCTTTTGGGCGTTTTGCCTCTTCGGTATTTTGCTATTGATGACGGTGCAATCCATCGACGGCGACTGGATGTGGTTCTCGCTCGAAGGCGAGCCCCTTGCCCCTGAGGGCACATTGACCGGTACGACCGCTGCCAACCAAGGTGTCACTGGGTGCCCCACCTGCGGATTGGTCAATCGCATCGAACATGACCGACAGCGATGTTTGCGCTGCCATGAGAAACTGCATACTCGGCTGCCACACAGCCTGCAGCGTACATGGGCGCTGCTGTTTGCCGCCACCGTCATGTACCTTCCGGCCAACCTCTATCCCATCATGACCACCACGAGCTTGGGCAACGCTACGCCCTCCACCATCATTGGGGGAGTCGTTCAGCTCATCCAAATGGGATCATGGCCAGTAGCCGCCGTCATATTCGTAGCCAGTGTCATCGTGCCGGTCGGCAAACTGGTCGCTCTGGCCTGGCTTTGCTTGATGCTCAAACGCAGCAATGAACTCAATGCCCAGAGCCGCACCCGGCTCTATCGTTTGACCGAGTTCATTGGACGCTGGTCCATGGTCGACGTATTCGTGGTGGCCATTTTGGTTGCTCTCATCCGCGCGGGGTCGTTAATGTCGATTACGCCTGGACCAGCCGCCCTGGCGTTTGGCGCGGTGGTCGTGCTCACCATGCTCGCGGCTATGACCTTCGACCCCCGCTTGATATGGGATACTCAACCTTCACGCTCTCTTCGCCGTAAAACGGCCACCAAGGAACCTGTTGATGGCTAACGATTCCATGCCTCAGAACACACCCAACCCAGATCAAGGCGAGTTGCACAAAGCCAAGGCGTCGCCCCAAACACGCTTGTCCCCGATTTGGATCGTGCCGCTGGTTGCCGTGATCATCGGGCTATGGCTGGTTTACGACAACTACTCCAGTCGCGGCACCCTGGTCACGTTGACGATGGAAAGCGCGGAAGGAATCGAGGCGGGCAGTACGCTCATTCGCAGTCGCAACGTCGAGATTGGTCGGGTCCAGAGCGTACGTTTGTCCGATGACCTCTCCCATGCCGTCATGGTGGCACGCATTCAACCCGGGGCGGAAGCTATGCTAAGAGAAGATAGCCGCTTTTGGGTCGTCAAACCGCGTATTGGCCGCGAGGGCATCAGTGGGCTGGGTACCGTTCTTTCAGGTGCCTACATCCAGCTAGAACCGGGTCAGTCAGAAGAGCCACAGCGAGAATTCGAGGTTAGCGATGTACCTCCCGTGGCTCCCGCCGGCCAAGCTGGGTTGCAAATCAACTTGGTGAGCCAACTAGGCAACTCGCTGCGCATCGGCGACCCGGTCTCTTATCAGGGCTACACGGTAGGCCGCGTCGAAGACACGCGCTTTGAACCTGAAACGCGCACCATGCACCATCAAGTTTTCATCGAAGAGCCCTACGCCCAGCTCGTCACCGACAGCACGCGCTTCTGGACGGCCAGCGGGATCGACTTCCGCCTGGATGCCGATGGTGTGAGAGTCAATGTCGAATCCCTCGAAGCGCTATTGGGCGGTGGTGTGACCTTTGGCGTACCGGAAGACCTTCCCATGGGCAAACCTGTGGAGGCCAACACACGCTTTAATCTCTACGCGGACGAAGATACTGCCCGGGAAGGCACGTTCAACCGATACTTGGAGTATGTTTTGCTGGTTGACGACACGGTAAGAGGCTTGTCTCGGGGAGCACCGGTGGAGTTTCGTGGAGTGAGAATCGGCACCGTCGCCGCGGTCCCTTGGAACTTCACGGCGCCACAGCCTGATTCCCGGGCGCGATTCGCCATTCCGGTACTCATTCGTATCGAACCCCAACGCTTGGGTATCGAAAACACCGACATCGACCTAGAGGAGTGGGATGAACGCTTCAAGCGGATGTTTGGGCTAGGTCTGCGCGCCTCGCTTAAGAATGGCAGCCTGCTCACAGGGGCGCTGTTCGTCGACCTTAACTTTCAGCGCGACCTTGCCGATGAGTACGTCGCCGAGCGATTTGCCGAGCGAACCGTGTTCCCCACTGTGGCTGGCGGTTTTGCACAGATTCAGGCACAGGTCACCAGCCTGCTCGAAAAGCTCAACGCGCTGGAAGTCGAACCTCTTCTTGCGGGGCTAGAGCGTAATCTTCAAGCCTCGGAAAGCGTGCTAAACGAGGTTCGCGAGGTCAGTACATCGATCCATCAGTTATTGAACGACCCGGATACTCAGGCGATTGGCGGCAACTTGAACGGCACGTTGGAAGAACTGCGCCGCACACTGGAAGGCGTTTCGCCCTCCTCGCCAGCGTACCAAGAACTGACCGGCGCCATCGAGCGCCTAGATAGACTAATGCGCGATCTACAGCCGCTCACCCGGACGCTGAACGAGAACCCAAGGGCGCTGCTGTTCGATAACTTGGACACCCAGGACCCGATTCCTCGCGCTCCTCGCTAATTAAGGATGACCGTTATGTTACGTCGCTTATCTCTATTTTGGCTGGCGGCTTTTACAAGCCTACTCTTGTCCGCCTGTGCCAGCAGCGTATCTCCACCCACGCGCTATATGTTACCTACAAGCCCGGCGGTCAACGCACCGAGCCGTGCCGAAACAACGCTTCAAGTCAGCCCCCTCCGCCTAGCCCACTATTTGGATGTGGACGGCATCGTAATGCAGCTCGATGACATCACTTTGAATGAAGCGCGCGAGCATCAGTGGGCGGAGAGCATTGGCCGGCAATTAGAACGCGCGTTACGCGCCGAATTAGCCGACCAGCTTCCTAGCGTGCAGGTAGTGCGGGCGGAAGGCAGTCGTCCCAGTGCGCTGACGCTCTCATTGGAAGTGGATCAGTTCCAGGGCCGCTATGATGGCGTTGCAGTGACCAGCGGCCAATGGCAACTGCGCGATAGCGATGGCGAGATGCTCGCCCTAAAAAGCTTCACTGCTGAAACGGTCCTCGATCAGGACGGTTACCCAGCCCTGGTGCGCTCGTTGGGCGAGAGCTGGCAGGTAGTGGCCGAGCAAATCGCCGACCAGTTGCGTCAAGGCGGCTACTTATAACCCCAGGCGTGTTCGCTACGGGTAGCGCGTCGACGTGAGACTTTCGTGTTACACTCACGACCACGACGACGTCACTGTCAGCGCCACCCTGTCTCCCTCTTGTGAAACCCAGAGGTGTCACAAGACGTTTTAACGCCCGTCGCGGCACAGCGTGCTATCTGTCAAACTTCGCTGCCGCGACGGTGTACCATCCTCGCTTTTTTGAACATGACGCTTAGCAGCGCCGCCCATTAGGTGGTGCCGCCTGCTATGCGACTGCGGAGAACGCATGAGCTTTTCTGATCTTGGTCTGCACGACGATTTATTACGCGCGGTGAACGCGCAGGGCTATACACAGCCGACGCCGATTCAACAAAAGGCCATTCCCGTCGTTCTCGAAGGACGCGATCTCCTTGCCAGCGCACAAACCGGCACGGGTAAAACGGCAGGCTTCACACTGCCGATGCTACAGCGCTTGGCAAACGGCAAGCGTCCCGGGAAGCGCCAAGTGCGCGCGCTCGTCCTAACGCCGACCCGCGAGCTGGCTGCACAGGTGGGCGAAAGCGTAGCGGCCTATGGACAACACCTTTCGCTGCGCTCCCACATCATTTTTGGCGGCGTCGGTCAACAGCCCCAAGTCGATGCTTTAAGGCATGGTCTCGACGTGCTGGTCGCTACCCCTGGCCGCCTGCTCGACCTGCACCAGCAAGGGCACGTCGACCTGTCCGCCATTGAAATCCTGGTACTGGATGAGGCGGACCGCATGCTGGACATGGGCTTCATTCACGATATCAAGCGCCTACTGCGCCTGGTCCCCAAGCAACGCCAAAACCTCCTGTTTTCTGCCACATTCTCCAACGAGATCCAAACGTTGGCGCAGCAGCTACTCGATAATCCCGCTCTCATCGAGGTGGCGCCACGCAACACCACAGCAGAAAAAGTCGAGCAAGCGATCTACCGAGTGGATCGCGATAAAAAGCGCGACTTGTTGGCGCACTTGATCCAGCGTCACAACTGGTTTCAGGTACTAGTATTCACTCGCACCAAGCACGGCGCTAACCGGCTAGCCGAGCAACTCTCCAAGCAGGATATCCCTGCCATGGCGATCCACGGCAACAAAAGTCAGGGTGCACGCACGCGTGCGCTCGGTGCGTTCAAGAGCGGCGATTTACAGGTGCTCGTCGCCACTGATATTGCCGCGCGTGGCCTAGACATCAATGAACTTCCCCATGTGGTGAACTTCGATCTGCCCAATGTCGCGGAAGATTACGTTCACCGCATTGGTCGCACAGGGCGTGCGGGCAGCAATGGTGAAGCTGTCTCGTTGGTGTGCATCGACGAGCATGGTCTGCTCAAAAACATCGAGCGACTGATCAATCAAACGTTGCCGAAACACGTCGAACCGGGCTTCGAGCCTGACCCCAACGCCAAGCCAGAACCCATCGAAAATGGTCGCCGGAGTCAGCGTCCACCTCGTCGGCGCAAGCAAGATGGGCCATCTACCAATACGGGTGGAGAGCGACGTCGCCGTAGCCGCCGCTAGCCCGCACGCCCGGAATGTGCGAAGGTATCGCCTCGCCTATTCGGGCGTTTTTGCTGAATTAATTCATGGAGTGACTATGGCGTCTTCACAACTCATGGCCGATTATCGCCAATGGCTGGTCTTTCAGCGTCAGGAGCAACTCAGCCGCGAACACCAGGGAATCGCGCAACGCCTGGAGGACGCCCGCGCCTCAGCGAATCAGGTCGTGCAAGCCTACCGCAGCATGGCTGAAAAAGCTGCTGCCGAAGGCGCCTGCTATCGCACGCTTTTCCTACGCGAGCGTGACAACGCGTCACTCCCCTGCGAAGGCTGGCTGTTCGTACGCCGCGTATTGAGTGAAGGGAACAGCACACGTGTTCGTGCCACTCTATTGGAAACCTTCACGCTGGAAGATGGTATCGTGGCACCAGGAGAGAAGCCCGCCAATAAGCTGACGCTCGAAATCTACGATAAACTGGAAATCGACAAAGGCATGCGAACGCAAGTACGCGTCGACTGCCTGGATAACCCAGAAGATTTTCACTTCATCACCCTGCTCGATGCGGTACGTGGCGACCTGCGCCCTCACTTGAAATAAGCCTGCGCCATGGTTTCACGCCACGCTTGCCGCTTCATTGTGTTGATGTTCTTGGTAGGGCTCAATTTGCGCCCTGCCATGTCATCGGTGGCACCGTTACTCAATCGTTTGCAAGAGAACGCAGGGCTCTCAGCCCCAGCAGCGGGCCTCCTGACCACCCTTCCCGTGCTGTTTCTTGGTTTGACGGCACCGCTTGCGCCTATCATCGGTCGTCGGCTGGGGAGCGAACGTGCGCTAAGCAGTGCCCTACTTCTGCTGGCCAGCGGTTTATTGATCCGCGTACTACCACTGCCTGGGATGTTGTACGTGGGTACTGCCATGGCAGGAAGCGCTATTGGGCTTGCGGGGACGCTGTTACCCGCGCTGGTCAAACGCGAACTTCCCCAAAATGCGGACCTATTGACCGGACTCTACACTATGGCACTCTGCATGGGAGGCGCGCTAGGTGCCGGGCTCAGCGTCCCGCTGATGCAGTGGCTAGGAGGTTGGCAGGCCAGTTTGGTCAGTTGGGCGCTTTTAGCGCTCGCCACCTTTATCGTTTGGGTTCGCTATGCACCCACGCCTTACTCCTCGAAGGCCATTGGCTCCCCCTCCAGCCTTCCGCTCGTCACGTTACTTAGCAAGCCGCTTACCTGGCAGGTCATGCTGTTCATGGGCATCCAGTCCTCCATGGCCTATATCGTGTTCGGCTGGCTGCCAACGCTGCTCATCGAGCGGGGTTACACAGAAGCTACTGCCGGGTGGACGATGGCCGTTTCCATCCTGTGTCAGCTGGCCTCAGCACTGAGCGCCCCATGGATTGCGCGCCTCCATCACGACCAACGCCCTGCCCTCCTGCTGGTATTGATCTGCACGGCGATGGGTCTCGCCTGCTTACTGGCAGCGCCTTTGACCTGGCGCTGGCCAGGCGCCGTATTGCTAGGACTTGGGCAAGGCGGAAGCTTTAGCCTTGCATTAAGCCTACTGGTGTTACGAACTGCCAACGAACGCTTAGCAGGGCAGCTATCCGGCTTGGTACAGGGCGGCGGATACACATTGGCCGCCTTGGGGCCCTTTGGGGTAGGCTTGATGCTCCAAGCCGGTGCTACCACTGAACATATCGCCTGGCTACTCATTGGCCTGATTGGCATTTGCGGCATTTTCGCGCTGTTTGCAGGCCGACAGCGGCAACTCGACGACCATAGCGGCCATCTTCAGGTCTATCACCGATAACGTTTAGCTCTCACAGGATACCGCGATGAGCCAAGCTCCTCTTCTAGCCGATACGCCCCACCGCCAAGAGCGGGTATTGGTCATTTACACCGGTGGCACGATTGGCATGCAGCCCCAGGCCAACGGCTTGTCGCCAGCGGGACATTTTTCCGAGCGCTTAGACAAGGCACTGAGTCAACGGTCACTGCAGGATCAATCCCTGCTTCCCGCCTACGACGTGATGAGCTACTCGCCTTTGATCGACTCTAGCGCCGCAACGCCATTGACGTGGCAGCAGCTTGCCAGCGATATCGCCGAACGCTTCGATCAATACCGTGGATTCGTGGTCATCCACGGCACCGACACGCTCAGCTGGACCGCCGCGAGCCTGGCCTATCAGCTCCAAGGCCTGGACCGGCCCGTCGTTTTAACAGGCGCGATGGCACCACTCGAAACCCCCAACGGCGATGGGTTAGGCAATGTGTATGGCGCTTTACGGTTCTCGGCCCATCCTCAATTACAGGAAGTCGCAGTCTATTTCGCCGATCGTTTACTCAGAGGGGTTCGCGCCATCAAACAACACAGTGAAGCCTCCGATGCCTTCACTTCACCAAGCTACCCACCGCTAGGGGAGCGCGTAGGTGACGATTTCATCCTCTTCCCAAGCCGTGGCTTGGTTTACCAACAGCGCGGCGCACCGCGATTCGAACGATTGGATTATCAACCCGTGGCTCGGGGCGAAGTGGTCCGGATTGCTCTTTGGCCAGGAATGGCTGCTTGGCAACTCGACGCATGGCTTGGTCACCCTAACGTCAAGGGGGCGCTGCTACAGCTCTGGGGAGCAGGTAATTTGCCTGATGACCCCGACCTTCTTGCTGTGATCGCCAAAGCCAGCAGCGAAGGCAAGTTGATCGCCGCCATCAGCCAATGCCCCCAGGGTCGCGTAAAGATGGGCGCTTATGCTGCAGGTAATGGCCTCGTGGATGCGGGCGTATTGTCTGGAGACGACATGACACCCGAAGCCGTCTATACCAAGCTGGTCCATCTAATTGCTCAACCGCTTTCACCAGAAGACCGGCGCGAGCGCTTCATGATGCCGCTCGTAGGCGAGCGTTAACGGCAAGACCCCGTCTCATACTGGCGTAGCCGCTAATAAACGCTATGGTTAACTTAACTGTTTAACGTTTATTAGCCAATAGGATAGGAAGCGACTTATGGATCAGCCGGTGCATCACTTTAGTGAACTCTTCGAGCAGTTAGGCCTACGCTCGGATGCGGAATCCATCGAGCGCTTCATTCAGCGCCACTCACCGCTACCCAAAGAGATGCCGTTGGCGGATGCACCCTGCTGGAACGAGGGACAAGCCGACTTTCTTAGGGAAGCCGTAGAGGAAGACGCCGATTGGGCCGAGGTGGTCGACCACCTAGATGCGTCTATGCACAAGACTCACTAAGTTCTGGGACTCATGAAGCCATTTGACGCGCCGCCTCCAGGCGGCGCCGATACCAAGCTCCTAAAAGTAATAGGAGTGTCAATGCCAGCAGTGGCAGCATGACATCCCATTGCAGGGCATCCTCTTCTTCGATGGCTTCCAGCGCGCCATAGATGGCGCTGCTATACACTGCCCATTTGACCGATAACCCAAGACATGCGGCTAGCAGATAGCGACCAAGCGAAATTTTGCCCAACCCTGCTGCGAAATTGATGACCGAGTGGGGAAAACCCGGTAACACTCGTATGGCGCACTGCGTTAGAAGATCACTTCGTGCTTTGAGGTGCTCCATCACCTTTAGCGTCAAGCCTCTAGGCTGCCAGCGCTCACCCAGTCGTGCAGCCAATGCGTATGCCCCCCAGGCCCCCACCACGCTACTGACCGTTAACATCAGTGTGGCTACTAGAGGCGTATAAAACGGAGCAATTAGCCATAGGCCTATGCTACCGGGCAGACCTACGGCAAGTGTCAGCGCCATGGCCACCATCACAGATGCGATCACCGCGGGGTGATGAGACATCGTGGCGGCCCAGCGCTTCAGCGCGGACAAATCAGGGGAGTACCACAGCCAGAGATAAGCCAACATGGCAGCGGCCGCAAAGCTTACTACCCAGCGCCAAGAATGAAGCGACAATTTAGCCATTCAGCCGTGCTTCGACCCGATCGAGAATTTGTCGGCTGACCTTGCCCACCAACGGCTTTGCTGCTTTGTTGACGGCTTTTTCCATTAGGCGATTGCGAATCTCATAATGTAGCGTCAACGCCACCTCCGTGCCCTCGGGTACGGCCCGCAGCTGATACCGGCCTTGATTTTTGACACCCTCCAACGACTCCCAAGCCAGCACATGGGGCGGCTGAATGTCGGTGACGGCAACATCGAACGACCAATCCATCCCTACTGCCCGCACGTGCCAGCGATAGCGGTTTTCGCCTAAGCTATCGATGGAGCGAATGAGGTCCGAGTAATCGGCAAAATCTTCGACACGGCGTAGCAGATCAAACACCCGCTCGGGGGGAGCCTTGACGATTTCGCTATGTTCTATCGTGGCCATAAGTGTCTTCCTAACGGCTTGGCCAATTAGCTTAACATGGCAAACCACTCACACACACCGACTGAGACGCACTAGCCCACTGGCTAGATGGTTCGCTATTGCGTAAACTGCCGCCTTTCCGGACCGGACCCCGGAACACTGCCTTGCACCGAGGCAAAGACACATAAATTCTCCGACGATGAGCATTTCGTATGTCCTCTACCGCTTCACCTGGCGCCAAGGCGTCAGCCACCGTCGTGATTTACTCCGGCGGCATGGACTCTTTCACTGTTTTACATCGCGCCATTCGGGAAGGACTCACTGTCCACGCGCTCTCTTTCGACTATGGCCAGCGCCACCGCCGGGAGCTCGACACCGCCCGCCAGGTGTGCGAATCCCTGGGCATTGCTCACCAAGTCGTCGATATTCGCGCCATCCATGGGCTGATCGATAACTCAGCGCTGACCAATAGCGCTATCGACATGCCCACCGGCAATTACGACGCAAACAACCTCAGCGCCACGGTAGTGCCTAATCGCAACATGATTTTGCTCTCCCTGGCCATTGCCAAGGCGGTCAACATTGGCGCGGGGCGGGTGGATTACGGCGCTCATGGGGGCGACCACGTACTCTACCCAGACTGTCGTCCCGAGTTTGTCGATGCCATGAATCACGTTGCCGGTATCGCCAACTTCGAACCCGTGTTACTTCATGCGCCTTATCTAAACGTTCGTAAAGAGGATATTCTGCGCGAAGGGTTAGCCATGGGGCTGGACTATCGCCAGACGTGGACCTGCTACGAAGGCCGCGAACTCGCCTGCGGCCAGTGCGGTAGTTGCCGTGAGCGGTTGGCCGCCTTTGCGGCCAACAATTGCGTCGATCCTCTTGCTTACGCTATCGACACGTCGCAGGGTGGCCGCTGATGTACCACGTCAAAGAGGCTTTCTACACCCTGCAGGGCGAAGGCGCCCAAGCGGGTCGCGCCAGCGTGTTTTGCCGCTTCACCGGCTGCAACCTCTGGTCAGGTAGAGAAGCGGATAGACCTAACGCCAAATGCACCTTTTGCGATACCGATTTCATCGGCACCGATGGGGTCAACGGCGGCCGATTCGAGACCGCAATGGCGCTAGCACTTCATATAAAAGCACTGTGGCCTCGAGGAGTGAGTCAAGCAGTGCCTTACGTGGTGTTCACTGGCGGCGAACCGTTGCTACAACTCGATAGCGCCCTGATCGCCACGTTACATAGCGAAGGCTTCGAAGTGGCCGTTGAGACCAACGGCACGATGCCTGCCCCTGCAGGCATCGACTGGCTCTGTGTGAGTCCCAAGGGCCGCAATCCATTAGCGATCACTCAGGGGGACGAGCTGAAGCTGGTCTACCCTCAGGCGGATGCGCTGCCTGAGCAGTTTACTCACCTCGCTTTCAAGCACTTCTTTTTACAGCCCATGGACCTCAGTGCTGTCGCCCATGCGCAGATAGCTACCGACAGGGCGGACATCGTGAAAGCTACCACTGCCTACTGCATGGCCAACCCCCAGTGGCGTCTGTCACTGCAAACGCACAAAATCGCAGGATTCGAGTAATGGCCCTATTCGTTAATCAACTAACCCACGTCGATGTTTCCCTGTGGTGCTCTGTGAGCGGGCTGGTTGGCTGTAGCTGGCAGGTAGATGCCCAGCTTGAGGGAGAGCTAGGCGAGGATGGCATGCTGTTCGACTTCGGCGAAGTCAAACCATGGATCAAGCGCACCCTGGATAGCGGATTGGATCACACCTTACTGGTTCCCACCCAAGCACCTGGAGTCGAGATCAGCGAGTGCGATGAAGGCGTTTGCCTCCGTACCACCCACCCCTACCCCATGGAAGTTCGTGGACCGGCAGAGGCGTTTACGCTGCTGCCTTGGGAATCGATCTCCCTAGCACGCGTCACCCGTTATCTCAGCGATCAACTCACCGAGCAGCGACCAGCCAACGTGGAACGTGTAATGCTGACGCTTAGTAATGAGCGTGTAGATGGCGCAGCCTATGGCTACAGTCATGGACTTAAGCGCCATTTGGGGAATTGCCAGCGCATCGCCCACGGCCACCGTTCTCGCTTACATATTTTCCAAGAGCAGCAGAGACAGCCGTCGCTGGAACGGCAGTGGGGCGCTTGGCTAGACAACCGGTATTTGCTGGAAGAAGCGGACATGACAGAGCATAGCGAAACGCAACTGACTTGCCGATATGAGGCTGCTCAAGGCCGTTTCTCGATCACCTTGCCAACCGAGCGGTGTTGCGTGCTACCCAAACCCACCACCGTCGAAAACATCGCTCAATGGCTGGCCAATCAGATTGCCGAAAAGACGGGAATAGTGACCGAAGTTCATGCGTTCGAGGGCATAAACAAAGGTGCGACGGCACTGGCGACACCATGAGCGAGCTCATTGCCAGTGACAGCGGCAGCACCGTTGGTTGTCGTCCAGGCTGCGGTGCATGCTGCATCGCGCCGTCTATAACCTCCCCCATTCCGGAGATGCCCCATGGAAAACCGGCGGGCGTACGCTGCGTTCACCTAGACGACCACCATCTATGCATGCTGTTTGGCAGTCCGCAGCGACCGGACGTATGCGGTCAATTCGATTATGACCCTATGGTATGTGGCGAACACCGTAATGAGGCGCTCGCCACGCTATCATGGCTGGAGCAGAGCACGCGCTAAATGGCCTACGTCTCCTTTTCGACGCTTAGCGTGTGAGGCAAACGTCGATCCAACAAGCTTACCCAGCGCACCAGCACCGGCGCATCACTATGACTTACCTCCCCCAACAGGCGCCGGAACGCTTCTTTTGCCGCCTGGTCATGGGGAGCAATACGCGTCAACCAGAGCTCCAGGGCCGCTAACTCCTGATGGCGATTGCCATGTTCTCGCGCCTGGTTGATTGCCATATCGGCCAAGGCTCTCACTTCACTGGCGGGATGACCCAGCAAATCACGCACCCTAGCCAGCTGTGTCGCCAGCTCGGGTAAAAATAGTGTGGTGCGCTCTCGGGCAATCACCAAGCACTGATCTAGGTACTCTTCGGCGGCCTTTAACTCACCAAGCTCGATACAGGCGTCCGAATACCATAAAACAGGACGTTGGAACCGGTCACGCCCGTTCAACTCGGCCATCTGATCCAGACTGTCTCTCAGTTGCACCAACCCGGCATGATCTCCCGCCATGGCCTTCTGCCAGCCCAGCATGCCCTGAGCAGAAATCTGCCACAGCTGTAGATCAGGCGTTCCCGTCATCGCCGCCGCACGCTCAGCGTGACGGGCAGCGAGATGTACATGGCCCAGCTGGCGATACAAAGCGGCTGCGAACAACAGCGCCATGGCCAGTGTCCCTGGATGGCCGATTTTCTCGGCCAACCGAATGGCCGACGACACGTGTCGTTCGGCGCGCTGATAGTCACCGCGCAAACAGAGCGCCCACCCCTGAAAGCAGGCCGCCGTTACCTGCGGGTGATCCGAAAACGGCAGCCACTCGATCATCATGGGCGCATTGAGTGGATCGATTTCATCCAAGTGATCATGAGCCTGCTGAATGCGCCCTGCCCAATATTCACAGTGTGCCCGGGCGTAGTCGGCCAGGCGCCGATAGCGGGGGTCCTCCAGGCGTTCGGCGATATCTGCTAGCGTCGAGGCGAGGGCAAACGCATCTGCATGGGCATAGCGCTGGCTGCGGCCCACCCATAGCCCCCACTTCACCAAGAAAATTTGCTCGAGATCTTCCGGGTCGTCCGGCGTATCGCCACCCGATTGACGCAGTAACTCCCGCGCGCGCACGAAACTCTCATGAGCCGTGGGCGAGCCGTGGCCCTCTAGCGCAAAGGCTGCTTGGCCACGAACGGTCAGCAGACTCACCTCGCGCTCCACCTCATGCTCGACATGGCGCAAGCTCGCCAAACCAAAGTCCGCCATCCGCAGCGCCGTTCGGTTGGCGCTTACTTTTAGCGCTTCACGGGCAGACAGCTCGAAATAGCGCGCACCCCGGGCATAGTGACCGCTACGCCGTAGGTGAGTCGCGAAATCTCCAGGATGGCGGCTGATCCATACAGGGAAACGCTCTTCGATCAAGGTAACGACCTGCTGGTGTAACTTGACCCGCACGTCGCGAGGACAGGAGAGGTACGCCGCCTCCTGCAGCAACTGATGGCTAAACTGGTATTCATGCTCAGCGCTCTCTTTATCAACCGGCTCGATGACCTCCAGTTGACGCATGTGCTCCACCGCTTGCGAGAGCCGCGCCTTCTCCCATCCGCTGCATTCAGCCAAGAAATCCAAGCGAAAACGCTTGCCCAGAACGGCGGCAATATGAGCAATCTCGCGATCGCCTTCCAACTGGTCGATACGACTCGCCAACAGCCCCAGTAAACCCTTGGGCAACTCGTCGAACTGAACGCTGCGACCTTCGCGTCGATCCATATCGAGCCGCCGGCAAATCTCCTGCATATAGAGCGGGACGCCGTCACAGCGCTCAATGATCTGGTTGCGCAAACGGGGACTCAAATGCATACGGTAGCGACGCGACAACTGCGAGAGCAGCCGCGAGGATTGCAGTGCATCAAGCTTTCCGAGGCTGATCTGTTGATCCCAATGCAGCTTGACCGGCAGCGCCTCTCGACCGTGATGGCTAGCCACCAGCATGAAGGCCGTATTGATCGGCAGGCGGGCCTGTAAACCAGCAAGGACCTTGAAGGAGGGCTCGTCTAGCCACTGCAAGTCATCCACCATCAAGACGAGCGTCTGGGCACTAGCGCGCTGATCGATCAGACGATGCAGCAGCTTCACAACCAGCTCGACCGCTTCACCATTTTGTGTGAGCTGGGTAATTTCCTGAACGTCTCTCACCCCTAGCGCTTCTTCGAGCAATTGTTGACGCGCAGCGTCCAGCGGCGCGTCGCCTAGCGCTGCTTGCAACTGGTGCAACCCTGCTAACGTCGGCGTAGTATCCAGGTGCCACGCCAGCAGCGTTCGCGCCACCCCATAGGGCTCTAGTACGGACAAGCGCGTGGTAGGCTGCCAACAGATTGCAGCGTCGCGGCTTAGCTCTAGCTGACGAAACCCCACCATCAACGCCGATTTCCCCATTCCAGAGGCACCGCGTACGAGAACGCTTTGGCGTAAACCAATACCTGCGCGCGCCAGAGCATCGCGCAGGGTTCGCAGCGACGTCTCGCGGCCGACCAAGCTTGGCGGTAGCGCGTCGCGGCCACCCTCGTTCTGGCCCAACACCAGTGCGCGTAAGCGAACGCGTCCATCACTGGCCACCAGCCGCGAGACCAAACGCGGCTGTAGGTCTAGCGCCGGCGGCATGTGCTGACTGGCTTCTTGGGAAATCACCAGTTCACTGCCTTCGGCGGCACTCATCAACTCGAGCGATACCTGAGTGACCTGGCCCAGGGGGTCGGCTAGCTGACGCTCGGGCAAATAGACTACCCGTCCACTATTGAGACCTGCCGCTAGCTCGAAGGTGGGGGCCTCGCCGTCACCACTCCAGTGTCGTTCGGTTTCTTGAGTGAGCGCCTGCTGGCAATGCTCGTAAAGCGCCACTAGCTCGGCAAGCTGGTGCGCCGGACCATGAGTACCAAAGCATGCCAACCCCAATCCCCCTGTGGCTCCTGGCAACCAAAAACCACCCAAGTGATGGCACTGCTGTTCGAGCCAGCGCATCAGTTCCAGTTGAAGCGCCAGGCAGTTACGCGTGGCAGCGCGATCTTGCCAGTCCCCTTTCAAACGTAAACGAATCGCCATGACCGACAATTGGCGAAGTTCGATCTCATCTTCACGCAGCGGCTTGCTATCGGCGGCCAACGCACGAGAGAAAGCTCCCTGGGGAGACATCGCTCGTGGGTCATGGTGGCCGTCGGACCAATAGCTCGCCAATTGCAAAAAACTAGGCTCAGGTTGCTGGCCCGAAAGCGCCAGCAACTGTAAGTAGCTGTTGTATTGCTCATGAGCAGCCGCCATTTGATTCTGCTCCGCCAACTGGCGCACCAACCGCTCATGGAAAGGTCCATAGCCCGAAAAGCGGCTTACCAAGCCCTCCAGCATATCGTTAGGCGTCTCGTCATGGCTCTCCAACACCTGTTCGGCGAAGCGTATGACACGCTGGCGCCATTCGTTACGCACCTGCACCAGCCAGCGCTGAAAATCGCTACAGTTGGACAACTGCAGCTCCTCGATGAGGTCACCCTGGTAGCAGGCCATTACCTCTTCGAGCGTATCAAGATCCTTTGGGCCTTCCAGCAATTGCTGCAAATCGTGTAGATCGACTTGCCAATGGGCAGGTAGATGAAAAGCGATCGTCTGACGAGAAACGTTCAGCACTTGGTCAGCGCTTTCCCCCATCGACTGCCGCAGGCAGTGCAGCGCATGGCGCAAGTTGGTACGGCCAGACGATAATCCCTGATCTGGCCAGAGCAGCTCTGCCAGCGCTGCCCGATTGACCGGCTGGCGATGCAACAGCAGGTACACCAGCAGAGCTTTCACTTTGTCGTAACTAAAATGAGTGAGTACGTCCTCTCCCTGCGTCAAGGAGAAGTGACCAAACAAGGTCAGCTGATCTGTCTGTTGAGCATCGCGCATGGAATACTTCCTGCCTGGCTAGCGGCGGCTTAGGCGGGCACACCGCTATGAAAACGAAACGCCGTATCCGGAGCAGTGATCAACTCCGCTTCACGTGCGATAAAGAAGGCAATACGATCATCGATCGGCTCTGCAGTCTGTTGACGAGCCAACAGCAGATAATCTTCGAAATGGCGTCCTTCGGATTTCACAAGCGTGCGGTAAAACTTTGCCAGCTCTTCGTCGAGATAAGGGGTGAGACGTGCGAACCGCTCACAGCTACGCGCTTCGATCAGGGCACCGATAATCAATACATCGATCAAGCGCTCTGGATCATGACTGCGCACATGCTGTCGCAGCCCTTCGGCATAGCGCGACGCAGTGAGGTGATGGTACGTCACTCCGCGCTTCTCCATGAGACCGACTACCTGCTCGAAGTGGAGCAGCTCTTCACGGGCCAACTGAGACATTTTACTGAGCAACAGCGGTTGATCGACGTAGCGATACAGTAGGCTCATGGCCGTAGAAGCCGCTTTCTTTTCGCACTGCGCATGATCGATCAGCAGTATGTCCGGATTGGTAAGCGCCCACTGAAGCCAGCTATCCGGTGTGGGGCAGGCCAGAAACGCATGCAGGCTTTCTGGCAGCAAATCTTCCGCCTGCATGGCGTGGTCTGCTGTTTTAAGTTCGACTAATTGTATAGACATATTACCGCTACCGAGCGTTTATCACACTATTGTACAACATATAAACGCCGTTGGCGTTTGTTCCCTAAAAACCGAAGGCCACTTATTACTATGGCGCTCCAATTTCCATATAGCATATCGCTAATATATAAGCTCGGTTTATTTGATGCTCCACACACCCCATAAACCTAGTGGTGACGCGTTAACCCTCGTCTATGGCCATGGTAACGCGGCATAACAATAATCACACCCGCGCTTACCGTAAAACAGCCCGATTGGTAAAAAACTTTCAGCTAGGGAGCACAGTAACGAAAAAAACGGCTTAGAAGGAGCCAAAAAACAGCACCTCAACATAAAGTACAAGCAAGCACTTAGCTTGGCTTCTTAACATTGTCGACAGTTTCCCGTAGAATCCCGCTCATCCACCAGGCGCTGTTTGTCAAGCGTCTGTCACGTGTCCGAACGCCTCACCCACCGTGCTAGCAGTCGTTCGGCACCACTGAGTCATCACTACCAAGAAGATGAGAGGGCCCCAACGTGCTTGAAGCTTACCGCCAACATGTCGAGGAACGCGCCGCAGAGGGCGTCCCCCCCAAGCCCCTGACCGCCGAGCAAGTCGCGGCCTTGATCGAATTACTCAAAGCGCCCTCGGCCGGTGAAGAGGAATTCATTCTCGACTTAATCACCAATCGCGTTCCTCCCGGTGTCGACGAAGCCGCCTACGTCAAAGCTGGCTTCTTGACGGCCATTGCCAAAGGGGAAGCGACCTCTCCGCTGATCGATAAAATTCACGCGGTCAAACTGCTCGGCACCATGCAAGGCGGCTACAACATCGTTTCGATGGTAGAGCTACTTGACAATGAAGAGCTAGCCCGTGAAGCAGGTGAACAGCTGAAGCACACCCTGCTGATGTTCGATGCCTTCCACGATGTGGAAGAGCGTGCCAAGAAAGGCAACGTCGTTGCCAAAGACGTGATGCAATCCTGGGCCGATGCCGAATGGTTCCTCTCCAAGCCCGCGCTGGAAGAGAAAATCACCCTGACCGTCTTCAAGGTGCCCGGTGAAACCAACACCGATGACCTCTCCCCCGCCCCGGATGCATGGTCACGCCCCGATATTCCGCTGCATGCCAACGCCATGCTCAAAAACGAGCGCGAAGGCATCGAGCCTGAAGTACCGGGCTCCACGGGCCCGCTCAAGCAGATCGAAGACGTCAAAGCCAAAGGTTTCCCAGTGGCCTATGTCGGCGACGTCGTCGGCACCGGCTCTTCGCGTAAGTCTGCTACCAACTCCGTGCTGTGGTTCTTCGGTGACGACATTCCTTATGTCCCGAACAAGCGCGCCGGTGGTTTCTGCTTCGGTGGAAAAATTGCGCCTATCTTCTTCAACACCATGGAAGACTCCGGTGCGCTGCCCGTAGAAATGGACGTTTCCAAACTGGAAATGGGCGACGTCATCGACGTTTACCCCTATGAAGGCAAGGTGTGCAAACACGGTACCGATGACGTGCTGACCACCTTCGAGCTGAAAACTCAGCTCATTCTCGACGAAGTTCGCGCAGGTGGCCGTATTCCACTGATCATCGGCCGGGGCCTGACCGGTAAAGCGCGCGAGTCGCTAGGCTTGGCGCCTTCAGACGTTTTCCGACTGCCCGATCAGCCGGCCGATACTGGCAAAGGCTTTACGCTAGCGCAGAAGATGGTGGGTAAGGCTTGCGGCATGGACGGCGTTCGTCCCGGCATGTACTGCGAACCGAAGATGACCACCGTAGGCTCCCAGGACACCACGGGCCCGATGACCCGCGACGAGCTGAAAGATCTTGCTTGTCTTGGTTTCCAAGCCGATCTGGTCATGCAGTCCTTCTGCCACACGGCGGCTTATCCGAAACCGGTTGACGTAGACACTCACCACACCCTGCCGGACTTCATCATGAACCGAGGCGGCGTTTCGCTGCGCCCGGGTGACGGCATTATCCACAGCTGGCTAAACCGCATGCTGCTGCCGGATACCGTGGGCACCGGCGGTGACTCGCACACCCGCTTCCCGCTGGGCATTTCCTTCCCCGCCGGTTCGGGCTTGGTCGCGTTTGCGGCGGCCACGGGCGTGATGCCGCTGGATATGCCGGAATCCGTTTTGGTGCGTTTCAAAGGCAAGCGCCAGCCGGGTGTCACGCTGCGCGACTTGGTTCACGCCATCCCGTTGTACGCCATCAAACAAGGCCTACTGACCGTCGAGAAATCCGGTAAGAAAAACGCCTTCTCGGGCCGCGTACTGGAAATCGAAGGCCTGGAAGACCTCACCGTCGAGCAGGCATTCGAACTCTCCGATGCCTCCGCCGAGCGCAGCGCCGCTGGCTGTACCATCACGCTGTCTGAAGAGAGCGTGACGGAGTACCTGAAATCCAACATCACGCTGCTCAAGTGGATGATTGCTAATGGCTACGGCGACGAGCGCACCATCAGCCGTCGTATCGAAGGCATGGAAGCGTGGCTGGCCAATCCGAGCCTAATGCGCGCCGACAAAGACGCCGAGTACGCCGAAGTCATCGAAATCGATCTCTCTGACATCAAAGAGCCGGTTTTATGTGCACCGAACGACCCGGATGACGCGCGTCTTCTGTCCGACGTGGCTGGTGAGAAAATCGACGAGGTGTTCATCGGTTCGTGCATGACCAATATCGGTCATTTCCGCGCGGCCGGTAAGCTACTCGAAAAACAGCCTGCGGGCAGCCTGAAAACCCGTCTGTGGCTCGCACCGCCGACCAAAATGGATCAGCATCAGCTGACCGAAGAGGGTTACTACGGCATTTATGGCCGTGCAGGCGCTCGCATGGAAATGCCGGGATGCTCTCTGTGTATGGGTAACCAGGCACGCGTTGCCGCGAAAAGCACCGTCGTGTCCACGTCTACACGTAACTTCCCGAACCGTCTAGGCGATGGTGCCAATGTCTACCTCGCCTCAGCAGAGCTGGCAGCGGTTGCCGCTGTAGAAGGTCGTCTGCCCACCGTTGATGAGTATCAGCGTTACATGGGCGAGTTTGACGCCCTGGCAGGCGAGATCTATCGTTACATGAACTTCCACGAAATCGAGGAGTATCAAAAGATTGCCTCGAACGTGATACCGGTCGCCCAAGAGGCCTGATAGCCCGTGGCACCGACCCATCGCCGATGCTCGCAACATCACAGCCAGGCTAATCCCTCGCTGAGTCGATGACAGAACGCCCCTTCCTTCGATGGTAGGGGCGTTTTTTTATGGCACATTCAATCAAGGAGTTACCCATGACAACGACAAGCGCAGTGATCACCCCCGATCTATGCGATGCCTATCCCGAGGTAGAGGTACTAGAGCCTCTCTTCGCTAACTTTGGCGGTGTCGACAATTTTTATGGCCCCATTCGCACCGTGAAATGCTTCGAAGATAATTCGCTGGTCAAACAAGCCGTGGCGGAACCAGGCGAAGGGGCCGTCCTGGTGGTCGATGCGGGTGGATCGCATCGCTGTGCCATGTTAGGCGATATGTTGGCAGAGAAAGCCGCACAAAACGGCTGGGCGGGAGTCGTCATGTACGGCTGTGTACGAGATGTCGATATTCTTGCGACACTGCCTTTAGGTATCCAAGCCCTCGGCAGTCACCCCCGCAAAAGTGACAAGCGCGGTGAGGGCCAGCGTGACCTTGCCGTGACCTTTGCAGGCGTTACGCTTAGGGTTGGTCAGTGGCTTTATGCTGACAACAACGGCATCATCATCGCCGAACAGCCGCTCAAACTCTCTTAGCATACTTGCCAGGGGTGGCAGAGAGTACCACCCTGAAGCTTTACTTTGACACTTTCGTGACCATGCAGCCGCTCACTCTATTAGGCCACGCCCTTCTTCGTACCCTGCGAGACCACCTTCGACCACTGATTGCTTATCACCTACTGTTTACCTTACTGGCATCCGCTCTGCTGCTGCCTACGGTTGCCTGGCTGTCGCAGCGTTTTCTAGCACAGCTAAACCGCACGGTGGTGACCACAGACGCCCTACTCGCGCTGCTGTTCAGCCCACTGGGGTTACTGGTCATGCTCGTCGGCTTCGGCCTGACGTTTTTACTTATCTACTGGCAGCAAGCGGGTATGTTACATATCGCTGTCAGGCCGAAAGACCATCACTACCGACTGGCCCTGGAGGCACTGTGGTTAGGCACGCGACGTCTGCCGGCGCTAGCCGTGCTGGTCGTTTTACAAGTCGGAAGTCATCTCCTACTTCTGGCCCCCTTCATGGTAGCGCTCACATGGCTCTACGATCTTTGGCTAAGCGGCCTCGACCCTTATTACCTGCAGCGCATTCGCCCCCCCGTTCTGTGGTATTTTCTGGCCTGTGCGCTACCCATCGTTCTGCTATGGATGCTGCTAGCCGCTTGGCTTTACCTGCGCTGGCTACTGGCGCTGCCGCTCGTGGCATTAGAAGCCTACTCGCCTCTCCAGGCGCTAAAACACAGCGTGCATTTGACCCGCGGCTGGCATCGCTCGATTGGCGCAGCCGTCCTCATCCTGCTGGCCATCATCATTAGCTTGCCGATCCTCACTACTTGGCTATTCGACAGCGTGGTCACCCCGCTACTGTGGTGGCTGCCGGAACACAATGCCCTGTTGATACCGGCCATGCTGGTCTACTTGACCGGCTATGTGCTCATCACTCTGGCCATGACGTTTTTGGGGATTACCACCAATGCCTTGCTGTCGGCGTGTCTGTATATGCAACTCGCCCATCACAAAACACGTCCGGCACCGCCATCATCCAATGCCCATACGGGTCGCATGGCCTGGGCGCTGGAGCTCTGTGTGCTGCTGCTCGCTGGCCTGCAGGCGTGGTGGATTCTCAACAGCTTTGACATTCGCGACAACGTCACCATCATCGCCCATCGGGGTAGCTCCATGGTAGCACCGGAAAACACCCTGGCCGCGGTATCACAAGCACTAGAAGATGGCGCCGACGCCGTTGAACTCGATGTACGTTTGAGCGCCGACCAGCAGGTCATGCTCTATCACGATCGAACGCTCGCCCGCCTTACTGGCGACCCAAGGGAATTCGGCGATCTGACTCGTCGTGAACTGAGCGAATTCGATGTCGGCAGTTGGTTTGGCGATGCTTTTCAAAACGAGCGCATCTCGGGGCTGGATGACGCTCTTGGCATCGTGCGCGGACGGGCGTCACTAATGATCGACATGAAAGCGTTACCGGGCCAAGAGCAGATGCTTGCCCAAGCCGTCATCGATGCTCTCCAAGAAGAGAGCGATCTGCGCTATCGCTGTTGGGCCACGCAGCAAAGCGCCCTGAGCGGCATGACCGCTTGTGGCTTTCCCAACGCGCTAATGGAGATGCGCATCGCGACCATGTCGCCTGATCTGGTGCGTTACATCAAAGCAAGGGCTCCCGAACTGAGGGTTACGCTGCTGGCGCAACTGATATTGCCAGGCACCCTGGATCGCCGCCAATTTGACGCCCTGGGCCTGCGCCATAATCGTATAACGGGTCAAGAGGTCAGCTTGGCGGCAAGCTTTGGGTATGAGATCCATGCTTGGACGGTCAATGATCGAGCGAGAATGTCGACACTTATCGATTTGGGTGTCGATGCCATCATTACCGACTACCCTGATCGGCTTCGTGAGCTAATAGAAGACCGCCGATCGCTGAGCGACGGCGGCCTCATGCTGGTCAAACTTCGCAACTGGCTACGCCAGTGAATCGAGTTCACTCGCCCATGACAACGCCTTCACGGCGAGGATCGGCTCCGCCAAATAGAGTGCCATCCTCCAAGCGCCGAATCGCTTGCAGGCCGCTTGTCAGCTCACGTTCGCTGACGGTGTGACCACGTTCGCGCAACGCTTCGATGGTCGAATCTGGAAAACGCCCCTCCTCTAGATAGACATCACCACCCAGCGTGATGGCATGAGGTAGATTGAGCGCTTCTTGAGCGTTCAGCCCCCAATCACGCATGGCCGCCAGGGTGCGCGCGGTATAATGAATGATGGCCGCGCCACCGGGAGACCCCAGGCTCGCCACTAACTCGCCGCTTTCTTGATCGAAGACCAGCGTAGGACTCATGCTTGAGCGAGGACGTTTACCTGGCTCGACACGGTTGGCCACCGGCTGACCATCGATTTCTGGGGTAAAAGAGAAATCCGTCAGCTCATTGTTGAGCAAGTAGCCGCCCGGCAAATCGGTGCCGCCGTCCGCTAACAGCCGCGATCCAAAGGCCTGCTCGATGGTGGTCGTCATGGCAATCGCATTGCCGTCGGCATCGACGATACTGATATGACTCGTACCGTACTCAGGCTGTTCCGGCTGGCTGGCAAAGCTGACGGCCAGTTCCCCTGGGTTGCCCGGCTCGGCGCTCTCACCCATGCTCTCGTCGCCAATCAATTGGCTGCGCTTGTCCAGATAATCGGGTGCCAACATCAGTGACCAGTCACCGCCCGGCGCGTCGACGAAATCAGGATCTGCGATGTAACGTCCACGGTCAGCAAAGGCGAGTCGAGAAGCTTCCAAGAACTGATGCAACCAACCACTGCTGGTCACGCCATCCTCCAACGGCGCTTCGAGCAGCGGCTGCTGATCCATCATGCCCAGAATCTGCATGACGGTAAGATGACCAGATGAGGGCGGAGGAAAACCACATACTTCCCACTGCTGCCAGGGCGTACACAGCGGCTCACGCGCTAACGACTGATAACCGCTGATATCCTCCAGCGTCATGGTACCGGGCCGCACCGGGTGTGACTGCACTTGCTCTACCAAATCCTCCGCGACCGCTCCCTCATAGAATGCGGCGCTTCCCTCATCCGCGATACGGCGCAAAATGGCCGCCAACGCAGGATTTTTCAGGGAGGTGCCGACTTCAAGCGGTTCGCCCTCGGCGGTGTAATAAAATGCCCGAGCACGCTCGTTCTGTCGCAAGGCCTCGTCGTTGGCAAGACTGGTATGCAGTCGCTGACTGACGGCAAACCCCTCTTCTGCCAACGTGATGGCGGGTGTAAAAAGCTCTCGCCAAGGGAGCTGACCATGCTCAGCGTGGGCCTGCTCCAGCATGCGGACGGTACCCGGCACTCCCACGGAGAGACCACTGGCAACGGCGTCCATGAAGGGTAACGGCTCACCATTTTCCATGAACAGTTCGCCTGTCACCGTGGCAGGGGCCGTTTCACGCCCGTCATAAGCTTGCACGTCCGCCCCGTCAAAGTGCATTAGAAACGCCCCGCCGCCGATACCGCTGGACTGCGGCTCGACCAGCGTCAGTACCATTTGCACGGCGACTGCCGCATCAATGGCATTTCCTCCCGCCTTGAGCACTTGGTAGCCTGCATCGGTGGCCAACGGGTTGGCAGCGGCCACGGCAAAGGTCTCAGCTGCCCAGCCAGGTTTCTCTTCGAAACCCGATCCAACTTCTGGGGTAATAGAAGGGGTTTCGTAGCTAAACCCCCAACTCACCATGGGCACCAGCAGTAAACCAGTGAGTGAGAGAGCCCTTGTTGGACGCATCGCTTTTCTCCTTGAACCTTAGCGCAGACGTTAGCCACCCAGACGAAAGCGCCCGGTTGACATTCAAACAACAGCTTAGCCTATAAAACGAGGACGCCCGGCACAATGGCCGGGCGTAAAATAGCAAGCAGGCTAATTTCAAGATCGCAAGCTTAGGCGATGGTTTCCCCCGCTAGCATGAACCACGTTTCGAGCACGGCGTCAGGGTTGAGCGACACCGAATCGATCCCCTGCTCCATCAACCACTTGGCAAGATCTGGGTGGTCAGACGGCCCTTGGCCACAGATACCCACGTACTTACCTTTCTCCTTACAAGCTTTGATCGCCATGGCGAGCAGCTTTTTCACTGCAGGGTTACGCTCGTCGAACAAGTGCGCCACGATGCCTGAATCCCGATCCAAGCCCAGCGTTAACTGGGTAAGGTCATTCGAGCCAATGGAGAAGCCATCGAAATACTCGAGGAACTCGTCTGCCAATAGCGCGTTGGCGGGCAATTCACACATCATGATGACCTTCAAACCATCAGGGTGCTCATCACCGCCGCGGTGCAAACCGTTAGCCGCTAGCAGATCGACCACTTCACGCGCTTCATCCGTGGTACGGACGAACGGCACCATGATTTCGACGTTGGTCAGCCCCATGTCGTCACGCACACGTTTCAGCGCGCGACATTCGAGCTCGAAACAAGGACGAAATGCCTCGGAGATATAGCGAGAAGCCCCACGGAAACCCAGCATGGGGTTCTCTTCACCGGGCTCGTAGAGCTTACCGCCTATCAGGTTTTCATACTCGTTGGACTTAAAATCCGACAACCGAACGATCACGCGCTGCGGATGAAAAGCGGCAGCTAGCGTGGAAATTCCCTCCACCAGCTTATCGACGTAGAAGCTCACCGGATCGGCATAGCCAGCAGTACGTAGATCGATGACCTGCTGAAGATCCGCAGGCAGCGTATCGTACTCGAGCAGCGCTTTCGGATGCACGCCAATCATGCGGTTGATGATGAACTCCAGACGCGCCAAGCCGACACCGGCATGAGGCAGACTGGCAAAGCCAAACGCACGATCCGGATTACCCACGTTCATCATGATTTTGAAAGGGATTTCCGGCATCGAATCGACGCTGGACACATTACAATCAAAAGCCAATAGCCCTTCATAAACGTGGCCAGTATCACCCTCCGCACAGGAGACCGTCACGTCGATGCCCTCCTGCAGCTGCGTGGTAGCGTCACCACAGCCCACCACGGCCGGAATGCCCAATTCACGAGCGATAATCGCCGCGTGGCAGGTACGGCCGCCGCGGTTGGTCACGATGGCCGATGCGCGCTTCATGATCGGTTCCCAATCAGGGTCCGTCATGTCGGTCACTAGAATGTCGCCTTCCTGAATTTTGTCCATTTCGTCAGGGCTGAGAACGATCTTGACCGCCCCTCGCCCGATACGCTGACCGATGGCACGACCGGTAATCAGGGTGCGGCCTTTCTCACGCAATTGAAAGCGCTCGAGCTTGCCACCCTCTTGCTGAGACACCACGGTTTCAGGACGTGCTTGCACGATGTAGAGCTTGCCGTCGTCACCGTCCAGTGCCCACTCGATATCCATGGGGCGTTGGTAGTGCTGCTCGATGGTCACGGCCTGGCGCGCCAGATCCATGACCTGCTCATCATCAATACAAAAGCGACCGCGGTCTTTAAAGGGCACATCGACGGTTTCGACGGACTTACCGGCACTGGCATCTTGGCCGTAAACCATCTTGATCAACTTGGACCCTAACGTACGGCGCAGCACCGCCGGACGGCCGGCAGCCAGGGTGGGCTTGTGAACATAGAACTCGTCAGGATTGACGGCTCCCTGCACCACGGTTTCGCCCAGCCCCCATGAGGCCGTGACGAACACGGCATCACGGTAGCCCGACTCCGTATCGAGCGTGAACATCACCCCGGAAGCACCCGTTTCGGAACGCACCATCTTTTGGACGCCCGCTGACAGGGCCACGTTTTCGTGGGCATAGCCACGGTGCACGCGATAAGAGATCGCGCGATCATTGAAGAGCGAGGCAAACACTTCATGCACGGCGTGCTTGATGTTGGCAAAACCCTCGATGTTCAAGAAGGTTTCCTGCTGCCCTGCAAAGGAGGCATCGGGCAGATCTTCAGCCGTGGCAGAGCTGCGCACGGCCACTTTTAGGTTAGGATGCTGCGCCTGGAGTTGCTCATAGGCATCACGCAGGGATTTTTCGAAAGCGGGGGGCAGCGGTGTCTCGATGATCCATTGGCGGATCGTTTTACCAGCTTCAGCCAACGCTTTGACGTCGTCGACGTCTAGGCGAGCGAGCGTGTCATTGATGCGGTCGTTCAAGCCTTCATGGGACAGAAACTCACGATATGCGTGGGCCGTGGTCGCAAAACCGCCGGGCACCGTGACGCCAACACCCGACAAGTTGGAAATCATTTCGCCTAGCGAGGCATTTTTACCACCCACGCGTTCGACGTCTGCCATACCTAGCTGATCGAACCACAGAATGTACTCTTCCACGCAACCCCCTCGCTCTCAGACTCTGTTGCAACCCATCAGGGCGACACTGTTAGACGCTGACACCCTAGCATTGCGGGGCCCTATTCGCCATTGGTCTAACAGCGAAGGGAGTGGAGGATTTTTACAACAACGATCGAATATGGCTGTTTTATGTAGTGGCAAGAAGCATTGTGCTGATGGAAGAGGCAGCCCACAATAGACGCTTAACGCATCTCTAGCTGGCGGAACAGTTTATGAAACGAACGGCCTTTTTCATTTCCGATGGTACCGGCATTACCGCAGAGAGTTTGGGTCGCAGCTTGCTGGCCCAGTTCAGCGATGTCGAGATCAACATGCTGACCAAACCTTATATCGATACCGTGGAAAAAGCCCAAGCGCTGGCGGAGGTCATCGAGTCCACCGCTATCCGCGATGGTCATCGGCCAATCATCATCGATACCATCGTGGATCAAAACATCCGTAACGTCATTCGCCAGGCGTCGGGCTTCAAGGTCGATATTTTTTCGACGTTCCTGGAGCCGCTGGAGCAGGAGTTGGAAACCCACTCATCGTATAGCGTCGGGCGCACTCACTCCATTGGCAGCGACGACGTCTATATGGACCGTATCCACTCGGTACACTTTGCGCTCGATAACGACGATGGCGCACGCACCCATCAATACGACAAAGCCGACATCATTTTGGTCGGGGTGTCTCGCTGCGGCAAAACCCCGACGTCGCTATACCTAGCGCTTCAGTTCGGCATTCGCGCCGCCAACTATCCGCTGACCGAGGACGACCTCGACGAAGACGGTCACCTCAAGCTCCCCAAAGCCTTAGCTCCTCATCGACACAAACTGTTTGGTTTGACCATCGATGCCCGTCGGCTATCGGCCATTCGTAACGAGCGACGGCCCAACAGCCGCTACAGCTCAATGGATCAGTGTTTGCAGGAAGTAGAGCAGGCAGAATCGCTGTATCGAACCATGCACATTCCGTTCATCGATACGACGCGGTTTTCCGTGGAGGAGATTTCAACGCGAATGATTGCGGAGACCGGCCTAGCAAGGCGTTTCTCTCCTCGCTAGGCGCTGATGTGATTACATGCCCTTAGGCGCAAAAATCCCAGGGGCATTACGCCAATAGCCTTTGTAATCCATACCAAAACCGAAAACGTAGCGGTCGGCCACCTCCAAACTGCAGTAGTCGGCTTTCAGTCCCGGCACTGCTTTACGGTCATGCTGTTTATCGACCAATACCGCGGTCGTGACACTGGCGGCCTGTGCCTCTTTGCAGTATTCGAGAATAGCGGCCAGTGTCGCGCCTTCATCGAGAATATCATCGACGATGACGACGTGACGCCCCGCCATCGGCACCTCCGGAGAAACGCGCCAAAATAGCTCACCGCCGCGTAACTCGTTGCGATAACGGGTGGCGTGTAGATAGTCCACTTCCAATGGAAAGCCTAGACGTGTCAACAAGTGGCCCGTGGTAATGAGACCACCGTTCATGACACAGTAAAACACCGGCAGCTTGTCGCCCAAGTCACGCGTGATATCTTCGGCCATGCGATCCAACGCTCGCTCTACCTGCTCCTGTGAGATCAGGCAATCCGCGTTATCCATCAACTCACGCATGGAATCCAACGATTCAAGCGCTTCTTTATCCAACTTGGACATGCTCCATCTCCATAAAGACGTCTTAATAGATAACGGTATAAAATTAGTTCGCCAATGCTTCTAGCTTGGCATGAGTGCGCCGCCAGCGCCCAAGGGCAGCCAGGGCATCGATATCAGGTCTCGCACGGCCATAACGCAGTTTGGCAGGGCGTTTGTTCGACACCCCTTCACAGGCGTGGACGACCTCAAGAGCAGCGGCACGATCGTTACATATCAGCAGCATGTCGCAGCCAGCCGTCAAAGCTGCCTTGGCGCGCTCCGTGGGTCCACCGGCTTCATGCGCCCCGGTCATGCTCAAATCATCCGAGAAAATACACCCTTTGAAACCCAGCGATTCGCGTAGCATGCCCAGCCACGTCGGCGAAAACCCAGCGGGGCGTTTATCGAACGCCGAATAAATGACATGGGCTGGCATGACGCCGTTTAAAACGCCCGCAAGTTCACGAAACGGCACGAGATCGCGCGCTTTCAATTCGGCTAGCGGCCGGTCATCGACGGGTAGCGCCACGTGGGAGTCTGCCGCCACGCCCCCATGCCCGGGAAAGTGTTTACCCACAGCGGCCATGCCAGCCTCGTGCAAGCCCTCGATAAACGCATGGCCAAGTTTGGCTACGTGAAGAGGGTCACTGCTAAAGCTGCGCTCACCAATCACGCTGGATACGCCACTCTCAACGTCCAATACGGGGGCGAAGCTGATATCCAATCCGCAGGCGGCCATCTCCATGCCCAACAGCCAACCGGTATCTTTGGCAAGGCTCACACCCGCGACCGGATCGCTGGCGAACAGCTCACCCAGACGCGCCATAGCGGGTAGCCGGGTAACGCCCTGCTTGATTCGCTGGACACGCCCCCCCTCTTGGTCGATCCCCAGTAGCAAATCGCCTCTCACACGACGAATACTGTCGCACAGCTTGCGAACCTGATACGCGTCTTCGACGTTACGAGCAAACAGAATCACACCGCCTACGGCAGGATCTTTTAGCAGGCGCTTGTCAGCGTTGGTTAACTGTGGCCCTTCAAGGTCGAGCATGACCGGGCCAATGGGTTGCGTCATGATGGTGAGTCCAACAAAAAGGGCGCCATTCTAGACTAACCGCTTGGCGTGTCAAAATTCTGGCGCGACGTCCTGTGGGTGGGCTTAATGCAGCCAAACCGGCGTACCGGGCTGGGCGTGATCGAATAGGAAATGTAAATCGTGATTGCGCACGCGTATACAACCGTGTGAGGCTGGCGTGCCCATGGGCTGATCCTCTGGGGTGCCATGCAAGTATATGTAGCGCCGCTGGGAATCGACGTTTCTCCCGCGATTCACGCCGCGCTCCAAACCGCATAGCCAAAGTATCCGCGTCAGGATCCAGTCACGCTTGGGGAAGCTGGCCGCGAGAGTTGGCGAATAGACTTCGCCCGTCCACCGGCGACCCCGAAATACCGCGTTATCGGGACAGCCTTGGCCAATCGATGCGCGCACGTAGTGCCAGCCAAGCGGCGTTTGACCGCTGCCCTCTTCCTGCCCAACGCCTGCCAGCCCCGTCGAAATCGTACACTCATGCTGAATATCGTTACCTTGCCACCAGCAGAGTCTCTGACGCTGGGTATCGATCTCTATCCAACCACCGTGTGTAGGCGGCAGCTCAGCTAGCTTGGGCGTTTCCATGGTGACCCTCTTCAACCGCGGCGGGCAACGGCGCATTCATGGCGGCGACCACGACGGGCCGCAGGCGTCGTACCAGATCCCGCACCGTAACCTGTTCTTGGTAATCCTTGGCGGCGATATCGCGAAGGGCATCCAAGCCTGACAGCGTGAATATCACCGTTCCCAACATAAAGTGTAGCCGCCAGAAACGCTCAGCGTCCGGCAGGTCTGGGGTCGCTTGGCGCACCAGCTCGGTGAAGCGCGTAAACACGTCGCCATATTGCTGCTGAATATAACGCCTTAAATGCCCCTGAGCCTGGCTATACGCCAGGCCCAGGAGCCTCATGAACACTTTCAGGCTATTGCGTTCTGCCGGGACGGCCAACACCGTGGTCGCCATGGTCTCAAGCAGCACTTCCAAAGGAATCGGTTGGCCTTGATGGCGCGTCTCGAGTTCATCCAGTGCCGTATGAAAACGTGCCGAAAACGGATCGAGATAGCGGGCGAACACCGCTTGAATCAGTGCTTTTTTGGAACCAAAGTGGTAGTTGACGGCCGCCAAATTGACGCGTGCCTTGCTGGTGATATTGCGCAGCGACGTCTCGGCAAAGCCTCGCTCTGCAAATAGCACCTCTGCCGTGTCCAATATACGCGTTACCGTATCTGATTGGGCCATCTCGCCCTCCAAAAAACAGGTGTTTTAAACAACGTTGCATACTATGACATATGTCTGACAGGCTCAATCACTTATCCAGTTCGCCAACGGTCCATGGGCGGCACCTTCTTTACCTAGCTTTCAAAGCACTCGTTTACACTGGCGTTGGTCATGGACCATGTACTGGACAGAGCAACATACTGTATACTTAAACACATACTGATTAAGCCGACATGTAGCTACTGTCTTTTCACTGTTTTGGAGTTTGGTATGTCTCGTCCACTCACAGCACGTCAGCAGCACGTATTTGATTTCATCGTCAAAACCATGGGTGACCTGGGGTACCCGCCAACGCGCGCTGAAATCGCCAAGGCGCTGGGGTTCCGCTCTCCAAATGCTGCCGAGGAGCATTTGCGTGCGCTCGAGCGTAAAGGCGCCATACGCATCATTCGAAATACGTCGCGGGGAATTCGGCTACCGAACCAGGAGGCGCTGGAACCTAGCGAAGTGCCAGCAACGACAACGGCCGCCTCCGAGCCTGTACCCAATGGGCTACCCGTGATTGGCGAAGTTGCCGCCGGTAGTCCAATCTTGGCTGCCGAACACATAGACCGCTACTGCCCGCTTCCAGCCGAGTATTTTACGCCCAAAGCCGATTACCTATTACGTGTACGCGGCCTCTCCATGAAAGATGTCGGCATTTTGGAAGGCGACCTTCTGGCCGTTCATCGCACTGATCGCGTACGCGATGGCCAGATCGTCGTAGCACGGTTAGAAGACGAAGTGACGGTCAAGCGTTTTAAACGCCAGGGCCATCAAGTCACGTTGATCGCCGAGAATGCCGACTTCCCACCGATCGAGATCGATCTGCGCACCCAGCAACTGGATATCGAGGGTGTCGGCGTCGGCGTTATTCGGGGCGGAAACGGACAAGCGCTCGGCTGAACTGAGGCCGTGGTCAGACCCGTTACACGAAGTGTATTTACTGTGAGTCGATGTAACGGTGGTCATTGAAGGTGGCCACCCAACTTGGGTGGTAGACTAGCAAGATGCTGAGCAGCATCCCGGTGATGAAGGCTTCCGACGGCATCAGCAGCGGTAAAAAGCGGGCATACTCTTGAGCGAGATATACGGCCTCAGGGTCCGTGCCCGCCAATATGATGAGCGCCACCGCGACAAGCCCGCCACCTAACGTCGACAGCGCTGCGCCGAAAAATCCGCAGGCGAATAAGAACACCATCAAATTATCCGGCAGGCGGCGATCCACCAGACGCCACACGATGCCTGTCACCATAGCAGGCACGATGCCAGTCACCAGTACGTTCGCCCCAAGAAGGTTCCACTCGTTACGTCCAATCGCTACCATGGCAGCGTTGATCATTACGTTGCTCAGCAGCGCTAACGGCATTTTAAAGACCAGCGTCATTAACACCGTAAATACTAGGTGAAGCGTCAACCAATCCACTGCTTGAGCGCGAAGCTGCCAAAACAGCATGACGACAAGCGTCGCGGCCAACCATCGATGTTGGAGCGCGTTATCTTCGAGCAACGGTTGCCAAGGGCGCAGCCAAATGCACCAGCCCACCATGCCCAATGACAACAACCACGTCATCACCAGCGCCCATGGTGCCAATACGCTCTGTGCAAACGACATAGCGCCCCCGGTAGATTAACTAAAGACGACCGTTTTATTGCCGTGAATGAGCACACGATCTTCCAAGTGCCAGCGTAAACCACGCGCCAACACCGCTTTTTCAACGTCGCGACCGAAGCGAACGAGATCGGTCGGCGTGTGGCAATGGCTGACCCGATGTATGTCCTGCTCGATGATCGGGCCCGCGTCCAGCTCTTCGGTGACGTAATGGCAGGTCGCACCGATCAGCTTCACACCGCGCTCATAAGCTTGATGATACGGCTTGGCACCCGCGAACGACGGCAGGAAACTGTGGTGGATATTGATGACTCGGCCCGCATAGCGTTCGCAAAGGGAAGGCGGCAGTATTTGCATGTAGCGCGCCAGCACCACACAGTCGGCGCGGGCCGCATCTATCTGCTCTTGCACTTGATCGAATGCCCGCTGCTTGTTGGTAGGATCGACCGGTACGTGATGATAGGGAATACCGTACCACTCCGTGAGTGAACGCATATCGTCATGGTTAGAAATGACGCCCACGATATCGCAATCCAGCTCGCCTGCTTGCCAGCGATACAGCAAGTCGACCAAGCAGTGAGACTCTCTAGACACCATGAGCACCACACGGCGACGCTTTTGCGTATCTACCAACGACCACTGCATATCGAATTCGGCGGCGACGGGCTCGAACGCCGTGCGCAACGCTTCCGCCGACATACCCAGTGAGTCCGCCAGAATTTCATAGCGCATGAAAAAGCGACCAGTCTCTAAATCAGAGTGCTGGCTTGCTTCGGTAATGGAACCACCCTGCTGAGCAATAAAGCTTGAGACACGCGCCACAATGCCCACCTGATCGGGGCAGGAAACAACTAAACGGTAATAATGAGACATCACAGACACTCTTAACGTATTTAACGGCACGCTCGCCAAGCACCTGCCTAACGGCAGATAAACGCTTTAGCCGCATTAGTGTAACGTAAGCAAGATAAGGAAGCACCGCGGTCTGGTGCCGCGATGATTGTTACCCGCCCCCCGCATCCCGTATAGTTAAGACATTACTTTCTAGGCTTTTCATAACTGATGCATCCATCACGCGTTCAACTTCGTCCCCGTCGCCGCCCGCCCCTGCGCCTGCTACCGCTTGGTGGCTGTGGCGAAATTGGAATGAACCTCACGCTGTATGGGTATGACGATCAGTGGATCGCCGTTGATTGCGGCATGATGATTCGCCAAGACCTGCCGAATTCTCCGCTTCAAGTCCCCAACACGGAAACCCTGGAAGCGCTCAAGATCACCCCCAAAGCCCTGTTCATTACCCACGGCCATGAAGACCACATCGGCGCCGTGGCGTGGCTTTGGCCCAAATGGGGCTGCCCGATTTTTGCCACCCCACTCGCAGCGGGACTCTTGCGCTACAAGTTTGCCGAACATCAGCTCAGTAGCGCAGCGATCCAGACCATCGAACCGGGGGAGGCAGTAGAGAGTAGCCCCTTCACCCTTCGCTATCTCAGCGTTACCCACTCCATCCCCGAGAGCTGCGCCATCATGATGCAAGCGGGGGATTACCGCATTCTCCACACGGGTGATTGGAAACTGGACCCAACCCCGCTCATTGGCTCACCGGTCAATGCGGCTCAATTCAGAGCACTGGCACCGGTCGATTTGCTGGTAGGGGATTCAACCAACGCGCCCATGCCGGGACAGTCCGCCAGCGAAGGGGACGTTGCCAAGGCGTTGGCGAACACGCTGAGCGCTTGCACAGGCAGGGTGGTCGTGTCTTGCTTTGCCAGCAACCTAGCGCGGGTATTGGCCATTGGTTTGGCAGCCCAGGCGAGTGGACGCCGGGTTAGCCTGATGGGCCGCTCGATGGAGCGGATGGTGAGTGTGGCCAGAGGCCTGGGCTATTTGGACGACTTCCCGCCCCTGGTGCCCGCCCATGACCTGGGCTACCTCCCCCCTGAAGAGGTCGTGATCATTGCCACCGGTAGCCAGGGCGAGCCTCGCGCCGCCTTGCAACGATTGGCCCAGCGTCGCCACCCCTTTGTCGATTTAGAACCGGGCGATAGCGTGATTTTTTCTGCCAAAGCCATTCCAGGCAATGAGCGCCCCATCGAGCAGCTTAAAAAGCGTTTGTTGCAACTCGATGTCACGCTGTTCGATGAAACGAACCATCCCGAGCTTCACGCTACCGGACACCCTGCCCAGGAAGAGCTTAGAAAGCTCTATCAGTGGGTCAGACCCAAAATGCTGCTACCGGTGCATGGCGAGGCTCGCCATCAAGCGGCGCATCAAGCGCTTGCCGAAGAGCTGGGCATTCAAGCACCGCTGACGCCTGTGAATGGCGACATGCTAGTACTCGACCAGCAAGGGTTACGCTGCGAGACGCGCTATCCTCAGCCTCCCTGCATCGTCAATCAAAATAGCGTAGTCGCTCATCCTGGCTTGGATACGGGCCACTCCTCGGCACGTCGCGGCAGCCTTTTTTTGGCTTTGCCGGTAGCGGCCACCGAGACGGGCTGGTGCCGCATTGGACGCTTGATGCTGGATGCTAGCGGGGCCAGCCCCATGGATGAAGACAGCTTTAGCGAGTGGCTGGACGAGCAGCTCGATGAGATCACCGCAGATACGCTAGCCGATTTACGCCATGCGCTACAGCCTCGGTTGGTACACTGGTTGGCGAATCACTTGCAGCATATGCCCGAGGTGCACCTGCAGATCATGGCCGCCGAGATGCCAACCATCGAGGAATTGAACGACGAGCCTTGAGCACTACCACCGAGCAGCGTCTTGCTGATCGGTGTCGCGCTCTTTCACCCAGTATGCTCCCTGTCTAGAGTGCTCTTTTTTCCAGAAAGGTGCCTGGGTCTTCAAGTAGTCCATGATGAAATCGCAGGCCTCGAAGGCATCTCGGCGGTGTGCACTGGCAACCAGCACCCTGACAATGGGGTCCCCCGGCAACAAATCTCCCACGCGATGAATGACCCTCACCGCTTGCAATGACCACCGCTGACACGCTTGCTCTGCAATACGTGCCAAGGTGCGCTCGGTCATGCCTGGGTAGTGTTCCAGGGTCAAACCGATGACGTCGGGCGTTTCGTTGAAATCTCGCACCAGCCCCGTAAAGGTGACGATCGCGCCAATGTCGGTACGCTGGCGCAACGCGCTTTCATAACCGTAGGCCATGGAGAACGGAGCAGACTGCACGACTACCCCTATGTCGGGTGCTTTCTGTTCGTTAACGGACACGGCTCAGCCTCCGGTCACCGGGGGGAAAAAGGCCACTTCGTCTTCATCGGTAATGCGTGCGCTGTCGTTGGCCATCACCTGGTTAATCGCGCACAGCGTTCGACGGTCTGCCAGCACTGAGAAGCGCGCATCTTGAGCTTTGAGCGCGGCTTTTAGCCCAGCCACATCACGGCTTGGCAATTTGTCCAACCCAATGGCCAAATCACTCTCCCCAACGCGCTCGCGCAGCTCGGCCAAAAACTTGACCCGCACACAGGGTGAGACACAGCGCTCGCCGAGGCTCACCTCGCCCGCAGCACCTTCACCAGTGACGATGGGAGCCGTCATGTCGCGGCGGTAATCGCCGCGCTGTCCGCCCTGCTTGCTATCCAGCTGTACCGCTTCGATACGCATTGCCTTGTCGACCGCTTTACACATATCGTAAAGCGTCAGGCAGGCGACCGATACGGCAGTCAGCGCCTCCATCTCGACCCCGGTACGGCCATTCAAACGGCACATGGCCGACACATTCACACACCCTTGATCATGGTCAATGTCGAACTCTACCGCGACTTTAGAAAGTGCCAGCGAGTGGCACAGAGGAATGAGCTCGTGGGTGCGTTTAGCCGCTTGGATCCCTGCAATACGCGCCGTGGCCAGCACATCGCCTTTGGGCAACGCGCCGTCGCTCAGCAACTTCAAGGTAGCAGGCTGCATGACGATACGCCCCGAGGCGACGGCCTCTCGACGTGTCTCTTGCTTATCGCCGACGTCGACCATATTGGCTTCGCCGTGCGCGTTCAGGTGGGTTAACTGCATGGTGTCACCTTTTATCATCAAGCCAAGTTGCGCCGCTGCTGGTCGGCCCAGTCACTGACCCAGCGGGCGATCGCGTCACAGCGATTCAAATCCAAACGCGTGACCGAAGACGCAAGCTTCACAGGAGGCTCGCCGGTCAACGCTGCGGCCTGCACCCAAGGGTCGGAAAGAATCGCCGGGTCTCCAATTCCCTCTCGATAGAGCGCCAACTTAGGTATCGGCCAAGCTTTGAAGCCTTCCACAATTACCAAATCAGGCGAATGGGGAGCCATTAATGCCAGCAAATGGGCCAAGTCGGGCTCCTCTTGCCCCGGCGTCTCTTGCATCAGCGCATAGCGATGGCGCGACGCAATCAACATGGGCGCTGCCCCCGAGCTGCGTAACCTGTAGCTGTCCTTACCCGGCTGGTCCACGTCGAAATGATGGTGCGCATGTTTGATAACCGCCACCGACACTCCCATGCCGCGCAGAAGCGGCAACAATTGCTCTAACAGCGTGGTTTTACCGGTACCACTCCAGGCAGCCACCCCCAGAACCGGAAACGGGCAGCGTAGCGCCTCACTCATAACGCATCCTGTCTGTCACGACTCACTCACCCTCTTTTTCTGCTGGTAGCAACCAGTTTAACGCAATGCCGACCAGAGCGGCCAAACTTACGCCCTGTAGCGTGAACTGCCCGCCACCAAATTGCATACCGCCGATGCCAAACACCAAGATCAGCGACACCACCACCAAGTTACGCGCCGCCGTCAACGACTGCCCTGCGCGCACGAGAGTATTCATACCGACCACGGCAATCGAGCCAAACAGAAGCGTCATGATGCCCCCCATGACTGGCCCAGGGATGGTTTGCAGTAGCGCACCAAGCTTGCCGACAAAGGCCAAAACGATAGCGATGACCGCCGCCACCACCATGTACATCGGATTGAAGGCCTTGGTCAGCGTCACGGCACCGGTGACTTCTGAGTAAGTCGTGTTGGGCGGCCCACCAAACAGCGCAGCGACGGTGGTGGCCAAACCATCGCCCAGTAGCGTGCGATGCAAGCCAGGCTTTTCCAGATAGTTGGTACGCGTGACCGAACCAATCGCCACCATGTCACCAATATGCTCGACGGCAGGCGCAATCGCGACCGGAATCATGAACAGGATGGCCGCCCAATGGAAACTAGGCGCCGTAAAGTTGGGTAACGACAGCCAAGCCGCATCGCGCACCGGCGTAAAGTCAACCACTCCCATGATGAGCGCCAGCGCGTAGCCCGTTGCAATACCGCCCATGATGGGCACCAAACGCAACAGGCCGCGGCCAAATACTGCGAGCACCAGGGTCACCAACAGACTTGCCATGGAAAGAAATATCGCTTGGCCGTAGCCAATGGAGTCGCTGGTCTCGCCGGTTGCCATGCTGACGGCGACCGGGGCGAGCGCCAAACCAATCACCATGATGACGGGACCGACCACCACGGCGGGCAACAGCCGGTGCAGCCAAGCCGTCCCTTTCAGCCGTACCGCCTGAGAAATCACCACGTACACCAACCCGGCCGCCATCAACCCACCCAGCGTCGCCGACACGCCGAAGCTGGCGACAGAGCCCTGAATGGGCGCGATGAAGGCAAACGAGGAGGCCAGAAATACCGGCACGCTCTGCTTGGTGACGCCATGAAAGACCAGCGTACCGAGTCCGGCTGTAAACAGCGCCACGCTGGGATCTAACCCAGTCAATAGCGGAACCAGTACCAATGCACCAAAGGCCACGAACAGCATCTGCGCGCCGGTCAGTAACATTTTTGGCCAAGACTCTTGTCTCGCACTCGTTATCATCACACCACTCCTGGGGTCTGTTATTAGGTTTTGTACGAAATGGCGGCTAGCGCAGATAGTGTTCGTACATAGCCAAGTCACGGAGGCAAAAAAATGCCCCTAACGCAAAGCGTAAGGGGCGTTTCGAGACGGAGCGCTCAGCGCGTTCCGAAAATTTTGTCGCCGGCGTCTCCCAAGCCGGGGACGATGTAGCCATTCTCATCGAGTCGGTCATCCACCGAGGCAGTGTAAATTTCTACATCGGGATACGCATCTTGCACCCGTTTAATCCCTTCAGGGGCAGCCACCAATACGATGACTTTCATGTGTTCACAGCCACGCTCACGCAGCATGTCCAACGTAGCCACCATCGAACCACCGGTTGCCAGCATCGGGTCGATCACAATCGCCATACGCTCTTCGATGTCGTTGGCGAATTTTGCAAAATACGGCACCGGCTGCAGCGTCTCTTCATCGCGATACAGGCCAACGACACTGACCCGCGCGCTAGGAATAAGGTCTGTCACGCCTTCCAACATACCTAAGCCTGCCCGCAGAATCGGAACGATGGTCACCTTTTTGCCTTTCAAGCGACGTGTCGCTATAGGCTCACCGTTCCAGCCTTGAATCTCATGATCTTCGAGCTCCAGACCCTTGGTCGCTTCGTAGGTCAGGAGTTTAGCCACTTCACCTGCCAGTTCACGAAAGCTTTTAGTGCTCAAATCAGCTTCGCGCATTAGTCCCAGCTTATGTTGAACAAGCGGATGGTTAATGGCGTAGACACTCATGGGACTTCCTCACTGCAGGGGATTCAAGATGGCAGCCTGCTGAGCCACCATCGACATGCTTACAAATTGCGCGACATTCTACCCGCAACTGACCATGAGGTTAAGGGGTTTCCGGTAATTGCCAATCAATGGGCGAGCGCCCCTGCGCCTCCAAGAACTGGTTAGCTTTGGAAAAATGACGATTGCCAAAAAAGCCACGGTGCGCCGACAGCGGGGAAGGATGCGGTGATTCCAGCACCAAATGGCGAGAGGTATCGATCAGCGCCTTTTTCTGCCGCGCGTGACTCCCCCAAAGAAGAAATACGCTGGGCTCGGCATGACGACTGACGGTCTCAATAGCTTGATCGGTGAAGGGCTCCCACCCTTTACCACGATGCGACGCGGCATTGCCCTGCTCGACCGTCAGCGCCGTGTTCAATAGCAATACCCCCTGCTTGGCCCACGCCTCCAAAAAACCGTGCTGCACCGGCGTAAAGCCAACGTCACTCGCCAACTCCTTGTAGATGTTGACAAGCGATGGGGGCACCGGGACACCCGGCTGCACCGAAAAGCAAAGCCCGTGCGCTTGATTAGGCCCGTGGTAAGGGTCTTGACCCAAAATCACCACCTTTACCGACGCGAGAGGCGTTAATTCAAAGGCACGAAACCAATTCGACGAATGCGGATAGATAACTTTCTTGGCCGCCTTTTCGTCGGCCAAAAACGCCTTCAAAGCGGACATATATTCCGCCTGAAACTCCTGCCCTAGCCAATGGCTCCAATCATCGGGTAACGGGTTAGCCATATCACTTCTTCATTTGATCGGCGAGTGGCTCGACGTAGGCAATGCCCATATCCCAAGGGAATTGGATCCAGCACTGTTGAGCCACTTCTGTCAGATATTGATCCACCAAAGGGCGTCCCTCTGGTTTGGCGTAAATCGTGACAAAATGTGCTTTAGGCAACATTTCACGCACGGCACGGGCCGTTTTACCGGTATCGACGAGATCGTCGACCAACAGCCAGCCATCGCCATCATGGTCGACCCCTTTCATGATATCCAACCCGCCCTGCTCCATGTGATCGTAGCTCTTGATGCACACGGTATCGATCAGGCGAATGTTCAGCTCGCGGGCAATCAGCGCCGCCGGAATCAAGCCGCCACGGGTAATCGCTACGATGCCTTTGAAGTCTCGCTCGATGAGCAGATGGCAGAGCTGGCGCACGTCGCGATGAATTTGGTCCCAAGAGACGGTGAAGTGTTGATGATAGCGTTCGCTGCTCATGGGACGTTACTCGTCTTCGTTGAAGGAACAGACCGCGAAGACGCTGTAGCCCGCATCGCGAATCTTCTGAGAACCACCCAATTCGGGTAGATCGATAATCGTTGCCGTCTCCACGACGTGGCCACCGCAGCGCTGAATCAAGTTAGCCGCTGCCAGCATCGTTCCCCCCGTCGCGATCAGATCATCCATGAGCAAAATCCGATCCCCTTCCTGAAACGCATCGGCATGAAGCTCGACTTCCGAATGGCCATACTCCAGCGTGTAGGTTTCACTAATGGTTTTGAACGGCAGTTTGCCCTTCTTACGCACGGGAACGAAGCTGCAGCCCAGCTCGTACGCCAGCGGTGCACCAATAATGAAGCCACGGGCGTCGATGGCCGCGATGGCATCCAGATTCATTTCCTGGTAGCGGTGCACGAAACTGTCGATCAGCTTACGAAAAGCAGCGCTGTTTTGCAGCAAGGGGGTAATATCACGAAAATTCACCCCCTGCTCTGGCCAGTCAGGAACCGTGCGAATAACGGACTTAATGTAATCGCCGTAGATGCTCATCGCGTCTCTCATTGATTAGTCAAAGATTGGGCAGTTAGCCCATGAATAGAAACTTTGCTGCAAATAGCAGCGCTAACACCACCACCGCCGGGTTGAGATCCGCGAAGCGGCCCGACAGCGTTTTGATCGCCACGTAGCTGATGAAACCCAGGGCAATACCTTCCGCAATGGAGAAGGTCAGCGGCATGGCAATCGCCGCGATCAGGACCGGGGCCGCGTCGGTGGGATCTTCCCAATTCGCATGCGCCAAGCTTCCCGCCATCAGCACAGCGACATAAAGAAGCGCACCGGCTGTCGCATAGGCGGGAATAGAGCCAGCCAGCGGCGCGAAAAACAGGCTGATCAAAAACAGTAGGCCGACCACGACCGCCGTCAACCCAGTACGCCCACCGGAGACGATGCCCGCCGTGGATTCGATGTAGCTGGTGGTGGTGGAGGTACCCAGCGCGGCACCGGCCATCGACGCAGTACTATCGGCCATCATGGCACGCCCGATACGTGGCAGCTTACCGTTTTCATCCAGTAGCTTGCCACGGTGAGCAACCCCCACCAGCGTGCCGGACGTATCGAACAAATCGACGAATAGGAACGCAAAAATGACGCTGAGCATGGCGACATCCAGCGCTCCCATCAGGTCCATGGCCATGAACGTCGGCGCAATGGAAGGCGGCATGGACATGATGCCACCATACTGGTTATGCCCCAGCACCATGGCCAGCACGGTCACCCCGATGATCCCGATCATGACCGCGCCCGTGACGCGCAAATAGGCCAAGGCAGTAATCACGAAAAAGCCCAGCAAGGCATACAGCGGCGCTGGCTCTGACAAGTCGCCGAGCGACACGAACGTAGCCGGATTAGCGACCACGATACCCGCATTCTTGAGGGCAATCATCGCAAGGAACAGACCGATACCGGCGGCAATCCCCAGGCGCAACGAGAGCGGAATGGAGTTGATGATCCACTCGCGAATTTTGAAAATACTCAGCAGGAAGAACGTCAAACCCGAGAAGAAGACGGCCCCTAGCGCCGCTTCCCAGGCATACCCCATGCCCAGCACCACACCGTAGGTGAAGAAGGCGTTCAACCCCATGCCCGGCGCTTGAGCAATGGGGTAGTTAGCCCACAGGCCCATCACGAAACAGCCGATGGCCGCCGCTAGACAGGTTGCTACAAAGACAGCGCCGTAATCCATCCCCGCTTCCGACAGAATGCTCGGGTTGACGAAAATGATGTAGGCCATGGTTAAGAACGTCGTGACCCCTGCGATCACTTCCGTCTTGAGGTTGGTCTTCTGCTCTGTGAGCTTGAAGTAGTTGTCCAGAAGTTTCATGTAGTTTTTATCCTTCGCGCTTACGCCGAATGCGTCCCTTGGTGCGAGAAAAGCCGCACATACTACCGAAAGGCACCGCGTGATGCGAGTGCCGTACATGCAGCCGTTGATCGAGGGCACGTTCCCTCACTTACTGTTTAGCAAACTTTAGGCCATCAGCTAACCGATCGGTCAACAAAAGCCCAAAGCAATACCCTCAAATTGCTAAAAGGACCGGCTCGCCAATACCCGCTCCACCGTTTCCACGATGACCTGTGTTTGCGGATCGATCTCGATATTGACCCAATCGCCCATCGAGCGGCTGCCCAATACCGTACGGGATAGTGTCTCGGGGATGAGATTAACACTGAACTCGACCCCCGCCCCATCCGCCGATGGCCGCACGGCACCCACGGTGAGGCTGATGCCGTCAACGCCAATGTAGCCTTTCTCAAAAACGAATTTAGCGGCCTTTTCCGGTAGTGCGAACCAGATACGGCGATTATTGGGCGCCTCTTCGATGGCGACGATCTGCGCCATACAAATGATGTGTCCGGACATGGAGTGACCGCCAATCTCATCACCGAAGCGGGCCGCACGCTCTATGTTGACGCATTGCCCCGGGGTAATTGCACCAAGATTGGTCAGTCGCAGCGTTTCTCGCATCAGGTCGAAACTGACACGCTCGCCCTCGATGGCCGTCACCGTCAGGCACACACCGTTATGCGCGACGGACGCGCCAATTTCCAAACCGCTCCTAAGCTCTTCTGGCAAGGCAACCACATGGGTGCGGAACTCCTCTAGCTCGCGCACTTCGACAATCTCAGCAGTACCTTGAACGATACCCGTGAACATGATCCCTTCCTTTCTTTACAGGTGAGCAGGGTGGCATAGGCCATAAAAACTTGCGCAAGCTTACTACTAATGACCCAACCTTGTGCAGCCAGGCAGCACCCACGCTTGATCGATCATGTTTTTTTTGCTGCTAACACCCCGCCATACCTTTACTCAACAGCAATAAAAACCCAAAAAACAACCAAAAAAAGAAAATAGATCTGTTTAAAAACTTAAAAACATGAAATAGAACGCTTTCCGTTGACAACGCCCCCATCGCTCTTTAGACTTTCGCCGCAAATGTAATGACGCCGATTTGTACCCAGATTGCGGGCGTCCACCTGGCCTTTGGCGGGGTGAAGTGCAGCTAAAAGGGTGTGTCCAGCGTTGATGGCCACCCGCAAGGGTGGCCTTTTTTTGTTCCCCGCCCTACGCTTGCCCCCTCGCACTCCGTCTTCGGCCTACCATTAAGGCAGACGCTATGATTGAACTTAGCAACGTTAGTAAAACTTATGGCAGCGGCGATAGTGCCGTGCATGCCCTTCAAAACGTCGATTTAACGATCCCCAAAGGCACGATTCACGGTGTCATTGGCCTTTCCGGCGCTGGCAAATCCACCCTCATCCGCTGCGTCAATCTGCTCGAGCGCCCCACGAGCGGCAGCGTGGTCGTGGATGGGCAAGAGATGACCGGGCTGAGCCGTAGCGAACTCAATCATGCTCGTCATCGTATCGGCATGATTTTTCAACACTTCAACCTACTCACCACACGCACCGTTTTTGATAATGTCGCCCTCCCCTTGGAACTGATGGGTGAAAAGCGCAGCGCGATCAAAAACCGCGTTCTTCCACTGCTCGAGATGGTCGGCCTTGCCGATAAAGCGAAGCAGTACCCCGCCCAGCTCTCCGGCGGCCAGAAACAGCGTGTTGCCATTGCCCGCGCCCTTGCCAGCAAACCGCATGTGCTGCTGTGCGATGAAGCGACCTCGGCGCTGGACCCACAGACCACTAGCTCGATTCTCGAGCTGCTGCGCGACATCAATCACCAACTGGGCATCACCATCCTGCTCATTACCCACGAAATGGAAGTGGTGAAATCGATCTGCCACCGGGTCAGCCTGATCTCTGATGGCAAGCTGGTAGAGGACGCGGAAGTGGGCGACTTCTTTACCGCGCCCGCAACGCAGCTTGGTCGCGACTTTTTGAACGACTTCTTACAACTCAGCCCCCCGAAAGAGCTACTGGAGCGCCTGGAAGAGCGCCCTAATGAACACACGCACCCGGTGGTGCGGCTAACGTTCTCGGGTGACGCCGTTTCCACACCGCTCATTTCTCGTCTGGCGCGGGAGTGCAGCGTGGACGTCAGCATCCTGCAGGCCAAAGTCGAGTCCATACAAGACCGCACGCTGGGCCTAATGATTGCCGAGCTACTGGGCAGCCATGAGCAAACCCAGCAAGCCATGTCCTATTTAGAAGCGCATCAACTACAGGTGGAGGTACTTGGTCATGTCCAGCGCAATGTTTGATCTCATTTTACAGGCCACGCTGGATACCCTTTACATGGTGGCCGTATCGGGTGTGATTGCCACCCTATTGGGCCTGCCGTTGGGCGTCATGCTTTACGTGACCCGCCCGCGGCAAATCATGGCGATGCCTATTCTCAACCAGGTACTGGGCATCATCACCAACATCGGGCGTTCGATTCCGTTCATCATTTTGATGGTCGCCATCATTCCCTTCACTCGCATGTTGGTGGGCACTTCCATCGGCATCAATGCCGCGTCGGTACCGCTGACGATTGCCGCTATTCCCTTCGTGGCCCGCCTTATCGAGGGCGCGCTGAATGAGATCTCTCCGGGACTGATCGAGTCTGCGCAATCCATGGGGGCGACACCTTGGCAAATCATTACCAAGGTACTGATCCCTGAAGCGCGCGGCGGCATCATCACGGGCCTCACCATCACACTGGTCACCTTAGTGAGTTACTCGGCCATGGCGGGCGCCGTGGGCGGCGGCGGACTGGGCGACCTAGGCATTCGCTACGGCTACAACCGCTTCAACCCCACGATCATGCTGATCACCGTGATGATCCTAGTCGTACTGGTACAAGGGTTTCAAAGCCTGGGCGACTACTTGGTGCGCAAAAGCGACCGTAAATAGTCATAGCCAGCCTCTTTCATTGGCATAGCTAAATATAACAAAAACGCATTAGACTTGCGTTTCTTATTCCCGCATCATTGCAACACGATGCACAACGACACTGGAGTAATGCCATGCAAAAAGTCATTATCGGCAGCCTGACCGCACTGGCTCTGGCCATCAACGTGGCCAATGCGGAAACCCGTACCATCAAAATGGGCACCGTCGCCGGCCCCGAAACCGAAGTCATGGAAGTGGCCGCGCGCATTGCCAAAGAAGAGTACGACCTGAACGTCGAAATCATCGAGTTCACCGACTACGTCACACCGAACGCGGCGCTGGCCGATGGCAGCCTGGATGCCAACGCCTACCAGCACGAGCCCTACATGCAGGCGATGGTCAATGACCGTGGCTACGATTTTGCCATTGCTGGTTACACCTTCGTGTACCCCATCGGCGCGTATTCTGAAAAGTACGACAGCATCGATGAGCTGCCGGACGGTGCCCAAATCGCGCTACCCAACGACCCTTCCAACGAAGGGCGTGCGCTCATTTTGATGCATAACGAAGGTTTGATCACGCTCAACGATCCGACCTTCCTGGAAGCCACGCCGATCGATATCGCAGAAAATCCGCGCGGCTTCCGCTTCCGTGAAATCGAAGCAGCGCAGTTGCCCCGTGTCCTGCCGGATGTCGACATGGCTTTCATCAACAACACCTTCGCCCAGCCGGCTGGCCTGAGCCTGGACGATGCGCTGATCAAGGAAGGCCCTGAGTCTCCCTACGTCAACCTGATTGCGGTTCGCGGTGGCGATGAAGATCGCGAAGAAATTCGCCAGTTGGTCGACGCCTATCAGCGTGAGGAAGTGATCGAGAAAGCCGACGAGCTGTTCAAAGGTGCGGCGGTACCAGGCTGGACTGACGAGTAACTCTCACCCGTTCATGATTCATTATCAGGCCAGCCGAAAGGCTGGCCTGATGCGTTTTTCATCAAGGAAATGGTATGTCGACCACCGATTACACCCTACTCAACCGTCAGCTAGAAGCTTTGTTAGACACTCGCGACTGGCTGACCAACAGCGCCCAAACCTGCGCTTTCATTCAGCAAGCGCTAGAGACGCTAAACTGGGTTGGCTTTTATCTGCAGCGCGAACCGCAACTGCTGTGCCTCGGGCCGTTTCAGGGCAAACCCGCCTGCCACCCCATTCCATTTAGCAAAGGTGTTTGTGGAGCAGCGGCCCGTGAACAGGCAACGCAACGTGTCGATGACGTACACGCGGTGGCCGACCACATCGCCTGCGACGCCGATTCACGTTCCGAGCTGGTCGTTCCTATCGTGAGCGATGGTGTCGTATGGGGTGTACTGGATATCGACAGCCCGCAGCACGCGCGCTTTAGCCAAGAAGATCAGGCGGGCATCGAGGCGCTGGTGGCGACTTTCGTACGGCAAACAGACCTTCCTCGCTTCGTATGATGCAAGACGCCAAACGATAAAACAGGCGCACACAAAAAAGCCCCGCTCGATGAGCAGGGCTTTTTTGTGACTGTCTGGTAGGACCAGGCGGATTTGAACCGCCGACCTCCACGATGTCAACGTGGCGCTCTAACCAACTGAGCTATGGTCCTAGAAAAAAAGTGCACGGATAGATTTGGTAGGACCAGGCGGATTTGAACCGCCGACCTCCACGATGTCAACGTGGCGCTCTAACCAACTGAGCTATGGTCCTGCTGTGCAACGGATGCGTATTCTACGGCTTCATGGCTGAATTGCAAGTCATTTTTGCGCCTTTGCCTACTTTAGTGCCTTACCCTACCCGCTCCCGCAAATTACATCGACACTTATCAAACCTACCGGCTAAGCTGCACATAGATTAATCATGATCGCTTACGGATAAGGAGATAGGTTTTGTTAGGGCCTTTGCTAGGATGCATCGCCGGTTTACTACTATTATCCACCCTCATCGCGCGAATAAGGCTACGTTGGTGGTGGGTGCGAAGTTTCGAGTTTCCACGACTACAAATCGCGGTGCTCGCTGGGCTCTGCGCCGCCGTTGGCGCACTCCTCTTGCCCCCCAGCCGATGGCAGACTGCCACGATAGGGTTGTCGCTACTCACCTGCATGCTCCAACTGCGCTACATCTTTCCCTGGACACGACTTTGGCCCGTACAGGTTCAATCGACCCGCAAGGCGCCGGATGAGCAGAAAATCACGTTACTGATCGCTAACGTGCTCACACCAAACCGTCAAGCGGATAAGCTGATCAGCATGATAGAGCAGCACCAGCCCGATATGGTGTTGACGCTGGAATCCGACCAGTGGTGGCAGCGTCAGTTGGATACTGCTCTCTCAAAAGCCTGGCCAAACAGCGTAAAAATTCCCCTCGACAACCTTTACGGCATGCACTTGTACTCTCGACTGACGCTCAGCGAGACGGAAGTAAAATGGTTGATTCAGGATGACATCCCCTCTATCCATACCTATGTCACCCTAGCGAGCGGCGATCAGATCCGTTTCTATGCGCTGCATCCACGCCCTCCCGCCCCCAGCGAGAGTGAAAAATCGCTTTGGCGAGACGCCGAGCTACTCTTGGTAGGCAAGGAAATTCACCAGAACCCATCGCCTACGCTCGTTGCGGGCGATCTCAACGACGTCGCTTGGTCACGCACGACACGTCGGTTTTGCCGGATCAGTGGCATGCTCGACCCGCGCCGCGGGCGAGGAATGTTTAGCACGTTTCATGCAAACTATCCGTTTCTGCGCTGGCCACTAGATCACGTATTCGTCAGTGAGCACTTCACGCTAGACAGTATGCAGCGCTTGGACGCCTTCGGATCCGACCACTTCCCGATCCTCGCGACGCTCTGTTATCGCCCCTCACGGCAAGATGAGCATGACAATCCAGAAGCGAGTCAAGAGGAGCGCCAAGAAGCCAGCGAGACCATTCAAAAGGGCAAAACGGAACGCCAAAAGACGTAGCCGCCTTGCCCTGCGTCAAGGCGCTTCGCTACTCTGGCACCCCGCCCTTCGTCAGTACCGTAGGATCGAGCAGCCGCTCCAACGTAGCTCGATCCAACTCCGTCTCTTCTTCCGCCACATCGATGATGGGCCTCCCCGCTTGGTAAGCCTTTTTGGCAATCGCAGCGGCCGCGTTGTAGCCAATCACACTGTTGAGCGCGGTGACGAGGATGGGGTTACGCGCCAGCGGGCCTTGGAGATTGTCTTCACGGACTGTGAAGGTGGCGATGGCGCGCTCACCCAGCAAGGTGGCGGTACTGCTCATCAATGTAATCGAGGTCAACAGGTTCGAGGCCACGAGTGGCAACATGACGTTGAGCTGAAAATTGCCGCTTTGTCCGGCCACCGTAATAGCAGCATCCAATCCAATCACTTGAGCGGCCGCTTGCGCCGCCGACTCAGGGATGACGGGATTGACCTTGCCGGGCATGATCGAACTTCCCGGCTGCAATGCTTCCAATTCGATTTCACCCAGCCCCGCTAGCGGCCCAGAGTTCATCCAGCGCAGATCGTTGGCGATCTTCATTACGACGCATGCCAACCCCTTCAACTGACCGGAAAGCTCTACCGCGGCATCTTGCGATGCCAAGCTGGCAAAGAAACTATCGTTAGGTACAAATGAGAGACCTGTTTGCTGGCTTAGGTCTTTGGCCATCAAGTCAGCAAATCCCTCCGGCGCATTGATCCCCGTGCCCACAGCGGTGCCACCCTGGGCAAGGCGGCATAGTCGCGTCATGGCACTATCGAACCGCTCGATGGCTTGACCCACTTGGCTAGACCACGCGCCTAGCTCTTGATCCATGCGAAGCGGCATGGCGTCCATCAAGTGGGTACGGCCGGTTTTGACGATATGACTCAACTCATTGGCACGGCGGTCGATCGTTGCCTTGAGTTCGGTTAACGCAGGGCGCAGTGACTCGTTCACCGCGATAGCCGCTGACAGGTGGATCGCCGTGGGAATGACATCGTTACTGGATTGCCCCATATTGACGTGATCGTTAGGTGTGACGTCAACGCCCTCTCGGCTGGCCAGCGTCGCTAACACCTCGTTCACATTCATATTGGTCGACGTACCCGACCCCGTTTGGAAAACGTCGATAGGAAAATGCTCATCATGCTGGCCATCGATCACCGCTTGTGCGGCTTTTTCGATCGCCTGGGCACGCTCGGCATCCAATAACCCTAACTGATGATTACTGCGCGCCGCTGCCAGCTTAATACGAGCAACCGCATGAACGAAGGCCTCCGGCATCGGCGTGCCCGACACGGGAAAATTATTGATAGCACGCTGCGTTTGTGCCCCATAAAGCGCCGTGGCTGGAACCTTCAACTCGCCCATACTATCCCGCTCGATACGTGTTTCCATGTTGCACTCCTTGTGAGTCATCGGCGACACGGACTATCCACACCGCCATGTGATAACGATTCTCTGTAGCTTTTAGACTAGTGTTCGAGCCCCTCTTGGTAAACCCACTGTTCGTTCAACCGTTTGCCCATATCAGCGCGGCACGCGCGGTCAAAAATTCATTGCGCCTCTGATGTTGCACTGCACAAAAACACTTGCTATGCTGCAATGCAAGATAACCCATCAGTGACGGTGCGCGATCTAACCCGCCGACGCTGATCAATGAATCGTCCTGGGCTCAGCTTAGCAGCCCCAGACGCTCGTAATGGCATAGGAGAGTTAATGATGCGTACGTTCAATACCAACGAAATGACCCAGCAGTTCGACAACCTGTTCATGGCACCGGCACGTGCCTACATGAATCTGAGCATCGACTACTCTGAAAAGCTGATAAACGCTCAGCTAGACGCTAACAAAGCGTATGTCGACACCGGCGTCGCGCAGATGCGTCAGCTGCTGAGTGTCAAAGATGTCGACGGCCTGCGTAGCTACATGGAAGGTCAGCAGAAAGTGGCTAAAGAACTGGCCGAGCGTGTCAAAGGCGATACCGACAAGGTCGTATCATTACAGCAGGATTTCTTGCAGAAGAGTCAGAAATTGACAGAAGAGAATGTGAAGCAGGCACAAGCGGCCGCGACTAAAATGAGCAAGACCGCCTAACGCATTCAGCGTTGATCATTTGATCAGTCTCGTCACGCCCCTGCCAGCCCACTGGCAGGGGCGTTTTACCAATCGAGCGCCGACTTTACGAAAGGGATCGTTAATTTCCGCTTTGCTGATAATGATGCCTGATCCAAGGTGTCCAAAGCTCGACAGAGCTCGCCCAACTCCCTCGGCCCACGGTGCATGATGTAGCGCCCTACGTCATCGGGCAACTGCATGCCACGGACCTGGGCACGTAGCTTTAGCGCCGCCAAACGGTCATTATCGTCCAACGGGTGAAGATGGAAGGTGACTCCCCAAGCCAGTCGAGACGCCAAATCCGGCAGCACTACCTCCAAATGGCGCGGCGGCTTGTTGGCCGCGATCAACAGCGCTTTGCCCGCGTCCCGCAAACGATTGAACGCGTGAAATAACGCCTCTTCCCAGCGTTTGCGCCCAATGACGTATTCCAAATCATCGATGGCTACCAGATCGAGCCGCTCGATATCCTCCAACATGAGCGGTGGAAAATGGCCTAGGTCCGCAAGTGGCAAATAGAGGGCACGCTTGTCTTGGTCGGAAGCCGCATGGCAGGCGGCTTGCAGTAAGTGACTACGGCCGCTGCCTGGGGCACCCCACACATAGAGAAACGGCTCTGAGCCAGGCGTTAGCTGATGAGCAAGGTGGTCGACCAACGACGCATTGGCGCGAGAAGCATAATAGTTATCGAACGTCGCATCGTCGCGCAGCCCCACCCCAAGCGGCAGCTGTGCCGGTAATCGGCTCATGATGACTCCCTATTGTCGTCGCCCTGCAGCGCTTCATGCTGTTTGTGCTGTTCTGGAGCGTCTAGCTGTGCGTCATAGAGTGCACTGTTTTTATAGCGATCTTTCACCTCGCGCAGCAGCACCATGATCACCGCCGCTGCGGGTAGCGCCAATAGCACGCCCGTGAGTCCGAACAAATGCCCGCCCGCGAGCACCGCAAAAATGACCGCCACCGGGTGCAAACCAATCTTATCGCCTAATAGCTTCGGTTGCAGCACGACGCTTTCGGCGACTTGACCCAAACCAAAGACAACGATGACGCCGAGCACCGCCCACCAGGTATCGAACTGAAACAGCGCCACTACCAACGCGATCGCTAGACCGACGATGAAGCCCAAAAAGGGAACGATGCTAACGAGCCCAGAAAGCGCGCCAATCAGCAACCCGAAATTCAGCCCTAACAGCGTCAATCCAGCAGCGTAAATAATGCCCAAGCACAGCATGACGAGCAGCTGGCCGCGCAAAAACGAAGCCAACACCTCATCGCAGCGGCGCGCTAAACGAAACGTATCGTCTGCCCACTGCCTAGGCACCAAATTTCCCAGGTTGTCGAGCATTCGGTCCCAATCCAGCAGCAGGTAAAACGTCACCACCGGAATGAGCGCGACATACGTCACCCAAGAGACGAACGCCATGCCCGAACGACCGATATGGCCCAATGCTTGAGCCACGTAACTACCCGCATCCCGCCAGTTGTCGATGAGAGTCTCGCGCACATTGCTAAGCTCGGTGGCAAGATCGTACCCTGTCCACTCCTGAACTTGAGGCGCCAGCACGCCCTCTACCCAACTGAGTACGCCCGGCAACGCTTCCCCTAACTGCTTGATCTGCTGAACGACGAGTGGAATGAGGACCAGCAGGCTCACCGCCAGTACGAGCATCAGCACCAAAAAAACGCTGCTCACTGCCCAGACTCGCCGCATGCCCAAACGCTGAAAGAAATCCGTCAACGGGTCAGCCAAGTAGGCCAAAATCAACCCTGCGATAAAGGGCATCAGAACGGCATCGAGAAAATACACCGTTCCCACCAGCGCAACGACCAGCGCGATCCCCCACCATGAATGCCTCATTCCCTGCTCCTTCCTGGATATACGGTCAGCGGTAGTGCTCGAATAGTAACAAAAGTTGCTCGCGACGCACCTGATAACGCGCCACATCGATGCGACTTACGTCGCTGGGTGATACAATCGCCCACCGTTATTGCTCCGGCACTGGCTATTTGCCAGCACAATCGCACTGCAGCATTGCATAGGCTTCACAGGACCTGTCATGACCGAGACTTCTTCCTCCCAGGCTACGCCCTCTCTGAGCTACAAAGACGCAGGTGTCGATATCGATGCCGGCAACGCTCTTGTCGATCGCATCAAGCACGTTGCCAAGCGCACGTCACGCCCTGAAGTGATGGGTGGTCTTGGCGGTTTTGGTGCCCTGTGCGAGCTACCTGCTGGCTATCGGCAGCCGGTGCTCGTCTCCGGCACCGACGGTGTCGGCACCAAGCTGCGCCTGGCCATGGATCTTGGCAAGCATGACACCATTGGCATCGACCTGGTAGCCATGTGTGTCAATGACCTGATCGTCGCCGGTGCCGAGCCGCTGCTATTCCTCGATTACTATGCCACAGGCAAATTGGATGTCGACATCGCTGCCGATGTCGTGACCGGTATCGGCGCTGGCTGCGAGCTGGCCGGCTGCGCACTGGTCGGCGGTGAAACGGCTGAAATGCCGGGCATGTACGAAGGCAGCGATTACGATTTGGCCGGTTTCTGCGTGGGCGTCGTGGAGAAGTCCGAGATTCTCGACGGCAGCAACGTGGCTGAAGGTGATGTGCTGCTTGGCTTGGCGTCTTCTGGTCCACACTCCAACGGCTATTCGTTGATCCGCAAAATCCTAGAAGTCAGCAATGCTTCCTTGGAGGAGAGCATCGATGGCCAGCCGCTGGGCGATGCACTGATGGCACCCACGCGTATCTACGTGAAGTCACTGCTATCGATGATGCGGGGCACCGACATCCCGGTTCATGCGCTTTCTCATATCACTGGCGGCGGCCTGCTGGAGAACATTCCCCGTGTATTGCCAGACACCCTGGCCGCACGCATCGATCTCACTAGCTGGCAGCGGCCAGAGGTATTCAACTGGCTTCAGGCCAAGGGCAACGTCAACGAGACTGAAATGCACCGTGTCCTGAACTGCGGAATTGGTATGGTCGTGGTCGTTCCCGCCGAACAAGCTGCCAACGCCAAAGCGCATCTGGAAGCACAGGGCGAGACTGTCTACACGATCGGCCAGATCGTTCAGCGCCAGAAAGAGGCGGTAGTGCTCGAGCGCGGTCAAGCAGGTTCGCAGGAATGAATAGTACGGACGACAGCAGCGACACCCTCAACGGCATGACGCCTGAGCCCATGGGCGCTAGCCGAGTGGTAGTACTGATTTCTGGCAGTGGCAGCAATCTTCAGGCACTCATCGAGGCCCAGCAGCACGACAGGTTGGGCGGTGAAATTGTCGCCGTCATTTCCAATGAACCCGATGCCTACGGGTTGAAACGCGCCCATGAAGCCGGTATCGAAGCAGTCGCGCTACCGCATCGCGAGTACGATAGTCGTGATGCTTACGATGGCGCACTGATCAAAGTGATCGAACGCCATGAGCCGGATGTCATCGTCCTTGCTGGCTTCATGCGCATTCTCACGCCACGTTTCGTACAGCGTTTTCTCGGACGGATGCTCAACATCCATCCCTCCCTACTGCCCGCGTATCAGGGTTTGAATACCCACGCGCGCGCACTGGCTGACGGCGTTTCTCATCATGGCTGTAGCGTCCACTTCGTTACCGAAGAGCTGGATGGGGGGCCGGTCGTTCTACAAGCCGAGCTACAGGTAAGCGCCGACGACACCGTCGAGACCCTTAAGGAGAAGGTGCACGCCCGGGAGCATCTGATCTTCCCCATTGCGGTGCAGTGGTTTCTTGAGGGACGCCTACAGTACGCTGCCGACGGGGCCACGATGGACGGCCACCCGCTTCCGCCGTATGGCATGCGCCTCTCCCATGCCGATGCTGCCGAAGAGCTGGACGAAGAAAGCGGCAACGCCTAAGTTTCCATTGTCAGTGTAAAAAAAGCCTTGCCACAGGGATGCGGCAAGGCTTTTTTGTAGCAGAAGAAAAATGGTGTGTCAGGTACGCGGTAGTGTCACGCCACGCTGCCCCATGTACTTACCCCCCCGATCTTTATAAGAGATGTCGCACACCTCATCAGACTCCAGGAACAGCATCTGAGCGACCCCTTCATGGGCATAGATTTTTGCGGGTAGGTTCGTGGTGTTGGAGAACTCCAGCGTCACGTGCCCCTCCCACTCGGGCTCCAGCGGCGTCACATTGACGATGATGCCGCAACGTGCATAGGTGGATTTACCCAGACAAATGGTCAGCACATTGCGCGGAATGCGAAAGTACTCAACCGTCCGCGCTAGGGCGAACGAGTTCGGCGGGATGATGCAAACGTCGCCCTTCACGTCGACAAAGCTTTTGTCATCGAACGCTTTGGGGTCGACGATGGCCGAATGGATATTGGTAAACACCTTGAACTCATCGGCACAGCGCACGTCGTAACCGTAGCTGGAGGTACCATAGGAGATCACCCGCTGGTCGTTCACATAGCGCACCTGCTCTGCCTCGAACGGCTCGATCATGGCATCGCTTTGCGCCATTCGGCGAATCCATTTGTCTGATTTAATGCTCATCGGTTACTTCATCACTCGCTAAAAGAAATCGTAGGGCCGTCGCTTTGGCTAGCGCTGACGGACTGCGCCACTTGGCTGGCAATCTCGGCAAAGATGCGACTCACAGCGCCATCGGGCTCGGACACCACGCTGGGCCGCCCGGAATCTGCCAATTCGCGAATCGATAGCGTCAGCGGCAAACGGCCCAACACGGTCGTGTCGTATTCGTCAGCGATACGGTCACCGCCTCCAGTGCCGAAAATCGCCGCTTCATGGCCACACTTCTCGCAGTGGTAGAGGCTCATATTCTCCACCACGCCCAGCACCGGCACGTTGACTTTGCGGAACATCTCGATGCCTTTACGGGCATCCAGCAGCGCGATGTCCTGAGGCGTCGTGACGATGACGGCGCCGGATACCGGCACTTTCTGCGCCAATGTCAGTTGGATGTCTCCCGTGCCGGGCGGCATATCGATCAACAGGAAATCCAGGTTATCCCACTGGGTTTGGGTGAGCATTTGCTGAAACGCCCCCACCACCATCGGCCCGCGCCATACCATCGCGTCGCGGGTGTTGACCATGAACGCCATCGACATCGCTTGTATGCCGTGAGCCTCCAAGGGCAGAAACTTATTGTCTGCCGCCGCCTGGGGACGTACCCCCTCTTCCACGCCCAACATTTGCGCTTGGCTAGGGCCATAAATATCGGCATCCAATACGCCAACGCGGTAGCCCTGGGCAGATAGCGCCAGCGCTAAGTTGACCGTTACGGTGGACTTACCAACGCCACCTTTGCCGGATGCCACTGCCACAATATGCTTTACACCATCCATCAATGGCACTCCCAAGGGTTGTTGATTGTGAACATGGCGTGAATGATACTCCTCAGCGCCCTATTTCTAAACCAACAAACAGAAGCGGATGCGGGGAAACCCCGCATCCGCTTGCGTTGGAGGCATGATTTTTGTTTTAAACGACTTAGCTTCCGCTCTGCTGGCTCTCTGCTTCATCCGCCTGAACGTTTTCCCCTTCTGCCCCACTAGCGCCATCTTCCCCATCTTGCTGGGTTTGCTGCTCGCCCGTGAGGTTTGGCACGTCCCCCGAGGCTGGATCATCGACATGGAGACGCTCATCGAGCGTCGACAGCTCGTCTCGCCACTCGCTGAGCTGCGTTTCCAGACGCGCGAGCTGCTCTTGACGGGCTTCGATATCGTTTTCGACCTTCGCGACTTCATCGCGGCCGATGTCCAGGGCCACCATGAGATCATCCATTTCGGTGCGCACCTGTTCGAGGCTTTGTTGCTCTTCTTCACGCAGTTGAGAAAGTGAATCCACATCAGACTGCAGCGAATCCCGCTCGCGCATCACGCTATCGCGCTCTTCTTGGAGGGATTGCAGCTCGCTCTCCTGGGTGGCTATTTCCTCTTCGAGCGTAGCCAAACGGTCGTTGGCATCGCTTACCTGGCTGTCGAGTTCACTGAGTTCGCTCTCCGCGGCACTCAAGTCCTCCACGGCTTGTTGGCGCTGCTCTTCTGCTTGCTGACGGGCAGACTCTGCCTGCTGACGCGCCTCTTCCGCACTTTGTCGCGCTTCTTCTACCTGCTGCAGAGAAGACTGTGCTTCGTCACGCTCACTAACAACTTGATCACGCTCTTCTCGTAAGCTCTGCAGCTCGCTCTCGGCGCTAGCAAGCTGCTCCTCCAGTGCCGAGACTTCCTGTTGTAGCGTCTCGCGCTGGCTCTCTAACTCTTGCAAACGGGTCTCGACACCGCTGACATCTTCTTGAGCCGACTCAAGACTAGCCGCTGCGTCTGCCTGCTGCTGCTCCAACGACGCCATTTCATCGCGCATAGCGGTCAAGTCAGCTTCCGCCTGTTCGACTTCCGATAGGCGCTGGCTTAGCTCCGTATTTTCTTGCTCGACACTCGCCAGTTGACCTTCCAAGGTCTCGACGCGCTCTTGATGGGTGCCTGAATTGGATTGCGCCATGATGGCCCAAATCACGGCAATGGCAGCAATCCCAGCGATACCCTTCACACGGTTATCCTGGAAAAGCGTTTTCATATCCGGCTTGTGAGCAGGCGTGTTCGAATCGGAGTGATTGGCTTCTGACATGCTGCGTCCCTCTTTTCGCTTGGCTGCTGATATCAGCAGCGTTAGTGACAGGTAGCAAGATGGTGATCAGGTCGTGGCTTTATGAATCTATTCGTTACTAGCATACACAGCGCAGGTCATAACGCCACCCGACGAAGCGCTCAATCGTCTATCCCCTCGTCAAACGGCGATGCTTCCCCTGGGAAAACCCAGCCGATACACCATGGTGGCGCTCAAACCACGAAAGCGTCTGATGAAGAGAGACGACGCTACCAATGATCAGCAACGCCGGCGGTTGGATCTCCCCACGCTGAAAGCTATCTGGCAAAGACGTCAATGTTCCCACATGGGTTCGCTGCTGCTGGGTCGTGCCTTGTTCGATCAGCGCCAGGGGCGTGGTTGGGGGCAAGCCGTGAGCCGTCAGAGCGTTGCAAATGGAAGCTAGGTTGCTTAACCCCATGTAAAACACCAGCGTCTGGCCCGGCTGCGCCAGGGTCGCCCAATCCAACGAAAACTCTCCTTCCTGTAAATGCCCCGTCACGAAGCGGACAGACTGCGCATGATCTCGGTGGGTCAGCGGAATACCTGCATACGCAGCGCAGCCGGACGCCGCCGTGATACCTGGAACCACTTCCACAGGGATACCCGCTGCCACCAGTGTTTCAAGCTCCTCGCCCCCACGCCCAAAAATGAACGGATCCCCCCCTTTTAGGCGAATCACCTGATTGCCCTGCCGAGCCCAAGTCACCAACGATTGGTTGATCTCTCCCTGCGGTACGCTGTGGGAGGAGCGAGCCTTACCCACGTAATAACGCTCCGCCTCGGCGGGTAATAGCGCCAAAATTTCATCGCTCACCAAACGGTCATACAGCACTACTTGGGCGCTCAGTAGCCGCTTGTAGGCTTTCAACGTCAATAAATCTGGGTCGCCGGGCCCTGCGCCAATCAGACTGACGCGCCCAACCTGCCGTTGCGCGGACTCAAGCACGTCAGCCTCGGGAAGAACCCCATTTGATCGTTGCGTATTCAAAGCCATCACCCGTGAAATTTTGAATCTAATGATATTTTAGAAAAGAATGAACAAGACCACGCTTACGCAGAACCCTTATTTTCGCGTCACATCCATACAAATGGAATATAAATCTCAGTTTTAATGACCAAAAAGTATTAAAAACCGCTAAATTGTCAGCAATGGCTTACATATTGTTTACGTTTTTACCGCTAACCTTCACGGCTAACTTACAACAGGCATAAAAACCGGAGATTCACGCATGCCCGTGAATGACCTAGCCACATCGTCTATCGACATACCCGCCAGTGCCGATAGTCTCGTATCCCGTATTCCTGGGGTCATTTTTCAGTTCTACCGCTCCCATAGCGGCCATATGAACTTTCCCTATCTTGAGGGGGGTGGGATGGCGTTAGCCTATGTCGACAAACAGCAGCTCGCCGAAGATGCCAGCCTGCTGCTGGAGCAACTCACCGGCCACGACCATCCCAAAGTGATGTCGGCCATCGAGCGCTCCGCGCGCTGGATGCTCCCGCTCAATACGCGTTTTCGGCTTCCCTTCCCTGAAGAGAAGCCACACTGGATTGCGGTAAGTGCCAACCCTGAGCCCATCGCATCAGGAGTGCGATGGAATGGGCTAATGATGGACATCACCGACCAAGTCGTCGAAGAGCAGCGGCTACGTAAGCTCTGCGATACCGACCCAGTCACCAACCTGCCCAATCGGCGTAAATTGATGGGACAGCTCACCCACTTAGCTTCGATGAGCGCCCGTCACGGCACGCCGCTATCGATCATGATGATCGATATCGACCATTTCAAACAGCTCAATGACCGCTGGGGGCATCTGCAGGGCGACAACGTCCTGAAACAGTTGGCGATGATGGCCCAGTCACTACTGCGCTGCGAAGACATGCTCGCCCGGCTAGGAGGAGAAGAGTTTATGGTAGTGCTGCCGCTCACCTCGCTGCAGCAATGCCATAAGCTTGCGGACCGCTTACGCCAAACCATCGCCGATCACGATTTTGGTATCGGGCAGGGCAGCGTCACATTGAGTATTGGCGTGGCGGAGTATCACTGCGGGGAGCCTTTGGTCACTTTGATCGATCGGGCCGACCGGGCTCTTTACAGCGCCAAAGAGGTTGGTCGCGACTGCGTATGCCTTCTACCCTGAAGAGACGACTTCAACAGGAGGCATTCCCATGACATCGCTAGCACAAACACAGTGCGAACCTTGCAGCGGCAACGCCATGCCACTCTCTCATGAGGCATGCCAAGCGCATCTCAAGGCACTTCCAGAGTGGCAGATTATCGAACACGATGGCATCATGAAGCTATCGAGACAATTCACGTTTCGTAACTTTGCCGACGCGCTAGCGTTTAGCCAACGTGTTGGCGATGTCGCAGAGCAGGCGGGTCACCACCCTGTTTTGATCACCGAATGGGGCAAAACCACTGTCACTTGGTGGTCCCATGAAATAAACGGCCTGCATCTTAACGACTTCATTCTTGCCGCCAGAACCGACGAGGTAGCCGAATAAATGTTTGAGCAAATTGAGCGAGTCCCTGGAGACGCCATTCTCGGGCTGATCGAAGCTTTCAAAAAAGATACCAACCCGCAGAAAGTCGATCTGGGTGTTGGCGTATATCGTGACGCCGCTGGCAACACGCCAGTCATGCGCGCCGTCAAGGAAGCGGAAGCTCGCCTGCTCAAGAATGAATCCACCAAGACCTACATTGGCTCGCACGGCGCTCCCGCTTATGGTGAAGCCGTGCTGCCGTTGGTGCTGGGCTCGGACTCACCGGTACTCAAAGCCAACCGTGCCAGCGCTACTCAGTCGCCAGGTGGTACCGGTGCGCTGCGTCTCGCGGCCGACTTCGTCGCCAGTCAACTGCCGGGCAAAGGCATCTGGGTAAGCGATCCGACTTGGCCGAATCACCACGGCATTTTTACGTCAGCGGGGATCGAGCTGCACAAATACCCTTATGTCGACGCGGATAACCGGCTGGATTTCAACGGCATGCTAGCCGCGCTTAAGAAAATCCCTGAGGGTGATGTCGTCGTACTGCACGCCTGCTGCCACAACCCCACCGGCTTCGACCTTTCCCAGTCGCAGTGGCAAGAGGTTCTGACCGTACTGAAGGAGCGCCAGCTGCTGCCGTTGATCGACTTCGCTTACCAAGGTTTCGGGGAAGGCTTGGACGAAGACGCTTACGGCGTTCGTCTGTTGGCCGAGCATCTGGATGAGGTGATCATCACCAGTTCCTGCTCCAAAAACTTCGGTATTTACTGCGAGCGTACCGGCTGCTTGATTCTAATCGCTAAAGACGCCGAGCAAATGGAAAACGTGCGTTCCCAGGTGGCTATCGTGGCGCGTGAGAACTACTCCAACCCGCCCGCTCACGGTGGCGCGATCGTCAGCGAGATTTTGCACGATACCGAGCTTTCCGCCCTGTGGCGTGAAGAGCTGACCGAAATGCGCGACCGCATCAACACACTGCGCCGCGACTTCGTCGAGGCTTTGAAGCCTTACGGCTTAGATGAAAAGTACGCCTGTGTGGCCGAGCAGCGCGGCATGTTCTCTTACACTGGCCTGACACCGGAACAGGTCGACCGTTTGCGTGACGAGTTCGGCATTTACATGGTTCGCTCTGGTCGTGCCAACGTCGCGGGATTCTCACACGAGAATCTACCCTACCTCGCCAAAGCGATCGCGGCAGTCAACGACTAATCCACCGCATACCACCACAACGCCCAGGCCATCGCCTGGGCGTTTTCGTTGGTCACTCACAAGAAAAGCCATAAGGTTATCAACCCCTTGGCCAAGATTGTGTACAATTGCGCCTTCGCCGCCAGAGCCTGGGGCGCCCGCGCGGCGTCCGATACAACGCAGCGCTTGACCGATCAGTCAAACTTTCGGCACACTCAGCGTAGCCTTGTATACAACACACCATAACCAAGAGGCATCACATGGCGGCTGCTGGCACTCATTACCCGTGGTACAAAAAGGAAGATACCGACGCATTCTTTGCGCTCTTTCAGAACAATATCGCTAACTTCGTCATCATCGCGATTACGATGTTAGGCATGGGGTTTCCCACGTCGATCGTGTATGGCCAGGTGCTACCCGGCGCCGCCGTCGCAGTCATGGTCGGTAACTTTTACTACGCCTGGAGCGCCGCCAGGCTCGCACGAAAAGAGAACCGTAGCGACGTTACTGCCCTCTCCTACGGCATTTCGACCCCCGTCATGTTCGTCTTCCTGTTTGGCGTTCTATTGCCTGCCAAACAGCTCACCGGCGATGCCGAACTGGCCTGGAAAGTAGCGGTTGCCGCGTGCTTCATCAGCGGCGCGATAGAAGCGGTGATTAGTATCATTGGCCGTTGGGCGCAGTACCACCTACCCCGAGCCGCCATGCTGGGGGCCGTAGCGGGCGTAGCGCTGACCTTCATCGCCGGTGAAATGCTGTTCAAAACCTTGGAGATGCCGGTCATTGGCCTGCTGGTGCTGGGGATCATCATCGTTGGCTTGGTGGCCCGCGTTAGCATGCCCTTCAAACTACCGACATCGCTGTTCGCTATCGTGGTGGGCACCGTCATGGCCTACCTGATTGGCGATGCGGGTAGCGAGCGCTTCAGCGATGCGTTCACGCATCTCGGCTTTTACCCGCTACTCCCCAACCTCGCTTGGTTCGAGGGGCTGGGCCTTCTGTTCACCGGCATGCTGGCCGTGCTGACCGTGGTACTGCCCATCACGCTCTATAACGCCATAGAGACGATGAACAATGTCGAAGCCATGGAGGCCGCTGGCGACAAGTATGACGTGCGCGAGTGCCAGGCAGTGGATGGTGCAGGTACCATGATCGGGGCACTATTTGGTGGCGTGTTCCCAACGACGGTTTATATTGCCACGGTAGGTGCGAAATGGATGGGCGCAGGGCGAGGCTACAGCCTGCTCAACGGGGCGGTTTACGCGCTGGCGACCATGTTCGGCCTCATCGCCGCGCTGGCTGCGATCATTCCCGTCTCTGTCGTTGCGCCGATTTTAGTGTTCGTCGGCATGTCGATGATCGCAACGGCGTTCCAAGCCAACGACACGCGCTACTACCCGGCCATTGCGCTGGCCATGCTGCCCTACTTTGCCAACTACGTCATGACCCGTTTCAACCGAGGGGCGGGCGAGGTGGTAAGCGACATTTCCAGTGCCATCGTCGTCATGGGCCAAGGTGCCATGTTCATGGCCATCTTCCTAGGTGCCATGACCGTCTCGGTGATCGACCATCAGTTTCGCCGAGCAGCAGCCTTTGCCGTCATTGCCGCAGGCTTCTCGTTCGTCGGTTTGATGCATGCGCCGAAGCTCGCCTTCAACGCCGCACCGGAGTTCGTCATGGGCTATTTGGCGATGGCCTTACTGTTCGTCTACTTCTCGTTCCAAGAAGCCTCTGATAAGCGTTGATTCATTGCGAGGCTCCCGCCTGCCGGTGCGGGCGGGAGAGAATACGTTTCAACACCACCCATGCCGTCAATCCAGCCAGCAAATTGCCGATGGCTGCCCCCGCGGCTAGGCCCGTCCAGCCAAATAGCTGTGCCCCCAACCATAAACAGGGCAAGTAGCAGATGAACAGCCGCGCGCTCGACAGCAGCATGGCCCGTAGCGGCCAACCCAGCGCGTTACCCGCCGACACCACCAGCATGCACACTCCCAGTGCCGCGTAGCTGGGCAGAAGAAAACGAATCAGTAGCGCCAGTTCGTTTTGTACCTCGGGCGTTCCCGCTAGGGCCATCGCTACCCATGGCGATGCCAGCGCGAGCAGTGTGCCCAGGCTCAATTGCCACACTACGGCCACTTTCAACGCCAAACGCAGCAGCCGCTGGATTTGCCCCCAGTCGCCTGCACCGTAGCAGCGCCCCAACCAAGGAGGCAGCGACATCGTCATGGCCAGTATGACCATCAGCGACAGCGTTTCCAGACGGCTCGCCAGCCCCCATGCCGCCACTTGGGTATCCCCTAGGCCCGCTACCGCGGCAATGGCCAGCATGGCGGCCAAAGGTGGCATCAACTGGCTGACCATGGCCGGTGCCGCAATGCCAATGAAAGGCCGCCAGGAGTGTGCCGCCTCCGTGCCAATGGCGTCGGTCGTGGCCCACTGGCGTCGATGCAATTTGCGTCCCGTCAGCAGCAGCCCAACCGAAAACGCCACGGCGGTCGCCCACGCTGCTCCTGGTAGTACCCAGCCTTCCCAACGGCCCACCCCAAAAATGAACAGTGGGTCCAGTGCTAGATTGATGAGACTACTGATGACCATCATTTTCCCAGGCATTCGGGTATCGCCATGGGCGCGAAAGACGCTGTACATGAAGTAAAGCACGGCTCCTAACCAAGCCGCCAAAAGCTGAGGTCCCCAGTAGGCCCGAATGTAGACCAATGCCGTGTCATCTGCCCCCAGCATTCGAAACAGCGGCACTTCCAGCCACCACAGTATCAGAGCAAGTAGCGCAATCACGCCCCCTCCAGCCATCAGCACTAGGCAGGAGAGCCGCTTGGCTCTCGCCTGTTGCTCAGCACCCAATGCTCTAGAGATCAGCGCGGCAATGGCAATGCCCATGCCCACCTGAATACCAATGATCAGAAACGAAAGCGGAAAGGTAAACGATTGCGCCGCCAGCGGCGCAGTGCCCAGGCGTGCGATGAACGCACTGTCCACAAGCTGAAAACCCAATAGCGCCAGCACCCCAATGGCCATTGGCCAGGTCTGCCGCCATAGGGTTATCGCCAACTCGCGTTGTTGCATCACTGCTGCCAAAAACGGACTCCTAAATGTCAGAAAATGGAAAGGCTAAACGCAAAAAACGCCACCACCCGCAAGGGTGGCAGCGTTCTTGAACGGTATCGCTTACTGGCGAATACCTTCGAACGTTACATAAAGTTCGACGTCATGCATGGCTTCCGGGAAATCGCTCATGTCGATGCCGAAATCGCCCAGGGTCAGCATGGTGCTACCCTCGAAGCCTGCGCGGTAGTTACCCCAGGGGTCTTCACCTTCTCCCATCAGCGTGACCGGCATTTCGATCTCTTGCGTCTCGCCGTGCAGTGTCAGCTCACCGGTGACGACACCCTCGTTGTCACCGGTGGGTTCGAAGCCGGTCGATGTGAAGGTCGCCGTGGGGTATTCGCTGGCGTTGAGGAAGTCACCGCTCAGAATATGGCGGTCGCGTTCGGCATGGTTACTGTTCAGGCTGTTTACCTGCACTTCCATCTCGACGGAGGAGGATGCTAGATCGTCGGCGTCGTAGGAGAACTGACCATCGAACTCTTCAAAACTACCCAGAATGTAGGAGAAACCCAGGTGGTTGATTTTAAATTGTACAAAGGCGTGCTGGCCTTCGGTGTCAATTTGATAATCGGCGGCCTGCACTTGGCTCAGTGGAACCAGTGCTGCTGCCGCTACCGCTGCTGCCATTACGCTTTTCTTCATCATAACGTCCATCTCCTCTCTTTCCTTATGGGCACTATCGGAGCCACGTTCGAGAACTCCAACAGCGTTCAAAAAATGGTCATCCCATCACAAATTCGTCTTGCTGTAGCGCGGGCTCATCATTCGTTTTAGCGTTGCATGGCGATAGCGGTAGTGATGTATCAACGCTATCAGGGCGTGGCCGCCAGCCAACACCATTAATGCCAGCGCGCTGTACCAATGTACGTCTCCCGCCAGACTTGCTTGGTTGGGCAAGTCATACAGCACCGCAGGTACTTCAAACCAACCAAACACACTGATTCCACGGCCGTTAGCGGTGGAAATCAAATAGCCGCTAGTCAACACCAGTAATAACAGCACGTAGAGCGCTATATGGCCAAGGTGCGCAGCCATTCGCTCGAGGCGATTCCCTTCTGCTGCAGGGGTCGGCTGTATACAGCGCCATACCAGCCGTCCAGCGGTAGCCAGAAGTAGCAAAATACCTATCGAACGATGAATCCAGGGAGCTTGGTTATACCAGGGATCGTAGTAACCCAATCCCGTCATCCACCACCCTAAAATGAACAACCCTACGATCGCCAGGGCGCTCAACCAGTGAAAAAGAATACTAATGACACCCCAACCGCTGCGCGTGTTCCGCAACATCCTTGATTCCCCGTGTAAAACTGCTCGCATGTCGCTCTTATCTTATGTGTTAAGAGCATACCGTTTCACCGCTAAAAACTCTGCTGAAAAAAGCAGAATACTTCGTTCGTAAAAACCATTGCTTACGCCGCTAAGGATCTCGCCCTCTAGTCATGCGCAGCCAGCGACATACCCCAACCGAACACGTTAGACAAAAGTTTAAAAATTCGAACAAATCCTGCAATTTTAATCAATTTTACTATTTGTTTAGTGCGCTTATTATTAGTGCACGTCCTGACGCACAACGTCACAGCGACCAAAACGACTTTATTATCCATAGAGAGTATGACAGATGAAAAAATTGACCCTTATTTCCGCCATCGCCGTTGCATTGTCGTCCACCGCCGCGTTCGCCGAGCAAGGCTCCGCAGAGCTTAACGAAATCGTCCACGCCAGCTCTTCGGCTAATTACAGTGTCGAGAGCGTTAACATGACGCCTGCAGACTTGACGCTCGTGAACGGTGACGCTGCCAAGAATCGCGTGGCTGAGCCCAGCTCGGAAGCGCATGCCTCTAACGACCGCGACAGCCAAATCGCGCAATCTGACTTGCCGCACCGCAATGCCTCATAAGCCTGCGCGCAACGATCGTTAGAGCAACAAAAAACCCACCTTACGGTGGGTTTTTTTGTGAGCTTCCGAGGTAATGGACTTAGCGAGCTAATAGCGCATCCAAGCCACGCGCCAAATCGCGCTGTATGTCCTCTTGGCTTTCGAGCCCCACCGCGACACGAATCAGCCCAGGCGCGATGCCAGCGGCCTCTTTTTGTGCCTCGGAGAGACGGCCATGGGTCGTGGTCGCTGGGTGAGTGATAGTGGTTTTCACATCCCCCAGATTACCCGTGATGGAGAGCATACGCGTGGCATCGATGACCTGCCACGCCCCCTCTTGCCCTCCCTTCACTTCAAAGCCGAGCACTGCACCAAAACCTTGCTGCTGCTGTTTCGCCAGCGCATGCTGCGGGTGGGCTTCCAAACCGCTGTAATAAACGCGATTCACCGCCGGGTGCTGGTCGAGCCAACGCGCCAGCGTCAGGGCATTGTCGCAGTGTGCCTTCATGCGCAGCGAGAGTGTTTCCAATCCCTTTGTGAATATCCACGCGTTGAACGGGCTCATGCACGGCCCGCAGGTGCGCACGACGCCAAAGACCTCTTCCAATACGTCATGCTTCCCCACGACCGCACCACCGACTGCGCGGCCTTGTCCGTCCAAGTACTTGGTCGCGGAGTGAATGACCAAATCGGCGCCTAGCGCGATGGGCTTTTGCAACGCGGGCGTCAAAAAGCAGTTATCGATCGCCAACAGCGCACCGCTGCGCTTGGCAAGCGCTGCCAGGGCCGGAATATCGGCCACTTCGGAAAGTGGATTGGAGGGCGTTTCGGCAAACATCAGCTTGGTCGCGGGGCTGATCGCCGCTTCCCAAGCGGCCAAATTGGACAGCTCGACATAGCGGGTGGTGATACCGAACTTGCCCAAATATTTATCGAACAGACTGACCGTTGAGCCAAACAGCGAGCGGGATGCAACGATTTCATCCCCCGCCGATAGCAGCGCCAACGCCGTCGAGAGAATCGCCGACATTCCCGAGCTGGTGGCCACACAGCGCTCGCCGCCCTCGAGCGCCGCTAACCGGCGCTCGAAGGTGTGAACGGTCGGATTGGTGAAGCGCGAATACACATTACCGGGCTCTTTGCCACCAAACTTGCGTGCTGCCTCGGCCGCGCTCTCATACACGAAGCTCGACGTCGGGAATATCGGCTCAGCGTGTTCTTGCTCGAACGTACGGTGATGCCCCGCGCGAATAGCGAGCGTTTCGAGCGACCACTCATCTTGGTGGCTATCGTCGTGCATGGCAGAGCCCCTTATTCCAACCGCTGTATCGTAACGCTGCACACATCGTGTGCACATCAACCAAACCGAATGCCTACGATGACCTCGTCACCGCAGAGCATCACGCTCAATCGTCCAGATCATCGTCTTGATTATGCATATCGACCAGCGCGTGGTCACCCGCGCTCTGATCTTTCGCCGCATCATTCCGGCTCGCCTCCAAAACGGCCAGATAGGCATCGTCGATGTCGCCGGTCACGTAGTTACCATCGAACACCGAGCAGTCGAAGGCTTCCATATCAGGATTCACTTCACGGCAGGCGTCTTTCAAATCTTCCAGATCTTGATAGAAAATGCGGTCCGCACCAATCAACTGGCCGACTTCGTCCTCGGTACGCCCGTGGGCGATGAGCTCGGTGGCCGCCGGCATATCGATCCCATAGACGTTGGGGTAGCGCACGGGCGGCGCTGCCGAGGCAAAGTAGACCTTGCGGGCCCCGGCATCGCGAGCCATCTGAATGATCTGTTTACAGGTGGTGCCCCGAACGATGGAGTCGTCAACCAGCAGTACGTTCTTGCCTTTGAACTCTACATCGATCGCGTTCAATTTTTGGCGCACCGACTTCTTGCGCTGGGTCTGCCCCGGCATGATGAAGGTACGGCCAATATAGCGGTTTTTCATGAAACCTTCGCGGTAGGTCACGCCGAGATGCTGCGCCATTTCGAGTGCCGAGGTCCGCGAGGTATCGGGAATCGGGATGACCACGTCGATATCGTGGTCCGGCCATTCGTTCAGAATGCGGTCGCCCAGCTTGCGCCCCATCTGCATGCGTGTGCCATACACGTAGGCGCCGTCCAGAATCGAGTCGGGGCGCGCGAGGTAGACGTGTTCGAAAATGCACGAGCGAAGCTGAGGGCGATCCGCGCAAACCTGAGTGTGCACCTGGCCTTGCATATCGACGAAAATCGCCTCACCAGGAGCCAGATCGCGCTCGAGCTCGAAGCCGCCAACGTCCAACGCCACGGATTCAGAGGCAATCATCACCTCCTGGCCATCGGCATTTTGACGGGTACCGAAGACGACCGGACGGATGCCGTGGGGGTCGCGAAACGCCACCATGCCAAAGCCATTGATGATCGCGACCGCCGCGTAGCCGCCTTTGCAGCGCCGGTGCACTCTACGAACGGCATCGAAAATGTCTTCTGCTTCAAGATGCAGGCCCTGTTTGCCCAGCTCATGGGCAAACACGTTCAGCAGCACCTCGGAGTCGGAGCTGGTGTTGATGTGGCGAAGATCGGTCGAAAACAGCTCCTGCTTCAACTGCTCGGAGTTGGTCAGGTTACCGTTGTGCGCAAGCGCGATACCGTAGGGGGAGTTAACGTAGAAAGGCTGCGATTCGGCCTCGCTAGAAGAGCCAGCCGTGGGATAACGGACGTGCCCAATGCCCAGATTACCCTTCAGGCGTGCCATGTGGCGGGTATGGAAAACGTCACGAACTAAGCCGTTACTCTTGCGCAGTAAGAAGCGTCCCTCGCTCCAAGTCATCATGCCGGCAGCGTCCTGGCCCCGATGCTGAAGTACGGTCAGGGCATCGTAGATTCCCTGATTTACCGCCTGCTTGGCCAGAAGGCCCACTATACCGCACATTCCTGTTACCTCGCTTTGATACCATGGCTTACGGACGCAAGCCCGACGTTCATCTAACGGATAAACACTGGCACCGCCCAGGGCGCCAGTGAAGAGAATTCAAACACCCTTTATAGCGCGCCCGAGTCTTCGTCCGCCGATCCGGTTGACGGGAGCGTTGGCTGCGGGCGACGCAGCTCGGGTAGCGAAATATCGCGCAGCGACTCGGGAGGCGTGGGCAGTTCGCGCTCCCACTGGTCGAGCTGACTGACCGCCCAATCGCGCAGCTCGACGAACGTGGGCCTCAACGAAGCCTGCTGCCACGCTTGTAACTCTGCCAGGGGCGTCAACGTGATCAACACGGTGGCCACCAGCAGAATCACTGCCCCTCGGGCGACACCGAACGCGGCCCCTGCAAAACGATTCAGTAGGCCCATGCCTACCCACTCGACGGCCGCGTGCACCACGCGGATGACGATGCCACATAATAGGATGACGGCAAAAATCACCAGCACGAACGCCAACACTAAACGGGCATCGAAACTATCGATAAAGCCGCTCATTAGCTCGGCCACCGGCTCAGCCAGCACGCGCGCCACCATCAGCGCCACTACCCAGGCCGCCAAACCCAACGATTCACGTACGAAGCCACGCACGAACCCCGCCAGCATGGATAGCGCAAGAACCGCTAGAAACAGAGCATCGATCCAAGTCAAAGCCATGGTCAATCTCTTACTCGCACGAGCAAACCTTGAACATTGATTCGCTGCTTGATGAGCGCCATGGCTTCTTCACCATCTTCGGAGGTGGCGTAAGGACCAACGAGAACCGTGGTCAGGTTATTGTCACGCGCGCGCTGAAAGACACGAAAGCCTTCCCCACTGAGCTGATCACTAATACGTTGCGCGTTCGCGGTATCACCAAAACTACCCACCTGAACGGCCCACTCACCCTGCTGCTGGGCAGCCGGGCCCGAAGAAGCGCTACGGGTGTTACCGTTGCTGCTATTTCGGCTCTCGTTGGCAGCCACCAAAGCGGCGATCGGATCCTCTTGCGGTGGAGAGGCTGGTTCTGGCGCTGATGAAGAGGACGCCGGTTCGGACGTCCCCGGATTCGTCGACGAGGTTTCGGCGCGAACGACTTGATCGGTTTGCGGTGCACGAGGCATCTCGTCAATGGGCTCTTCGAGCGCTTCATCCGTTTCAACGGGTTCGGAGGGAGCGGGCGTCGCGATGGATTCGGGCATTTGTGGTGCGGGTACCTCTTGGCGAGCGACGTCCACGGGCTGCTCGATGACGAAGGTCGGCTGAGGGCGCTCTTCCCGAGGGGCAGGGTCACTCATCAACCAAGGGACGACAATCGCCAGTAGCGCCAGCAGTATCACGATGCCACTAATGCGTTCCGTTTTACCGTATTTCATATCCCTCTCCATCGAGCTTAACGCGCTGACAGCATGGCTTGCGGCAGCGGCATGGCCAATAACTCAGCCACCGTGAAGAAAGAGCCAGTGGCTAGCACGCGGTCTTCTGGGGCGAGCTGCTTGGCAAGCTTGGCAGCTCCCGCCGCGGGGGAGTCGGCGCAATCATACACGTGTCCGCCCAGCGACGTAATACGTTCGGCTAACTCCGCCGCCGTGCGGCCACGCTCCCCGGCAAGAGTCACACACACCCAATCGGTCACTCGGGGTAACAGCGCTTGGATGACCCCGTCGGCATCCTTATCGTTCAGCATGCCAATCAGGGCCCACTGGCGGCCGCGCTTAGGGGGTGACGGTAAGCGGCGAGCAACGTACTGAGCGGCGTGAGGATTATGGCCCACATCCAAACACCACTGCCCTACCCACTGCATCCGCCCAGACAGCGTGACCGTCCGGAGCGCTTTGCGTACGGTATCGACGTGCAGCGTGACCCCCGCCAGTGTCAACGCCTGCAGTGCCGTGGCTGCATTGTCGATCGGAAGCCCAGGATCCGGCAGACCGTCCAACGAAAGCGTCCCACCATCGGTGGCCAAACCGTGCCAACACCAGGGCGCCCCAGCAACGTCACCTGCGCTATGGCTAAACGCCGCCCCTAATACGTAGCTTTGAGCAGCGATGGCAATCGCCGAGTCGAGCACGCTTGCGGGCAGAGACTGACTACCCAGCACTGCGGGTTTGAGCGGCCGAAAGATCCCGGCCTTTTCGCGGCCAATTTGCTCGATATCCGTGCCGAGAAAGTTGGCGTGATCCAGCGCAATGGTCGTAACGATTGCCACGTCTGCATCGATGATGTTCACCGCATCCAAACGTCCACCCAAGCCAACTTCCAGCACGGCCAAGTCCAAATCGGCCTGTGCCAAACACCATAGCGCGCAAAGCGTGCCAGCTTCGAAATAGGTCAGGCTGACGGCAGGCGCTTGAAGACGCGCGACTTCAACCTGCTGAAAACCTTCGACCAAGCGTTTATCGCTGGCTTCACGACCGTCGACGGTCACGCGCTCGTTGTAACGTAATAGATGGGGAGAGGTATAAGTCCCCGTACGCAAGCCGTGGCCACGTGCCAACGCATCGATCATGGCAAGCGTCGATCCCTTGCCGTTGGTGCCTGCCACGGTGATGGTTCGCTTGGCGATGGGGCGATCCAACAGCCCCATACGTTCGGCGACCAGCGACACCCGCTCAAGCCCCATATCGATCCCAACGGGATGCAGGGATTCCAGGTAATCAAGCCACTCCGCTAACGTATTAGGCATTGCGTGACGCGTCATCGCTCGATGCAGGACGCGCCTCTGCATTACCCGTGCTTTTGGCAGGTGCTTCAGCGGCATCGGCCAACTGCTCTTCATTCACGACCGGCTCTACCACCTCGGCGTCTGACGATTCATCGTTTACCGGGCGAGCGCTTTGATGCGTGAGCTTACGCAGTACGCCGCCTACCCGTGCGCGCATGTCGTGGCGGTGAACGATCATGTCGACCGTACCGTGCTCCAGCAAGAATTCGCTGCGCTGGAAGCCTTCCGGCAACGTCTCTCGTACGGTCTGTTCGATCACTCGGGGGCCCGCAAAACCGATCAGTGCATTCGGCTCGGCGATGTTCAAGTCGCCCAGCATCGCCAAAGAGGCCGATACGCCGCCAAATACAGGATCGGTCAATACCGAAATATAGGGAACGCCCGCCTGCTTGAGCTTCTCGAGGGCTGCCGACGTTTTTGCCATCTGCATCAGCGAGAACAACGCTTCTTGCATCCGTGCACCGCCCGATGCGGCAAAGCAGACCAGTGGAATGCCCTCTTCGAGGGCGATGGTCGCCGCGCGAACGAATTTCTCGCCCACTACGGCACCCATGGAGCCGCCCATGAAAGTGAACTCGAATGCCACGGCAACGATCGGCAAACCTTCCAGCTCGCCGCGCATCGCGACCAGCGCATCTTTCTCGCCGGTCTCTTTTTGCGCAGCGGTCAGACGGTCTTTGTACTTCTTGGAATCGCGGAATTTCAGGCGGTCGTTCGGCTCGATCTCTGCCGCGATCTCTTCGCGCCCCTGTTTATCCAGGAACCAGTCCAAGCGTTTGCGTGCCGTCAAGCGTAGGTGGTGCTCACACTTGGGGCAGACGCTGTGATGCTTCTCTAGCTCAGGTAGGTAGAGAACCGCTTCACACTTGGGACATTTACGCCAGAGGCCGTCGGGCACGCTGGCACGACGGTCTTTACGCTGGATACGCCCCATGGAGGGCACGATCTTGTCTAACCAGCTCATATCAAAAAGGCTTCCGTGTACGTCAAGGCTTGGCCACGCCAAGCCTGATGAGTGTCGTCAATCGATTCAGTGTAGACGATGAGGAACGCGCTTAGGCGTCCATGGCGGTGCGCATGTCTGCTAGCACGCTTTTCAATTGCCCGGCAATCGTTTCAGGCGCATCGACGCTATCGGCAATACGGTTCACCAATGCACTGCCTACGATGACGCCGTCGGCGACTTTTGCCACTTCGGCAGCCGTCACACCATCGCGAATACCAAACCCGACGCAAAGCGGTAGATCGGTCATATCGCGCAATGGTGCAAGGTGCTCGGCCACGTCTTCAGCGTTCAACGTAGCCGCACCGGTGACGCCTTTCAGCGAAACATAATAAAGGTAGCCCTCACCGTGGGCGCATATTGTAGCGGCACGGGCATGGGAAGTGGTAGGCGCAACCAAGAAAATCGCCGCCAAGTCACGTGCTTTCAACAGCGGGCCGAACTCGTCGGCCTCTTCGGGCGGCATATCCACCACCAGGACGCCATCCACACCGACGCTTGCCGCTTTGTCAGCAAACACGTCATAACCGATGCGCTCGATGGGATTCAGATACCCCATCAAGACGATGGGGGTGGTGGTATCGGTTTGACGAAACTCGGCCACCATTTCCAGCAGGTCCACCAAACGAGTGCCCTGTTTGAGCGCCCGCTCGCAGGCTTTCTGAATCACCGGGCCATCGGCCATGGGGTCGGAAAACGGCACGCCCAGCTCGATCACATCGGCCCCTGCTTCCACCAGGGCATGCATGAAGCCCACGGTATACTGCGGTGCAGGGTCGCCTGCGGTGATGTAGGGAATGAGGGCTTTACGGCCCTGCTGTTTCAACTCTGCAAAACGCTGGTCAATACGATTCATGCTCGCCCTTAAAACTCGATGCCGTCGATTTTCGCCACGGTCATGATGTCTTTATCACCGCGACCCGAGAGATTCACCACGATATGCTGGTCTGGGCGCATGGTGGGCGCCAGCACCTTGGCATGGGCCAACGCATGGGCCGATTCCAGCGCGGGCATGATGCCCTCCATGTGGGTCAGCTCGCGGAACGCTTCCAGCACTTCTTTGTCGTTCGCAGCCACGTAGTTGACCCGGCCGACGTCTTTCCACAGCGAGTGCTCGGGGCCAACGCCGGGATAATCCAGGCCCGCCGAAATGGAGTGCGTGTCCGACACTTGCCCGCCCTCGTCGGACATCAGATAGGTTCGGTTACCGTGCAGCACGCCGCGTGGCGCATTCGAGGATAGCGGTGCAGCGTGACGGCCCGTCTCGACCCCATCGCCTCCGGCCTCCACGCCATACATCGCCACGGCGTCATCCTCGACGAACGGGTAGAACAGCCCCAGCGCGTTGGAACCACCCCCGACACAGGCGATCAGCGCATCCGGCAAACAGCCAATCTGTTCCAGCGACTGACGGCGAGCTTCGCGACCTACCACGGCATTGAAGTCGCGCACCAGCTGCGGGTATGGGTGCGGGCCCGCCACGGTGCCGATGATGTAGAAGGTGTTATCGACGTTGGTGACCCAGTCGCGCAGGGCTTCGTTCATGGCGTCTTTCAGCGTCCGCGTGCCCGACTCCACCGGAATGACCCGGGCACCCAGCAAGCGCATGCGGTAAACATTGAGCTTTTGACGCTGCACGTCTTCCGCCCCCATGTACACGTCACACTCCAACCCGAGTCGGGCGGCGACGGTGGCGGTCGCCACGCCGTGCTGGCCAGCGCCGGTTTCGGCAATCACCCGAGGCTTGCCGGTTTTTTTCGCCAGCAGCGCCTGACCGATGGTGTTGTTCACCTTGTGAGCACCGGTGTGATTGAGGTCTTCACGTTTCAACCAAATTTGTGCCCCGCCCAGCGAGTCAGACCAGCGCTTGGCATGATACAGCGGCGACGGACGGCCCACGTAGTAAGCTAAGTCACGATCGAATTCGGCTTGGAAATCCGGGTCGTCGCGCAGGCTGAGGTAGATTTGCTCCAGTTCTTCAAGAGCAAAGCTAAGGGTTTCTGACACGAACCGGCCGCCGTAGGGGCCAAAATGACCGCGGGCATCCGGCATTCGGGTCAGGTCGCTGAACTTGGTTTCTGTTGCTGAGACAGTCACAGGCATACCTCACGAGATCGCCAGAAAAGGCAAATGAATGAATAGTGTCTGGCTCGCCCACGACCGGTGGGAAGCGCATCGAAAAGTGCGTGCGCGCAAGCACGTTTAGCGGATGTCAGCCTGCGCCACGTGGCGAACGAAAGCGGCCATCGAGTCGGCCTCTTTCACGCCGGGAGATGCCTCGATACCGCCCGACACATCGACCGCATACGGCGCCACGTCGTTGACCGCCCTGGCAATGTTATCGGCGGTCAGTCCACCGGCGAGAATAACAGGTTTTGCCAGGGTTGCGGGGATTCTAGACCAATCGAAGGTCTCACCAGTTCCACCTGGTACACCGGGTCGATAGGCATCCAACAGCAGCGCTTGGGCACCGCCATAGATCGTCGCGGCGTCGTGTAAATCAAGCCCGTCGCGCATGCGTAACGCTTTGATCCAAGGCCGACCAAACTGCTCGCAGAACGCCGCCGACTCCTCCCCATGGAACTGGATCAAATCCAAGTGCGGCAGGCACTGCTCGATGAACTCTGCGGACTGATCGACAAAAAGCCCGACCCGCGTTACGAAGGCAGGCACCTGCGCCGCCAGCGTCGCCAGCGTTTCTGGCGTGATGCTCCGGCGGCTTTGCGGCCACATGACGAAGCCCAGCGCATCGACGCCAAGCGCCACCGCCCGGTCGATATCCGCCGGACGCGTCAACCCACAGAACTTGATGCGCGTGCGCGTTACGCTCAGCGTCATAAGGATGTCTCCTGATGCTGCGGATGGGCCTGTTTGGAGAACGTGAGCCGCCGACGTGCGGCAACACGAGGGCTGTCGGGCAGCACCCGCTCGCCGGTCCACTCGCCGGTGAAGGCCAACAGGTTCGGCCCAACCGGCTCTTTGGGCAGCTCGAAACGCTCGTCATAGATGGAGTCGACGAAATGCAGGCCGCAAGCAGGCGCCGTGACATCGCCCTGGCGGCGGTTTTTCAGCGCCAGTAGGCGCGCAATATGGCCTTCGTCCTGGGCGCCACGGCCTACGCTTGCCAGGGCACCGGCAATGTTGCGAATCATATGATGCAAAAAGGCATTGCCTTGAATGTCGATCACCACCAGCGGGCCGTAGCGCTTCACTTCCACAAAGTGCATCTGCCGCCAAGGGGTTTTCGATTGACACCCGGCGGCGCGAAAGCTGCTGAAGTCGTGTTCACCTACCAGCGCTTGGGCCGCACGGTGCATGGCATCGGCATCCAACGGGTCACGGCACCAGGTCACGTTGGCGCGCTCTAGCACGGGGCGACTGATTTGGTTCAAGAAAATATAGCGATAGCGACGCGCCAGCGCGCCCAGACGGGAGTGGAAGTCATCGGATACCGGCTTCACCCAGCGTACTGCCACATCCCTGGGCAAATTGGTGTTGGCGCCAAAAATCCACGCTTTCTCAGTGCGCTGGGCCGGGGGATCGAAGTGGATGACTTGCCGGGTGGCATGAACGCCGGAGTCGGTACGCCCACTGGCGTAAATATGCACCGGTGCACCGGCCACTTTGGCCAGCGCATCCTCGATGGCCTGCTGAACGGAGGCCGCGTGCTTGAGCCGCTGAAAGCCGCAAAAGCGAGAGCCATCGTACTCGACGCCCATCGCCAAGCGGCCCGCTAGCGGTTGTGTCTCATCAAAGTGGTAGAACAGCGTCATCGAGCCACGTCATTTGGAGAGTATTGAAGACTAGCTATTATCCCGACGTCGCGGCTCGAATGCCACCTCTTCGATGTCCCACTCCTCTTCCGGCACACGGGGGGGCTGCGCCACGCGGCTCTCTTGCGACGACCTCGCGCCTGCTTGGTCGTCTGCCCCTTCCTCGCCGCCTGATGCCTCGCGGGTCAGTGATGGCGGATGGTAATCGATGTAGTGCGCACGATCCTCGTCCTGTAACGGTGGCTCACCGGTCTCTTGCATGGACGCTTGCATGGACGCATCAGACGCCATCTGATCGACAGGCTCTGGGGTGTCTAGGAAAGCGGCTTCCAGCGCGGCCTCATCCTCCTCGGACACCGCCGTGAGAGGAGCGTCATCATACTGATCAGCCGCATATCGTAATTCGTCGCGCTCATCGCCCGTGATAGTCTCGTCATCAGTTGTCTCAGGGTAGGACGGTTCACGGTATAACGGCTCATGATCGCTCGGCTCACGAGGCTGAGGCTCAAAATCCCCATGCTCCAAATGGTCAGGCGCCCGTTTGCCAGTGTGATGGCCGGGGCCATCGTCATCGGTTGCGACGCGCTCGTCAGGCCCGCCCGTTTCCTCCGACGCTGCTGATCCAGCGTGGCTCGACGGCACGGCGGAGTCGGTGCGCGGCGGCGTATAGAGGGAAGCCTCGGGCGGCACTGACGACGCCATCGGGGCCGCGTTGGCCGAAGAAGCCATCCCTGGCTCGGTACGCTTGGAGGGCGTGACATCGGCGTTGATACCCATGGGAGCGGGCGCATCCTCCCACTGCCGCTCACGGCGCTTACGTGACCAAATCAGCGCGCCCAGCAGCAGGGCCAAGGCCACGCTGGCGAGTGGCCACTGATATTGCTCCATCCGCTCGATGATGCTGGGGCTGGCAGAAGCGCCCGCGGGCGTATCCGCAGCAACGGGAGACGAGACCGCTTGAATATCGGGCGAGCTAGGCTCCGCTCCACGTGCTTCGGCCGCCGCCAGCGCTCGACGAGTCTCTTGTTGAGAGGCACTCAGCGCCTCCGTCAACGAGGCAACCTCCTGGCGCAGCGCGGCCATCTCAGCACGCATGGCTTCACGCTCATCGAGCAGAGTTTGCAACATGGCCTGGCTTTCTAGCAGTTGTTCGGCTAGATCGTTAAGGGTCAAGCCCGCCAGCTCGCCCTCTTGCACGGTCGCCACAGGTGCGCTGTCGGGCGAGCCAGTGTTGGGAGCGGAGGAGGCCGCCACCTCACTTGCCGTCTCAGCCGACGGCTGGGAGGCCGGGGCATTGTTTGAGGGCGGCACGGTAGAGGGCTCGGAAGACGACTGACGCATCGATTGAATCGCTTGCGCGGCCTGGGCAGGCGAGCGAGCCATCAATTGCTCTCGACTCGGCACGTTGAGTGTCTGGCCTGCACGCATGTCGTCGACGTTGCCGGTGGGGAATGCCGTCGGATTCGCATCCACCAGCGCCACCATCATCTGTTGGACGCTAACGTCTGCAGGCTTGATACGGGCCGCCACGCCCCAAAGCGTGTCACCGCTGGCCACATAGGCGATGTCACGGGCGGCGCTGCTGGGTCGAGAAGCGGCTACGGATGGCGGCGCAGACGAAGGTGCCGATGAGACCGTCGGCGTAGCCCCCGCAGCGGACGCGGTGCTGGCAGCATAGTTAGGCGGATCGAAGAGAAGCGTCAGGGCTTCCGTGCGTCGCCCTTCGGGCGTAATGAGGGTGACCAGCAGATCCAACCACGGCTCATTCACCGCTTGATCGGAACGCAGTACCAGCCGAGCGCCTGAAGGCAGGCGCTGAAGCTCGGTGCGCACGCTGGCCGCAAGCGGGGACCACTCCAAACCTAGCGCGCGGAAAGCGGAAGCATCGGCTATCTCGACGCGTACGTCGTCCAATACCACATCGCTGGCGTTCACGAGCGGCACGCTGGCATCTAACGGCGCCTGCAGCGTTGAGTTTACGGTGGCTTGCCCCAGCCCTACGGCCAAAGCCAACGGACTCACGGCGCTCAGCGGCAGCCACAACAACCATGCCAGCTTTTTGTTCATCTCGGCCCCTACTGCCTTCCATTCCCTGGCTCCTGGCAAGCGTCATGCCTGTTCGCCACGAGCTATGTTAGTTCGTTCTTATCATAACGTATTTACCATGACGCTAGGTTCAACGCACCTTTTTGCATAAGCCGTTTTTATGAGCCCAGGAGTGAGAACGCGGCATACGACAAAAAAAGGGAAGCTGCGAACAGCTTCCCTCTTATGGTCTAGCGCTTTGTAGCGATGCAAGTGCAGCGCCCACGCGCGGACACTTACTGCTCGCGCAAAATTTTCAGCATGCGCTTGAGCGGTTCTGCAGCGCCCCACAGCAGCTGGTCACCCACACTGAAGGCAGAGAGGTATTCACCGCCCATTTTCAGCTTGCGTAGGCGACCAACCGGCACTTGCAGCGTACCCGTCGCCGCCGCAGGCGTCAGGCCCGCAATGGTGGCGTCTTTCTCGTTGGGGATGAGCTTGACCCACTCGTTATGCTTGGCGATGCGCTCTTCGATCTCATCCAGCGGAACGTCCTGCTTCAGCTTGATGGTGAACGCCTGGCTGTGGGAGCGCATGGCACCGATACGCACGCAAAGACCATCGATGGGGATCGGGTTATTGTCGAGACCCAGGATCTTGTTGGTCTCGACGCTACCCTTCCACTCTTCGCGGCTTTGGCCGCTATCCAACTTGGTATCGATCCACGGCAGCAGGCTGCCCGCCAGCGGCGCAGCAAAGTTGTCGGTGGGGAAGTCGCCACCGCGCATGGCAGCGGTCACTTTGCGGTCGATGTCCAGAATCGCGCTCGCCGGGTCGGCCAGCTCGCTGGAAACGCTGTCACGCAGTTGGCCCATCTGGTTGAGCAGCTCACGCATGTGCTTGGCGCCGGAGCCTGACGCCGCCTGATAGGTCATGGAGGTCATCCACTCGACCATATCGGCTTCGAACAGACCGCCCAAGCCCATGAGCATCAGGCTCACGGTGCAGTTACCACCAACGAAGGTTTTCGCACCTTTGGCAAGCTGGTCGTTGATGACGTTGCGGTTCACCGGATCGAGAACGATAGTAGCGTCATCGTCCATCCGCAGGGTGCTGGCGGCATCGATCCAGTAGCCTTTCCAGCCGTCGTTACGCAGGTCGCCGTAGACTTTCTTGGTGTAGTCACCGCCTTGGCAGGTCACGATGACGTCCAGAGCTTTCAAGTCGTCCAGCGCAAACGCATCTTTCAGCGGAGGCACGTCCACGCCGATATCGGGACCCGGCTGGCCGACTTGAGAAGTGGTGAAAAAGATCGGCTCGATGCCGTTGAAATCACCCTCTTCCTGCATGCGCTGCATCAGCACCGAGCCAACCATGCCACGCCATCCCACGAAACCGACTTTCAACATGTGAAGTCCTCCAACAAAGAATGAGACCTATATTATACACACATATCAGACACGACGTCGGCCACCCCTAAGGGCGGCCGACGCGGTCTGTTTACAAAGCAACGAGGTGAATCAATTAGTTAGCAAGCTCGCTTTATGCTTGTTAACGCTCGAACGCCGCGAGTACTGCGTCCCCCATCTCGATCGTCGAGACGCGCTTCATGCCTTCAGAGGCGATATCGGCAGTGCGCAAGCCGTCGTCCAACACGCTACCGACGGCGGCTTCGATCCGCTCGGCCATCGCCGTTTCATTGAGCGAGTAACGCAGCATCATCGCCACGGAGAGCATCATGGCCAGCGGGTTGGCGATGTTTTGGCCCGCGATATCCGGCGCGCTGCCATGGCACGGTTCGTACATGCCCTGCCCGCTCTCGTTGAGCGAGGCAGATGGCAACATGCCAATGGAGCCTGTCAGCATGGCGGCGGCATCGGAGAGAATGTCGCCGAACATGTTGCCGGTCACCACCACATCGAACTGCTTCGGCGCGCGCACCAGCTGCATGGCAGCGTTGTCCACGTACATGTGGGACAGCTCGACGTCCGGATACTCCGGCGCCAGCCGCTCCATGACCTCACGCCACAGAATGGTGACTTCTAGTACGTTGGCTTTATCTACCGAGCAGAGCTTCTTGCCGCGCTTCTGGGCCATCTCGAACGCGACGCGGCCAATGCGCTCGATTTCGCTTTCGGAGTAGACATAGGTGTTGAAGCCCACGCGCTCACCGTTGCGCTCTTCGATACCGCGCGGCTGCCCGAAGTATATGCCGCCGGTCAGTTCCCGCACGATCATGATATCCAAGCCCGCCACCAGCTCCGGCTTCAGGCTGGAAGCGCTGGCTAGCTGCGGGTAGAGCATGGCCGGGCGAAGGTTGCCGAACAGGCCGAGATTCTTACGCAGCCCCAGCAGGCCTTTTTCAGGGCGTTTGGAAAGGTCTTCGAGTTTATCCCACTTGGGGCCACCCACCGCACCCAGCAGAATGGCGCTGGCGGCTTTGGCTTTTTCCAGTGTTTCAGCGGGCAGCGGCTCGCCGTGGACATCGTAAGCGGAACCGCCCACCAAGCCCTCTTCTACCTCGATATCCAAGCCCGCCTCTTGGCAGGCTTTCAACAACCGCGCCGCCTGAGCCGCGATTTCCGGGCCGATGCCGTCACCGGGCAGCAGTAACACTTTATGAGTCATGCTCTATCCTTAGCACTTATAATTTAGATATTCATAGCCCATGGCAACTCTCTGCGAGGGCGCTGTGAACCCCTCCCTGGGCGCTACTTTTGCCATCCATGGCAAAAGACCCTCGCATAGACTTGCCCTTGCCATTACTCGGTGAGTGGACGCTAGGCTGGCTGGCGGAACAACCACGGGCGCTGCTGGCGGTGCTGCTCTTCGAAGCTGCGAATGGCGTCTTCGTCTTGCAGAGTGATGCCGATATCGTCCAAGCCGTTGAGCAAACAGTGCTTGCGGAACGCGTCTACCTCAAACTCCAGAATTTCGCCGCTGGGCGTGATCACCCGCTGATGCTCAAGGTCGATATCTAACTGATAGCCTTCGTTGGCCTCCACTTCAGCAAACAGGCGATCCACTTCTTCTTCCGCCAGGGTGATCAGCAAAATGCCGTTCTTGAAGGCGTTGTTGTAGAAAATGTCGGCGAAGCTGGGGGCAATCACTACCTTGAAACCGAAATCTTCCAGCGCCCAAGGGGCGTGTTCGCGGGAACTACCGCAACCGAAGTTACGCCGCGCAAGCAGTACCTCAGCGCCCTGGTAACGCGGCTGGTTCAAAACGAAATCCGGGTTCAGCGGGCGCTTGGAGCAATCCTGGCCCGGCTGGCCTTCATCCAAGTAACGCAGCTCGTCAAACAGGTTGACGCCAAAGCCGGTGCGCTTGATGGACTTCAAAAACTGCTTGGGAATGATCAGGTCGGTATCGACATTAGCGCGATCCAGCGGCGCGACCACGCCTTCAAAACGTTCGAACTTTTTCATGGCTTAGGCCTCCTGCGCGTGGGTGGCATCGTTGGCGGGCAAGGTGCGTACGTCGACGAAGTGGCCGGCAATGGCGGCGGCGGCGGCCATGGCAGGGCTCACCAAGTGAGTACGACCGCCGTACCCCTGACGACCCTCGAAGTTACGGTTGGAAGTAGACGCACAGTGCTCGCCTGCGCCCAGCTTGTCCGCGTTCATCGCCAAACACATGGAGCAGCCCGGCTCGCGCCACTCGAAGCCTGCGTCGATGAAGATCTTGTCCAGTCCTTCCGCTTCCGCTTGGCGCTTCACCAAGCCAGAGCCCGGCACCACCATGGCCAGCTTGATGGAATCGGCCACCTTGTTGCCCTTCGCCACTTTGGCGGCTTCGCGCAGGTCTTCGATGCGCGAGTTGGTGCAGGAGCCGATGAAGACTTTATCCAGTTTGATATCGGTGATCTTCTGGTTCGCCTGCAGGCCCATGTACTCCAACGCGCGTGCGTGACTGCGCTGAACGGTTTCATCCAGAGCGGCTTGCGGATCGGGTACCTGGCCTGAGATTCCGGTGACCATTTCCGGGCTGGTGCCCCAGCTCACCTGCGGTTCGATCTCTTCGGCTTTCAGCGTCACCACTTTATCGAAATGGGCATCGGCATCCGACACCAGGTTGCGCCAATCGGCCACGGCGGCTTCCCACTGCTCGGCAGTGGGCGCGAAGGGGCGTTTGGCGAGATAGTCGATGGTGGTATCGTCCACGGCGATCAGGCCCACGCGAGCACCCGCTTCGATGGCCATGTTGCACACCGTCATGCGGCCTTCCATGGAGAGCGACTCGATGGCGCTGCCCGCAAACTCGATAGCGTAGCCTGTGCCACCAGCGGTGCCGATCTTACCGATGATCGCCAACACCACGTCTTTTGCGGTCACACCCAAGCCCAGCTCGCCTTCGACGCGCACCTGCATGTTCTTCATTTTCTGCGCCAGCAGGCACTGAGTCGCCAATACGTGCTCGACTTCCGACGTGCCGATACCGTGGGCCAACGCGCCAAACGCGCCGTGGGTGGCGGTGTGGGAGTCACCGCATACCACGGTCATACCCGGCAGTGTGGCCCCCTGTTCAGGGCCCACTACGTGGACGATGCCCTGGCGCGGGTCGTTGATCTTGAACTCTTCGATGCCGTACTCGACGCAGTTATCGTCCAGGGTTTGCACCTGAATGAGCGAGACCGGATCTTTGATACCGCTGTTACCTTCGGCCCGCTCTTTCACCGTGGTGGGCACGTTGTGGTCCGGCGTGGCCAGGTTGGCATCCAGACGCCAGGGCTTACGGTTGGCCAAACGTAGGCCTTCGAACGCTTGCGGCGAAGTCACTTCGTGGAGCAGTTGGCGGTCGATGTAGATCAGCGCCGTACCGTCGTCGCGCTGCTTCACCAAATGCTGGTTCCAGAGTTTGTCGTAAAGCGTTTGGCCTGACATGTGGCTCTCCTGGGCGGTGCCCTGCTAGTTCGTGTTGGCAGCCTCTGCGGGCTGCTTCTGTGGCATGCCAGGAGTGTTACGCGACTCGCACATAAAAGCAATTCATGTTATTCATACTTTAGATTCCAAATAGGAATAGTAACCAGGGAGCCGCCGTGGATACCCAAAGCCTGCAAGCCTTTCTCGCCGTGGCGGAGACCCAGAGCTTCTCCCGCGCTGCCGAACAGCTTCATCTCACACAGCCTGCGGTCAGCAAGCGCATCGCCACGCTGGAAGACCTGCTCGGCACTCGGCTTTTCGACCGCATTGGACGGCGCATCGCGCTCACCGAAGCGGGCAACGTGCTGCTGCCCAAGGCCCAGCGCATTCTGTTTACCGTGGAAGATAGCCGCCGCGCGCTGGCGAATCTCTCTGGCCAAGTGGGCGGCAAACTGACGCTTGCCACCAGCCACCACATTGGCCTGCACCGCCTGCCGCCGTTGTTGAAGCAGTACACGCAGCATCACCCGGAAGTGGCGCTCGATTTACACTTCGTGGACTCCGAACTGGCCTATCAGGGCGTGCTGGACGGCACGCTGGAAATGGCCATCGTCACCCTCGCCCCCCATCCTGTCGAACAGCTTCACGTCGTGGAGCTATGGCGCGACCGCCTGTGCGTCGTGTGCGCCAGCGACCATCCGCTTGCCCAGCGCAGTCGCGTGAACGGTAAACCACTGAGCCTGGCCGAGCTATGTGAGGTGAACTGCGTTTTGCCGGGGGCTAAAACCTTTACCCGCACGCTGATCGAACGGCGCTTCGAAGAAGCAGGCCTGACCCTGCCGGTGAGCATGTCCACCAACTATTTGGAAACGCTCAAGATGATGTGCAGCGTCGGGCTTGGCTGGAGCCTGCTGCCGGAAAACATGATCGACAGCGAGCTGGTGGCGCTACCGGTAGACACCGCGCCCATTCATCGCCCGCTCGGCTATTTGGTGCACACCAACCGCACTCTTTCCAACGCCGCGCGTAAGATGATCGAAGAGCTGGAGCACAGCCGCCAACCCGCCCACACGCATTAACGCTGGGCGCTTTCACCCTGGTGCATGGCCGCATTCGAGAGCACGAACGACGCGCGGCCGTCGGTTGAGCCCAACGCCGCGTCCACCATCGCCGCCGCCACCACGCGCACCTCGATCGGCCGTACCGAGCGCGGCAACCAACGTGACGCTGGCGCTAACAGCGCGCTCGCCCACGTCTCCGCCAACCGCCCATCCTCTGGCCGCCCCAATAACAGCGAAGGCCGAGCAAAGAACACGCAGGGCAACCCCAGCGCCTGAATATCCCGCTCCACCTCGCCTTTCACACGGTTATAAAACACCGAAGAGCGCGCATTGGCCCCGTGCGCCGTCACCACGCCTAACTTACTCACCCCAGCCGTTTTACACGCCCGCGCAAACGCCAGCACCAATCCATGATCCACTCGGCGAAACGCCTCTTTACTCCCTGCCTGCTTTTTCGTGGTGCCCAGCGCTACGAACGCCACGGCACCGGCGGGCAACAGCTCGGCAACCTCAGCTTCCAACCGTTCGAAATCCAGCAGCGCAGGCTGAAGCTTGGAGGCGATCGCGTGGGGAAATTCACGGGCAACATCCAGCTCTCGGCGGGTAATGACGATGACGCTCTTTACCTCATTGCGCCGGGAAAGCTGAGTCACGAGGTGCTGACCAATGGCGCCGGTGGCACCAAGAACGATAGCGGTAGACATGGGTGACCGTTTCCTTATGGTGTGAGTGCCACAGACTCAGCCCCTTAATGACGCGAGTAGGCAACGAATGAAATGGTAGCGCGTGGTAACGAGCGATTAGCGAGGCACCCGCGAGGCCGCGTCACCAAGATAGAAGGTAAGCCACCAACCACGCCCCCACCAGCACTAGAATGAATAAACCCGCCTCACGGATCAGGTATCGACACCCAAAAACCGCGACTTCACTTCTGCTGACGGCACCATACAGGCATTTTTCTTACCAAAGAGCCGATAGCGATGCCGAGCGAATAGTTTGTAAGCCGCATCCCTGATCGGCCTTGGCACAACCTTGAATACATGACAGAACCGCCACGGCCCTTTCAGGTCTCTGGCGATCTCAAGGGCAGCATCCGAGAGCACATAACGCTCACCCTCCTTGATCAGCACCAGGGTGTCCGTGCCCACATCGGGGACGTTGAAGCGCTCCGTCAGCTCCTGGGCCAACTCACTCTGCATCGGGGTGAAGGCAAAAATGCCCTGTGGATCTCGCTGTATGATGAACTTCACAGCACCGCTGCAGAAGTTGCACACACCATCGAATATGACGATATGCCGTTTATCCATAGGCTCCCTAGGGAAGATACTGATTCGTTCAAATCACAAAGCTGTCGAGAGTTTACTCATCCACCACCAATCGGAAGTCATTTCGATCCCTTCACTCACGGAAGAACAACAACAGTCCTGCTCCCGCACTTCCCAATAACCCTGCACACGCTCTGTTCGACATCACCGAAGAAGACCAAGAATATGCTACCCAATGGCTCTGGCACTACAATCATGAGTGACCCAAAACCGGAATCGGAGGAGTCACTCCTCGACAGAAGTTGGCCATGATGACCTGAAACCTACTTTTAAAGTCCTCTAAAAATGGAGAGATTACCAATCAAGGCCAAGAGATTTCATCACCTCACTCTCACTGACCACGTCTGTAGTGACAACTGCATCCTTCAACAGCAGTTTTCCACTGAGCAGCCTGTCGAGGTGGACGTCGAATGAATCAAATTCAGGATGCAAGGCGGTTGGAATATGGATGTAGACGTCTCTCTTCTGCCCAATACGGTAAACCCTGTCAGTAGCCTGTGCCTCCTTGGCAGGGTTCCAATGACGCTCCAGATGAATGACATGGTTGGCACCCACGACTGTCAGGCCAACACCAGCCGCTACCGGAGACATGATGATGATGTTAAAGCCATCAACGGATTCGAACTGCTCTATCAGCCCCTTCCTTGTCAGGCTGTCACCTTTTCTTTCTACCGCAGATGTATCCCCATTGATAATACTGACATCAAGGCCGTAAATCTTGTCTAGCCACACCTTCATGAAGCGCTGCACATTTTTAGAAAGTATAAATATAATAACTTTCTCTTGCGCTGATCTTATCTCATCAAGGACATCAAGGGTCACTTTCATCTTTGCCGACTCTGACATGATCATACGATATGAGCCAGGCTTGGAAACAAGAGATTGCAACGGTTCATTAGCTCGCGGATGAAGAGATATTGCCCTCAGCTTCTGAAGCGTCGAAAGAGCAAAGCCACGAACATCGTCTTCTTCTGCGCGACGCTTTCGATACGACTCAATCGTCTCATTGTAGGCCGAGAGCTGGGAACCATTCATGGAGCAAGACAGCTTAGGATTATAGGAAGCCCCATGGGAGGCAGTAGGCACGCCACTAAGAATGCTCTTCGAAGGCAGGGCTGATAGCTGATCCTCCTTGATACGACGCAACATGAAATCACCGGCAGCCTTGCGCAGGTCGCTCCCAACCGAACCACGAACGAAATCCTTTTCGTCCTCTTGGGCACGAAGTATCGGGGTTACCCAGCGATCCCTGAAATAGGTCCAATCCCCCAGAAGCCCTGGCTGAGCGGTATCCATCAGGCACCAGAAGTCACCCAGCGAATTTTCAACAGGTGTGCCCGTCGCTAATATCTTGATATCACTATTAAGCCCTTTTGCCGCATGGGTCTGCAGGGTGTTGGGGTTCTTGAGGTTTTGCGCCTCATCAAAGATCACCATCCCCCAGTCAACGAGGCAGAGAGAGAACTGGTAGTCACGAAGCGTTTGATAGGTGGTAATAACGAGACGCCTGTTGACATCAAGCCTCTTCACACCTGCATCAGGGCCTACGTGAAGAGCAAAGCGTATCTTGTCGGGCTCCATCTGACCCTCCTCGTCCAGGAGCTCAGATGCCTGAACGGACTCTCGCCTCTCCCCTTTCCTCTTGAATTCAGAAAGATCTCTTCCGGATTGCAATATCTTCACATCTTTAAAGGGAATGCTCTTGTAAGTCAGCGAAACCTCCTGCTCCCAATTCTCGAGTAGGCTTAGAGGAGCAACGATCAGGACAGGTTTCTCCGGAAGACCTTGCAGTTTCCTGTGAGACAGATACTCATTGATGGCAACAAGTGACATGTATGTCTTACCCAATCCCATGTCGTCGGCCAGAAGTCCGCCTTGAATGCGCTCAAAGCTTTCAGAGTCGTCGAGAGCACTTAGCTCAATCAACCGCAACATCCAGTTAACACCCTCTTCCTGATGAGGGAAGGGTTGTCTAGCATAAGCCTCCCAGTCAGCCTGATGCTGATGGCTATGATGCTTGAGCTTTTCTAATAGTTTCTCGCCGACATCTTCGGCATCTTTTACAATGACACCGACCTGGGTTTCACTTTTCTCGGCAGAGTCTTCTGGGGCAGCTGCTGACTCCTCAGGCTTATCAAGTGAAGCCGCCACCTTGCCAAGAATACTTTCCACTTTTTCATGGTCAGATACATCAATACTCTCTCCTTGGAAGTCAATCGTCTGTGCTCCCTGAGAGTATGCTGCATCAATCTTATCCTGAAGTTCCGAAAGCTCCTCATGGCTTTTGACAAGTTTATTGATAATCTCAGGAGATGAAGCCGAGCTTTCGACACCGAACCAGTCGCTTTCACCTTGCCCCAGACCTCCGAAGTCCATGTGCTTGATCTTACCTACACCAAGCACCCGCACCGAGAATCCAATGTCCAGATTAACCAGAGAGGCATCAAGAAACGCAGAAGGAGATTTGATAAAATCGGCAACACTCTCTGCAGGAATTCGGCGATTACTCATCACCTCCCTGATACCACCCATCTTCTCCTCGTCAAGTATAACAACATTGTTTTTTATTCTAATTACGCCGCCACGCTCATCCAGATCAAGCTGACCTAACCTCCCCTCTATCTCATCAAGGCCATACCCCTCACCTATACTGGGAAAAAGCTCCAGGCTGCCATCGGGCAACTGCTTTGCAATAACGCCAACATCTTCAGCCGTTTCCACATTGATTCGTGCAAAGTGGCTAAGATCAATATTCATGCCACTGCGCTTGGCTAATTGCAATGTTGCCAGAAGCAACAGATTCTCACTGCTCGTCTTTAAATTTTCGGGAAGCAGTGAATGCCTGTCAAGGGCCTGAAAGGCTTGCATCTGCGGCTGGTTGAGAAGATAGCGGTGACCAGACCCTACTTCCATCAGAGCACCCTTGATACGACAAGGCGCCTTACTTCCACCAAGCTCTGGAAGTATCTTTACAGAGAAAGCCTTGCTGCTTGAGTGCCCATCAATGGAAACCTTGAACTCACCAGAAAAACGTGGCGGGAGCCCCAGAATTTCTGCCTGCTCATTATCCAGAGAGGCGGCAACACTAGCGTCGAGACTGAATCCATTAGGAAATCGCGAGGCGAGACCCTGCTCCTCAAGCATACGGAGGACAACGCCCTGAAGATTAATGTTGGGCGCACCCCCACCGGAAAGAAACCTTTCAAACTCGACTTTCTCAAGGTACAGCTTGACACCATCAGCATCAAACCTAATCTCAAAGCTTTCCGGCCCGTCTTGGCGATCCGTAGTGTCAGGAAGAATCCTCCTGATGACTTGAGCAAGCTTATTCTTCATCACCCAGCACCCCGCTGCTTTTCAGCACTCTCTCGCCTTCGCCCGAGTTGATCCAGTTGAAGTTTGAGACTTGTATGCAGTACCCCTTCAGGTCCAAATGCAGCACATGATTGATAGCTTTTAATGGAAGACCCAAATGCCTGGAGATATCCCTTGCCTTGCTGTCAGGGTGCCTGTGGAGATAAAGCAATATCTGAATGGCCAGAGGTGAGAGAACACTCTGATCACGATCAGCATTTGATTGGCTTTCTTTATGATCAGCACCAACATTATTGGCAGATTCACTAGATACTCTAGATACAAACCTTTTCGCCGGCCTCACAACGGGAAGCCCAAACCTCTCCACATACCTTCTATAATCCTGCTTGCTGAGGAGGGCTTCAACATCCAGGCTAATACCGTTTTCTGACAGAAACTCAAACACCTTGTTCTGCCAAGTCGAAGGGCTATGAACAACGGCGGTATACTCGAGGCTGGGATAGTCTTTCTTGTAGGTCTTAGGCACCATTTGTGTTAATTCAAAGTGGGAAAGACTCGTCACTTCATAGCCCACATACTTACGGCTTGGCGGAGCCAGATACACCCAAAGCTTGAAGCTATGCGAGCCTTCAATCAAGTGAAAATCACCACAATCCAGATAAATAATTGCCTTGTCGGAAAGCGGCCCGTCTAACTTTATGTAGTTTACCTTCAACTCATTCTTCAAAATCTTCCTGACTGAATACTCAGCCTTGCTGCCAAGCATCAACCTGGTACTCTTGATCATCCTGAGTCGAAACAACCCTTCCAGAAAGGTTCTTCGGGCGGGAAACATCCTCTTAAGCTCAGAATTACCAGTGGATTCACCATATTGCTCAAGGGCCTGAAGAAAGAGACGGAGATCCTGTTTGGAAAACCAGCCACGCACCTTTTCTACCCTTTGTTCACCAAGGGGAGCCCACCACTCCCGATAGCTCTTGACCCTGCTCGAGACACGCGGATCGCCGGCAAGGCTCAGCATGAAATCCTGCCAGGCTTCACTGGCCTCGGTAACACGGTCAATCAGAACCTCCAGGGCGGCGTGCCCTATACGCTTCCCTTCTCTTCCATATGGCGCTTTGGAGACGTCGTGATGCAATAGCTCATCGAAGACAGGAGACCATTCTTGTTCATCTATCTCACGAAGCTTTTCTATATAGTAATGGGCGCGGCAGACATCGGCATATCGACCGCTGTCAAACCCTTTCAATCCAAACTTCGAGAACGCATCCTCCAGTGTAATACCATTCTTGATGGCCAGCTTGACAAGCTGCGCCGGCCCATCAATTTTTAGAATCCAGTCACCTTGTTGCTTCACAACCGAGATCAGATTGTCTGCTGTCAGCTCTTCGCCCAGATTTTCAACCTTTTGTATCTGGTCAACAAGGAGATCCTCAAATACTTCCCTCAAGGAATCATCATTTTCCGAGGAATAGCGATCTAGTCTGTCAAATTCCTGAAAGTATAGCTGAAGCATATTGAGAAGCGGCACTCTACCTAGCCGGGGTTGCTGAGCGTCAACCATGATTTCAAGCAGCCTGGGGCTCATCAATCTCTTGAGCACGTCAGAATCATCGAGCCACAGCTGGGTGAGGGCCCGAACGGCTACCCTTTTCTTGAGCAGAGCTGGTAACACCCCGAAGTTTCGGCTCCTTACCACATCCAGTAGCTTCTCTTCAGCCTTGAGGTAGGCATCACCGCGGCCGACGTCATCTTCAATCTTCCTTGTCGATTCGACAAGCTCAATCCACGGTTCAAGAGACGAGGACTCCCAAGTTATCTTGACAAGCTCGAGAGGTGGCAAAATCACTGCGAATCACCTACAAATGCATCCTGCACCGCTCTATAATCTTCCACGGTGGGGCGACGGATGGTAAATCGTATATCAATTCGCCGATTAGCCCTGAGCTCTTCTTCTGTCTCTTGAAACTCTGTAACAGGCCGAGTATCAGCATAGCCACTAACAGAAAATATCGGATGGCCATCCTTGTTTATCAAAGTATCCAGCCTTCGCCCATCCGGAAGAACCTCCAGCCAGTGCTGCCAGAGGGAAATGGCACGAAAAGCCGAGAGCCCCCAATTGCCCTTGCCCATCATTCCTTGGTAGGGCCGATTATCTGTATGACCTTCAACGAACACAGTGTCTAGATAATCCACCCGGTCATCTTGAAGGATTACATCAGCAAGAACATTACCAATCTGAGTTGCGGTATCCTGATACTGAGGGCCGAGATCAAATTGAGCTGTTTCAAAGCCGAGAATGTCGTTCGGTATACTCAATACCGTATCGTTCTCGCTGACCGAAACGCGTATGCCTCTCCGCTGCAGCTCCTCGGCTGCTTCATGCAATATCGTTCTTCGAACTTCTTCAGCCTGGCGCAGCATCTGAATTTCTTCGGTAAACTCCTGCTGCTGCTCCTCCAACTGCTCTCTGATTTCCATCAGCTGGACAATAAGAACGACCGACGCCAGAATAAATATTATCAGCAGTACCGACATGATGTCCGAAAAAGACATCCAGTATGGATTCTCTTCGTCTACTGGAGACTTCCCACGTCTATTAAAACTCATCAGCGACGCTCCAGATCATCCACAATACCGCTGATTGCCGTGACAGTTCTCTTCATCTGATCGGCAAACGACAGCGTATTGGTATTCCAGGCTTCCATCCTCTCGGAAACTTGCTCGCGAACCTCCTGGCTATATGTCTTAAGCCACTCTTCGGCTTGCTTCTCAATGTTTTCCACCTGCTCACTCAGTGAATCACCAAGCTGCGTAAACTCATCACGCAGCTTACGGATAAACTCGTCATTACGGCTGCCAAGCTCGCTGAAACCTTCATTGGCGAATTTCGCAGCAGAATCAAGCTGACGGGCAGCATCGCTGATGGCTTCCTGCATGCTCGCAAGTGTACGCGCGTGCTCGGAGATGCCAGAAAGCACTTCACTATTTCTGGTTGACACTTTCTCCAGGCTTTCTGTGACGGCACTGACCCTTTCATCAAGAAGCACTGTGGCCTTTTGAAGATTAGCCGACAAGGTGCCTAGCTGGGCAGAGCTATTTGTCATGTTCTGACTACTACGTTCAGCAGAACTTGCCACCTCGCTTAGCGCGGAAGATAGCTTTTCGTATTGGGACGATATACCTGTCAAGTGCTGATTTGCAGTTCTGGATGCCTCTCCAACCTGTCTCATCAACTCTTGCTGCGCATTGACAAGCTTTTCTACCAGACCACCGAACCGTTCTTCGATAGCCTTTTGCTGCTCATCAAACTGAGCTGCGCGCACCTGATCCCGTTCCTCTGCCAAGGCAACCTGGCGCTCAATCGCCGCAGCCTGATCTTCAGAAATCTTCTGAAGACTTTCTTCATGTGCTCGCTTCCGTTGCTCATCCCGCTCAGATGCCTGATGGAACTGGGTATCCATCGACTCTGTCATGCGTTCCATGAAGGATTCAAACTTCTCCGCCAGCGCAGACTGTTGCTCCATGGCTGTCTCGCGTTGCCTGTCAAGCTGCTCGGACAGCTCGCGAGATGTGGTCTCGACGTGCTCACCGCTTTTCTGTTGCTGCTCAGTTAGCTTCGTGAAGAGTTCATCCATCCTTGTACTCATTGAGCTTACTGCCTGATTCACCTCTTCAGCAGCAGTTCCAAGTGCCTTGGTTTGCTCACTCCCTGCTGTCTTCATACCCTCCATGAAGTTCGAAACAAGCTTTTCAAGGACCTCGTTTGATTGATTGCTTGCATTATCAACCAGAGCCTGTATGGCTGGTGCCATGACATTGTTAAGAGAGTCTGAGATAGCCTGCTGCATGGCCTCGCTCATTCCTGACACGGTTTCCTGAAGCCTGTCTCCAATGCGCTCGTGAAGCTCCTGAAGTGCTTCCTTGCTTGCCTGACTGGACTCAGCAATATGCATCAGAGAGTGCTCAGCTGGCATTCTTTGATAGAGAAAATCAATAGTATGCTGAAGCTTGTTGATACGCCTCAGCGCACTTCTTTCCACAAGCTTTTCGATAACATTAAGTAGCAGGCTCAGCCCAATACCCCATACTGATGTCAAAAAGGCAATAGCGGCGCCATTTATCATGCTCGCGATACCCACCCTGAGGGTATCGACATCATCAGCATCGACCTGAAGGCCTCTCAAACCAATTGTCAGGCCAATAAAGGTACCCAGCACACCGATCGCAGTCAGAAAGGTCGGTGTGGCTGCCAGCAGACGACTTGACGTCAAGCCGTAGGCTAATGTTCTTCCATTGAAGAAATGGTCGGCGTCAAGAGTATTATAAAGCTTATCCCTATCAGGAGAGTACACCAGGCTTTCGTCAAACTCTTCCCACAGCTTTCCAGCCTTGACGCGTGAGCTTTGCGCCTTCTCCAGGATTTCCTGCCGCTTCCAGGCCAGCTCTTCCCGCGTCTGGCCTTTTATCAAACTCTCAACCAGCCTGACATTTCTACGATACTTAATATAATAGTGAGAAAGTGAAATAATAGCGATAATCATGATCGCCATCATCCCCAGCCAGAACCAATCGCTAACCACAAGCTCCTGATATCGGGAAATAGTCATGGCATGAAAATTGGGAAGAAGATGCGAAACTGAATCAATCATTCTTTACACTACCTGATAAATTTAAAAGAGAAATCACTCTAGACAAATAAAGACTGTTAACAGTGTAATTATATGGCTCATCACATAACCCTACTAAAGGGCCGTCACAGACATTGATGCTACAAAGCCCTAAAAACACCTAATCTATTGATTTTAAAACATACTATCTTAGCTTAGGCTACATATTCCCTATTATCGTACCTGCTCGTTTTTCTCGTTGAGTCATACTCTATTCATAAAATCTGCTTAGGTCACCTATCTTGCGAAAATTTTTGCGTGCCTTGGGTGGCTCAATCGGCACCTCGTTGCGGTGCTTCGCGGGTGCCTCACTTCGTTCGTTACGTCGCGCTACGGGATCGGTGGCGTTATCGTTGGTTTAGTGGTTTGATCGTCACGCGCTAAAGCGCCCTCCCACAACGGCCATTCATCAATCCGGTCATCTCTCACCTATGGCAGCCCCACACCTCAGTTATCTTCGTCTCCCATCACCTGTTGCGACTAGCCTTCTCTTGCAAACCAGCTTAGCCTGCTAACTCAACCAGTAAGGGATCGAGATGCAAGAGACGACGAGGCGGCAGCGCTTGGCGGGGGTGTTGGTGCTGCTGGGGCTTTTGATGCAGATAGTGGGCTTTACCGGGGCGGTGGCGACTGCGCAGGCGGTGAGCTATTTGCTGTGGGCGGCGGTGGCGCTGCTGTGGCGGGATATTCCCAAGCGTTCACGCATTCAGGCTGGAGTGTTGATTGCCCTGGGTGTGGTGATGCTGGTGGTGGCGCAAACGGTGTATGGCGCGGCGGTGAACTGGCCTGCCATGCTGCAGGGGAACGTGTTCGTGGCTTCCATGCTGGTGGGCGTGAGTTTTATCTCGCTGATTGGCACCCAGGGCAACAAGCGTGCGCCGGGTAAGCGGGTAACGGGGGCGGACGGCGTGCTGCGCACCTGGCTGGGGGTTCATTTCCTCGGCACGATTTTGAATCTATCGACGGTGTTCATGGTGGGCGACCGCTTGGCCCGCCGTGCGCCGTTGAGCACACCGCAGCTCTTGGCGCTGAATCGGGGGCTTTCCAGCGCAGCCCTTTGGTCGCCCTTCTTTGCCTCTATGGCGGTGGTAATTGCCCTGGTGCCATCGGTGCAGTACGCCCAGATTGCCGTGGTGGGTTTTCCGATGGCCATGCTCTCGGGGCTGTTGACCACACTGGAGCTGCGGCGGCGGTTCGATTTGGCCGAGGTGGATGGTTTTTCGCTATCGCCGCGTAGCCTGCTGATGCCAGCGGGCATGGCGGCGCTGGTGATGCTGTTAAACTTCTGGATCACGCCGTCGCTGACCATCGTCAGCATCATTACCTTTTTACTGCCGGGGGTGGCGCTTTTAAGCAACCTGCGGGAAGGGCCGCGCTTTACCCTGCGGCGCATTCGCCAGCATACCGTGACCCGCCTGCCCGCCATGCGTGGGGAAATCTCGCTGTTTCTAGCGGCGGGGTTACTTACTTTGGGGCTGTCGACGCTGGTGGCCGCCGCTGCGGGCGATGAGTGGACGCTGTTTGCCCGCTTTGGCACCTGGCAGGCCATGGCCAGCTTTGCCGCCATTACGCTGAGCGCGCTGGCGGGGCTGCACCCGATCATTGGCGTTTCAGTGCTGGCCTCCATATTGGATTTGAGCGGGGGCGAGCAAACGCTGTTTGCCTTTGTGGCGCTGAGCGCCTGGGCGGTGGGCACCAGCGTGGGGCCGCTCTCAGGTATCAACCTTTCACTGCAGGGGCGCTATGGGGTGAGCGGTTATCGAATGATGAAAGACAACCTGCCCTACGCGGCGATGATGAGCCTGCTCTCGCTGGGGGCGATCGCAGGCTTGGGCGCTTGGCTGGGTTAACAATCAGGTTTCGATGATTTTATTGGGGAAGCGGTAGAAGTAGCGGTGGCCGCACTGGTGACAGGGTTCCAGCCGGGCCACCTCGTTGAGCATCACTTGGGCATCGCAGTGGGTGCAAGCCATCAAGCCAGGGGCGGCCATTTCGCCTTCGCAGTAGTCGGCGCGGGCGGCTTCCAGGTCGTCTTCGAAGCGTTCGCGCTCGACGATGCTGCGGTCGGCAATCGAGAGCAGCGACTCTGCCACGCGGCGGGAGAGCTGGTCGATATCGATTCCTAGCCAGCTTGCCACCTGCTTGCCGGTATCGGCCATGTAGTAGCGCATGTCTTTAAGGTCGCGCTCTACCCAGGCGCGTAGCAGGGCCAGCTCGTCTTTGGTGTACTCTTCCAGCTCGGCTTCGAAGGCAACGGCGTCGTCCAAATCCTTTTGCAGGTTGTCCCAAGTGAGCTCGTTGGCGCCATCTTGCATGCGCTCCAACAGGCGCTCGTAGCCTTCGCGAAGGCGGTGATCGTTCTGTTTTTCCATGGGTCCTCTCCTTTTGTTGCCACAGGTGATGCCTATCATCGGCTAGCCGTTCAAGGATACACCCGCATAGGATACAATCGACGCTACTTATCTGACAGTCGTCATCTATTATTCACTTTGCGCCCTTAGCTGGGCGAATGACCCCAAGGCATTGAAAACACCGATGGACGCACATTACAGCCCCCGTGATATCGAACGTGATGCTCAGCAGTACTGGGACAAACACCAGTGCTTCAAAGCCGTAGAAGACGCCAACCGCGAGAAGTTCTACTGCCTATCCATGTTCCCCTACCCCAGCGGCAAGCTGCACATGGGCCACGTGCGTAATTACACTATCGGCGACGTTGTCTCACGTTTCCAGCGCATGCAGGGTAAAAATGTCATGCAGCCCATGGGCTGGGACGCGTTCGGGATGCCGGCGGAAAATGCCGCGATCCAAAATCAGGTGCCGCCTGCCAAGTGGACCTATCAAAACATCGATTATATGCGCAACCAGTTGAAGGCACTGGGGTTTGCCTACGACTGGAGCCGCGAGTTCGCCACCTGCGACACCAGCTACTACCGCTGGGAGCAGTGGTTCTTCACCAAGCTGGTGGAGAAGGGGCTGGTCTACAAGAAGATGTCCACGGTGAACTGGGACCCGGTCGACCAAACCGTGCTGGCCAACGAACAGGTCATCGACGGCTGCGGATGGCGTTCCGGTGCGCCGGTGGAGCGCAAAGAGATCCCGCTGTGGTTCCTGAAGATCACCGACTACGCCGATGAACTGCTGGCGGATTTGGATAACGTCGAGTGGCCCGAGCAGGTCAAGACCATGCAGCGCAACTGGATTGGTAAATCCCGTGGCGTCGAGCTGAGCTTCGATATCAAAGCCGCCGATGGCAGCGCCTGCGAGCCGCTGGCGGTATACACCACCCGCCCGGACACGCTGATGGGCGTGACCTACGTGGCCGTGGCCGCCGGGCACCCGCTGGCCAAACAGGCCGCCGAGCAGAGCAGCGAGATCGCGGCGTTCTGTGAAGAGTGCGCCAAAGGCGGCACCTCTGAAGCGGAAATGGCCACCAAAGAGAAGCTGGGCATGGCCACGGGCCATAAAGCCATTCACCCGTTGAGTGGTGAAGAAGTGCCGGTATTCGTCGCCAACTTCGTGCTCATGGAGTTCGGCACCGGCGCGGTCATGGCCGTGCCTGCCCACGACCAGCGCGACTGGGAGTTCGCCACCAAGTACGGTGTCGAGCTGAAGCCGGTGGTCGCCGACGAGCACGGCAACACGCCGGATATCTCCGAAGGTGCGTATGTCGAACACGGCACGCTGATCAATTCCGGCGAGTTCGACGGCCTGGAGTTCCAGGCAGCGTTCGATGCCATTGCCGCCAAACTGGCCGAGCTAGGCCGTGGCGAGGTGAAAACCAACTACCGCCTGCGCGACTGGGGCATTGCCCGCCAGCGCTACTGGGGCGCGCCGATTCCGGTGAAGTACGGCCCGGAAGGCCAAACCGTACCGCTTTCCGATGACGAGCTGCCGGTTGCCCTGCCCATGGAAGTCACCGTGGATGCCTCCGGCTCGCCGCTGAAGAAGATGCCGGAGTTCTCCGAGCTGGGCGACGGCTGGGTGCGTGAAACCGACACCTTCGATACCTTCATGGAGTCCTCCTGGTACTTCGCCCGCTTCTGCTGTGCGGATAACCACGAAGCCATGCTGGACGAGCGCGCCAACTACTGGCTGCCGGTGGATCTCTACATTGGCGGTATCGAGCATGCCATTCTGCACCTGCTCTACGCCCGCTTCTTCCACAAGCTGCTGCGCGATTTCGGCATGGTCGATTCCGACGAGCCGTTCCAGCAGCTGCTCACCCAAGGCATGGTGATCGCCGAAACCTTCTACCGCATCAAAGAGAACGGCGGTAAAGAGTGGTTTAATCCCGCCGATGTGGAAGTGAAGCGCGACGAGAAAGGCCGCCCGCTGAGCGCCATACTGATGAGCGACGGCCAGCCGGTGGAGATGGGCGGCATCGAGAAGATGTCCAAGTCGAAGAACAACGGCGTCGATCCGCAATCGATGATCGACAAGTTCGGTGCCGACACCGTACGCCTGTTCATGATGTTCGCGGCACCGCCCGAGCAGTCGCTGGAGTGGTCGGACTCCGGTGTGGAAGGCGCGCATCGCTTCTTGAAGCGCATCTGGCGTCAAGTCAGCGAGCACTTGGAAGCAGGCACGCCGGGCACGCTGAACGTCGACGCACTCGACGACGACCAAAAAGCGCTGCGCCGCAAGACCCACGAAACCATCAAGAAAGCCAGCGACGACATTGGCCGCCGCACCACCTTCAACACCGCCATTGCGGCCGTGATGGAGCTTTCCAACGCGGTGGCCAAGTTCGAGGATACCTCCGAGTTGGGATTAGCGGTCAGCCGCGAAGCGCTAGAGGCCTGCGTCCTGCTGCTGGCCCCAATCACGCCGCACCTGTGCCACACGCTGTGGCAGCAGTTCGGCCACGAACAGCCGGCCATCGAAGCCCAGTGGCCGGACGTCGACGAAGCCGCCCTGACCCGCGACAGCATCGAGCTGGTGGTACAGGTGAACGGTAAGCTTCGCGCCCGCCTGGAAGCTCCGGCCAGCGCTGATAAAGCCGCCATCGAGCAACTGGCGATGGAAAACGATAACGTCCAGCGCCATTTGGAAGGCAAAACGGTACGTAAAGTGATCGTGGTGCCCGGCAAGCTGGTTAACATTGTGGTGAGTGGATGAATCGCCGTCGCTTCTTGACCCTAAGCACTGCCGCCTCGGTGGCGGTGCTGCTCAGCGGCTGTGGGTTCCGCCTGCGCGGTTCGGAATCCATGCCACGTCTTCCTGCGCTATCGTTAGAGGGCGATGACAATAGCGCTCTCGCTCAGCAGCTTCGCACACGTCTGCAGCAACTGGGCACCGAGGTGACAAGCGGGGCGCCCTGGCGCGTGACGCTGGGCACGCCCTCGCTACAGCAGCGGCCCATCGGCACCGAGGGTCGCGCAAGCCGAGAGCATGAACTAACGCTGAGCACCACGCTCTCGGTGCAGCAGCGCGACACCGGCGCGTACGCGTTGAACGATGCTACGGTGGCGACCAGCACGCGCATCCGCGTCAGCGATGACGACCTGCTGAACCGGGAGACGCTCTTCCAGGAAGCCCAGCAAACGCTGACCCGCCAGCTTGCCCAGCGCATCATCGAACGGTTGGCCAATCTCGAGGCGCTGCGGTGAAGGTATTTGCCGATCAATTGCCTGCCGCTCTGGCCAAGAAGCTGCCGAAAGCGGTGATCGTGGCGGGTGACGAGCCGCTTCAGCATCGTGACGCCTGCGATGCCGTGCGCGCCGCCGCCCGCCAAGCGGGTATCGAAGAGCGCGAAGTGCTGGACGTGGAGCCCAACTTTGCCTGGGGACGGCTACTGGAAACCGCGAGCAACCTCTCGCTGTTTGCCTCCAATAAACTGTTGGAGCTGCGTTTGGGCAATCAAAAGTTGGGGCAGGAAGGCACCAAAGCGCTGGCGCAGTACGCAGACATGATGGATGGCAGCGACGACCTGCTGCTGGTCAGTATGGGCAAAGTCGATGCCAAGCAGCAGAAAAGCGCCTGGTTCAAAGCCCTGGATAAACACGGCCTGTTTGTCCCTGTATGGCCGGTCGATGCCTCGCGCCTTGGCTACTGGCTGCGCGATAGGGCCTCGTATCACGGCCTGCAGATCGATCTCGAAGCGGCGCGGCTTTTGGGGGAGCGCACCGAGGGCAATCTGCTGGCAGCGGATCAGGAACTACAGAAGCTGGCGCTGATCTACCCGGCCAACACTCGGCTCAACGTCGAACACATTGCTCAAGGCGTCGAAGACAGCACCCGCTTCGACGTCTTCAATCTGGCAGACGCCTGCTTGAAGGGCGAACCCAGCCGCGCCTCGCGGATCGTCCACGGCCTGAAGAGCGAAGGCGTGGAAGCGCCCATCGTCCTATGGGCGCTGACCCGCGAGCTGCGCACCCTGCTGTCCCTGCATCAGCATCTCGACCAGGGACAGAGTTTCGAACACGCCTGCAAAACCCAAAAGCCGATGATTTTCGATAAACGCCGCCCGGCCTATCAAAAAGCCATTGGCCGACTCTCTATGAAGCGCTTGCACAAGCTGCTGCTCATGGCGCAGCGCTTGGATTTGGCGGTCAAAGGGGCTTCTGTCGTACCGCTGTGGCCGGGGCTGCACGATCTGGCCATGACCATGGCGGGCGCCAAGGGCATTTTAGCGGAAACGCCTTGGACCTATCGCATTAGTGCAAATAATTAGTACTTTGCATTTTTACCTTAAAACCGCATCTGTTTGTTTCTATACTATTTAACGGGCCCTCGATGGCCTGCTCCCCGATCAGTCTAAGGATGAAGACGATGAAAACAGTGCGTGCTTACCTCTCGACCCTTTTGATTGCTGCGTTAGTGCTTACCAGCCTGCCCGTCGTGGCGGCCCCTACCGCTCCACAAGGTATGGATCTGGTATCGACGCAGTCTGTTTTGGCAGGCGACCGTGCTGGCGCTGACCGCGAGCGTATCAACGAAATCCTCGCCCGTGCCGATGTGCAAGATCAACTGCTCAAACAGGGCGTCAATCCCGCCGATGTCGAGGCGCGTGTTGCAGCCCTTAGCGATGCCGAAGCTCAGCAAATGGCACAGCAGCTCGAACAACTGCCTGCCGGTGCCGGTGTGATCGGCGCGCTGTTCGCGGTATTCGTCATTCTGCTGGTAACGGACATCCTAGGGTTGACCGATGTTTATCCGTTCACTCGCTAACGTATTGGTGACCATGGACCGTACCGTTAACGCCCGCTCTGCGGGCGTTTTGGCGTTTAGCCTGCTGATCCTGCTGCTAACCGGCTGTGCTCGCAGCCCCGTGCTGCTGGAAAGCACCAAAGCAAGCCTTACTCCGCAAACCGAGCTTACCGACGTGCCGTTTTACGCCCAAACCGAGTATCAGTGCGGCCCGGCAACCCTGGCGATGGTACTTAATCACGAAGGCGTGGACGTCGGCTTGGACGAGCTGATTCCTCAGGTCTTTTTACCGGGCCGAGATGGCAGCGTGCAGCCAGAGATGTTGGCCACGGTACGCCGCTACGAACGGCTGGCGATTCCCATTCGCGGCACTATGGATGCCCTGCTGACGCATCTGGAAGCCGGCGACCCGGTCGTCGTGATGCAGAACCTCGCCCTGCCCGCCTTTCCCATGTGGCACTATGCGGTGGCGATTGGTTTTGATTTGCCGAACGAAACGCTGGTTTTGCGTAGCGGTGAGATCGAGCGGCATACCCTATCGTTTAGCCGATTCGATGCGACCTGGGCTCGCTCTGAGCGCTGGGGCTTTGTGGTCAGCGAGCCGGGCAGCCTACCCGAGGGCGTAACCGCACGTAATGCTCTGGAAGCGATTAGCGCCTATGAAGAGCAGCATGGCACCGAGAAGGCACTAGGTAGCTGGCAGGCGTTTGTCGAGCGCTTCCCGCAAAACCCGATGGGGCAGTTTGCGCTAGGGAATGCGCTGTATGCCGACCAGCAGGCGAGCGCGTCACTGAGCGCGTTCAAGTCTGCCACGGAGCTAGACCCCACGATGGGCGCAGCGTGGCTGAACCTCGCTATTTTGCAATACCAACAAGCGCGCATCGACGACGCACGAGCATCGCTTGAGCGTGCCGCTGCGCTCGAAGGCGAATGGCAGCCCCGTGCACGGCAGCTGCTGGAGTCGCTGTAAAGGCATAACCGTGGGAAAGTGGTGTGGCAACAGAAAGGGGGCATCAGCCCCCTTTTTATGGGCGCTTAAAAAACGCGATTCAAACCGTTTTGCGCGGCGACCCGGTAAGCTTCGGCCATGGTCGGGTAGTTGAAGGTAGTGTTAACGAAGTACTTGAGCGTATTCGCCTCGCCCTCTTGCTGCATGATCGCCTGGCCGATATGCAAAATCTCGGAGGCTTGGTCACCAAAGCAATGGATACCCAAAATTTCTAGCGTGTCCTGGTGGAACAAGATTTTGAGCATACCCACGGTATCGCCGGTGATCTGAGCACGGGCGGTATCCTTGAAGAAGGCCTTGCCCACTTCGTAGGGCACTTTGGCTTCGGTCAACTCACGCTCGTTGAGGCCAAAGGAGCTGATCTCAGGAATCGTATAAATACCGGTCGGCACATCGCTAACGAAGCGGTACTCTTTCTCCAAGAGCTCGTTACAGGAGTTCAAGCCCTGATCGTAGGCGGCACTGGCCAGGCTTGGCCAACCGATCACGTCCCCTGCCGCATAAATATGCGGGATCGACGTTCGATAGTGTTCATCGACGCTGAGCTGGCCACGACCGTTGGCCTCTAGGCCGATGTTCTCGAGCCCCAAACTGTCGGTGTTACCCGTGCGGCCGTTGGCCCAAAGAAACGCATCGGCGCGGATTTTCTTGCCGGATTTCAAGCGGACCACCACGCCCGCCTCGTCACCCTCGACGCTCTCGTACTCTTCCTTATGACGAATTAGTACGCCATGTTTGCGTAGGTGGTACGAGAGCGCATCGCTGATCTCGTCGTCCAAGAACGACAGCAGACTATCGCGGTTGTTGATCAGATCGACTTTGACGCCCAACCCCGAGAAGATGGAGGCGTACTCACAGCCAATGACACCGGCGCCAAAAATCACCAGCGTACGCGGGGTATGGGAAAGGCTTAGGATGGTATCGGAACAGTAGATGCGCGGATGACGGAAGTTGATATCCGCCGGGCGATAAGGGCGTGAGCCGGTGGCGATGACGATTTTCTTGGCCACTAACTCTTCCATCCCCTCTTGGCGGTCGCGAACGACAACAGTATGTTCGTCTTTGAAACGCGCGACGCCGTGAAAGAGGTCGATTCGATTGCGCGCGTAGAATGTCGTACGCATTTCGACCTGTTTGTCGATCGTGCCGCGCGAGCGCTCCATGACTTTGGGAAAAGAGAACCAGCGCGGTTCACCGATATCGCGGAACATCCGATTGGTATTGAACGCCATGATCTGCTTGACCTGGTGGCGCAGCGCTTTGGAAGGAATGGTGCCCCAGTGGGTGCAATTACCACCGACCTGGGTCTGTTTCTCGATGATCGCCACCCGCATACCGTGTTTGGCAGCATTGATGGCAGCGCTTTCCCCGGCGGGACCGGTCCCGATAACCACGACATCGTAATTGTGAACCGCCATACGGTTTGGATCTCCTCATTCCTTTATATTTTCGCCAACACATACGTAAACGCCCGCGATTAAGCGAGCGTTGAACGTGTGTGCGTGTATATCATGATTCACTAGCCGTGATGCGGCTCAACGGCGTGTCGCATCATAGCCTAGGTCTGCTCCGCGACTTTCGTCGCTACGACGGCGCACGCTGCCACGTTTGCGGTTCTCTTCTTCGCAAACCTCGTCTTTGCCACCGCAAATATCGCAACCCTCTTTCATGCCGATTTGATTCAAGCCGCCGCAGGAGCCTGCAATGGGTTTACGGCCCATCAAAACACCGACGGCCATGGCCCCCATGATCAGCGCCATAAAACCGAATACCAGTAGCCAAATTGCCATGTGGTCCTCCCGACATTGCGTTGAGTGCCTTACCTGCCGACAGCCATCGCGCCGATAAGTGCCTTAAAAATTATCCTCTATTGTACCCCAGCCAATGCAAAATGATCAGGCATTCCGGGTAAATTCCCAACGATGTGCATGTCGATCACTCCATAAACGAACGGGGCTAGCCCTAAGGCTAGCCCCGTGTCTAACGTCTGCGGATGAGACATTAGCCGCCGAAGTCATCCAACAGGATGTTTTCCGGCTCGACCCCCATATCCAGCAGCAGCTTGATAACGGAAGCGTTCATCATGGGCGGCCCACACATGTAGTACTCACAATCTTCAGGCGCCGGGTGGTCCTTCAGATAGTTTTCGTACAGCACGTTGTGGATGAAGCCCGTCGGGCCTTCCCAGTTGTCTTCCGGCTGCGGATCGGAGAGCGCCAGATGCCACTCGAAGTTGGGGAACTCTTCTGCCAGCTGATCGTACTCTTCGTTGTAGAAGGTTTCACGCCAGGAGCGCGCACCGTACCAGAACGAGATCTTACGATCCGACTTCAAACGCTTGAGCTGGTCGAAGATATGGCTACGCATCGGCGCCATGCCCGCACCACCACCGACGAAGATCATCTCGGCATCGGTGTCTTTGGCGAAGAACTCACCAAACGGCCCCATGACGGTCACCTTGTCACCCGGCTTCAGGCTGAAGACGTAGGTCGACATGAGACCCGGGGGATGGCTGGTGCCAGGAGGCGGCGTCGCGATACGAATGTTGAACTTGAGGAGACCTTTCTCTTCCGGGTAGTTCGCCATGGAGTAGGCGCGGATGATTTCCTCGTTGTTCTTGTGGGAAATGTCGAACAGACCAAACTTTTCCCAGTCGCCACGGTACTCTTCTTCGATATCGAAGTCCGAGAACTTGATGTCGTAAGGCGGAGCCACGAGCTGAACGTAACCACCTGCACGGAAAGCGACTTCTTCGCCTTCGGGCAGCTTCAAGTTGAGCTCTTTGATGAAGGTCGCGACGTTCGGGTTGGCCGTTACTTCGGTTTCCCACTTCTTCACGCCGAAGACTTCTTCCGGCACTTCTACTTTCATGTCCTGCTTCACAGGAACCTGACAAGAGAGGCGCCAGCCTTCTTTCTTCTCGCGCATGGTGAAGTGCGACTCTTCCGTCGGCAGGATAGAACCGCCGCCCTCTTCAACGCGGCACTTGCACTGGGCGCAGGAACCGCCGCCGCCACACGCAGAGGAAAGGAAGATACCGTTGGCCGCCAGGGTATTCAGTAGCTTGCCGCCGGCTTGGGTCTTCAGGGTGTGCTCGGGGTCGCCGTTGACTTCGATCGTCACGTCCCCGCTACTCACTAGCTTGCTGCGCGCTGCCAGAATGATCGCCGTTAAGCTAATAACGATGACCGTGAACATGACAACACCGAGCAAGATGACAGATGTATCAACCATGTCGGTTTCCTATTGCTGTAGGTTTTCTGTACCTCGGCAGCCTGGGCTGCCGAGAAAACCGGCTCCGATTAAAGCTGAATGCCAGAGAAGGACATGAAGCCCAGCGACATCAAGCCAACGGTGATAAACGTAATGCCAAGACCCTGCAAACCGCCCGGCACGTCGCTGTACTTCAGCTTTTCACGAATGCCTGCCAGTGCAGCGATCGCTAGCGCCCAACCGGTACCCGCGCCGAAGCCATACACCACGGCCTCGCCAAAGTTGTAGCTACGCTCCACCATGAACAGTACGCCACCGAGGATGGCGCAGTTAACGGTAATCAGCGGCAGGAAGACACCCAGGGCGTTGTAAAGCGACGGTACGTACTTATCAAGGAACATTTCCATGATCTGTACTAGGGCCGCGATAACACCGATGTATGAGAGCAGACCCAGGAATGACAGGTCGATGTTTTCAGCACCGCTAATGCCGGTCCAGGTCAGCGCGCCTTCTTGCAGCAGGTACGTGAATACCAGGTTATTGACCGGCACCGTGATCGTCAGTACGACGATAACCGCAATACCGAGACCGATGGCAGAAGACACCTTCTTGGATACCGCGAGGAACGTACACATGCCCAGGAAGAAGGCAAGTGCCATGTTCTCGACGAATACCGAAGCGACGAAAAGGCTCAGATAGTGTTCCATGTTACACGGCCTCCTTCGGCTTGGTGTTGTGCTTCATCTTGAACTCGTTCTCTTCGACTTGCTCCGGGTTGACAGAGCGCAGTACCCAGATCAACAGACCAATGATGAAGAAAGCAGACGGCGGCAGCAGCAGCAGACCGTTCGGCACGTACCAGCCACCATTCTGAATGGTCGGCAGCACGGTGAAGCCGAAGACGCTGCCAGCACCCAGCAGTTCGCGGAAGAAACCTACCACCATCAGGACGAAACCGTAGCCCAGGCCGTTACCGATACCATCCAGGAACGACATGCCCGGCGTATTGGACATCGCGAAACCTTCCGCGCGGCCCATTACGATACAGTTGGTGATGATCAGACCGACGAACACCGACAGCTGCTTGGACATTTCGTAAGCATAGGCTTTGAGGATCTGGTCGACCACGATGACCAACGAGGCAATGATGGTCATCTGAACGATGATACGAATCGAAGACGGAATGTGATTCCGAATCAGCGATACGAACAGGTTCGAAAAAGAGGTTACGAAAATAACCGCCAGCGACATGACCAGCGACACGCTCATGCTGGTGGTCACCGCCAGTGCAGAACAGATCCCCAGAATCTGAAGCGCAATGGGGTTGTTCTTGAAAATAGGCGCCGTTAAAACGCCTTTTGCATTTACATCCGCCATGATCAGGCCCCCTCAACGTCGTCGAAGTCAGTCTCGGTGTCTTCGGCGTCTGATGGCTCGGTTCCGCTGCGGAATTTAGCCAAGTAAGGAGCAAAGCCCTCTTCACTCAGCCAAAACTGCAGCATGTTGGTCACGCCATTACTGGTCAGCGTAGCACCGGAGAGCGCATCGACTTCGTGCTCGTTACTCGCACCGCCTTTGGTCAGGTGGATTTCAGGAGAGAGGTCGCCCTCTTCGCTGTAGATCTCTTTACCTTCCCACTGGGCTTGCCAACGCGGATTGTTGACTTCGGCACCCAGGCCCGGCGTTTCACTGTGGTCGTAGTAAGTGATACTAACGATGGTGTTGCCGTCACCTTCTACCGACAGAAATCCCATCATACGGCCCCACAGGCCCTGCCCACGAATAGGCAGAACGATCTGGTCAGGATTCTCAGGATCGCCTACTAGGTACACAGTCGCGAAATTTTCTACGCGCGAGAGTCCCGCGATGTCACGATCGCCAGACAGCGTACGGCCAGTGGCCGGATCGCGTGCAGCTTCGAAACCATCGAAGGTACTGGGGTCGAACTGTTCGGTGTAGTCACCGGTTTCCAGCTCGACGACGCGGGCAGTGATCTGATTGCTGAACGTCTCTTCCACATCCATTCCTGGCTCGTAAAGACGCGCCACGTTGAGGATGTTGGTTTTACGGTCCAGCTCCTGATTGAGCTGCTGCGCTGGGCGCAGTGCCACGGCCGCCGTCGAGACGATGACCGAGCACACGATGCACAGCGAGAAAGCGACAATCAGAACTTTCTTGATGGAGTTGTTACCTTGTGCCATTAGGCAGTCTCCTCGGCCGGTACGCCAGTACGCTTGAGACGGCGCTTAACATTGGCCTGGACGAAGTAGTGATCGATCAGCGGCGCAAACAGGTTGGCGAACAGAATGGCCAGCATGATGCCTTCCGGGAAAGCCGGGTTGACTACGCGGATCAAGACCGTCATCACACCGATCAGGGCACCGAACACCAAGCGACCTTGGTTGGTCATCGCGGCAGACACTGGGTCGGTCGCCATGAACACCATACCAAAGGCAAAACCACCAATGACGAGGTGCCAGTACCACGGCATCGCGAACATGGCGTTGGTCTCGGAGCCGATCAGGTTGAACAGCGTGCTGGTGATCACCATGCCCAGGAAGACGCCCAGCATGATGCGCCAGTTGGCGATCTTGGTCCAAAGCAGTACGGCGGCACCGATCAGGATAGCCAGGGTCGAGACTTCACCCACGGAACCTGGCACGAAGCCCAGGAACGCATCCCACCAGCTATAGGTGTTGGTCAGCGCAGACATACCGTCTTGAAACGCCATGGAGAGCGCTGTCGCACCCGTGTAGCCATCGGCGGCGACCCACACTGCATCACCGGAAATTTGCGCCGGGTAAGCGAAGTACAGGAACGCGCGACCCGTCAACGCGGGGTTCAGGAAGTTCTTACCCGTGCCGCCAAAGATCTCTTTGCCGATCACGACGCCAAAGGTAATCCCCAAAGCGACCTGCCAAAGCGGGATGGTGGCCGGCAGAATCAGCGCAAACAGCACGGAGGTCACGAAGAAACCTTCGTTGACTTCATGGCCACGCTTGATGGCAAACAGCACTTCCCAGAAACCACCCACGACGAACGTCACGAGGTAAATGGGCAGGAAATAAGTCGCGCCAAGAACGAAGTTAGCCCACAGGCTGCTGGGATCATGACCGCCCGCGAGGGTCATCATGATGGCTTCGCGCCAGCCGTTCATGGAGGCATAACCCGCTTCGATGGCAGTGTTCGCCTGCCAGCCTGCGTTCCACATACCGAAGAACATGGCCGGGAAGGTACACATCCATACCGTGATCATGATGCGTTTCAGGTCGACGCCATCACGCACGTGAGCGGTGGTTTTTGCAACGCTGGGGGGCGAGTAGAAAATCGTATCTACCGCTTCATAGAGCGGGTAGAACTTTTCGTACTTACCACCTTTGTGGAAGTGCGGCTCGAGATTATCGAGTGTTTGTCGAATACCCATCATCAGGCCTCTTTCTCGATCATGGTGAGATTGTCACGCAGGATTGGGCCGTACTCGTATTTGCCGGGGCAAACGTAGGTACATAGCGCCAGATCCTCTTCGTCCAGCTCAAGACACCCAAGCTGCATGGCAACCTCAATGTCGCCCACAATCAGCGAACGCAGCAGTTGCGTTGGCATGACATCCAACGGCATGACGCGTTCGTAGTTACCCACCGGCACCATGGCACGCTCGGAACCATTCGTCGAAGTGGTCGGCGCGTAATTGCTCAGGCCTTTGATTTTCGAAAGATAGATGCCCATCACCGAGTGGCGATTGACACCGGGAGAGAGCCAACCCATGAACGTGCGCTTGTTACCCTCTTCCAGCAAGCTGACTTGGTTGTGGAAACGACCCAAGTAAGTCACCTTGCCTTCTGCGGCAGCGCCAGAGAAGACCGAGCCAGAAATCACACGGGTGTCTTCTGGTTGGATGATTTCACCTGCCAAGAGTTCCTCGGTGCTCGCCCCGATACGGGTGCGCAGCAGACGAGGCTTTTCAGCACGCGGGCCACCCACCGCAACGATGCGGCTCATGTCCAGCTTACCTTCGGTAAACAGCTTACCGAACGCAATCACGTCCTGATAACCGATGTGCCACACTTTTTTGTGCAGCGCGACGGGCGAAAGGTAATGAATATGCGTGCCTACCAAGCCTGCCGGGTGCGGCCCAGCGAAACTTTCTGTCTTGACGCCGCTAATATCGCCGCCGGGTACGGAAGCGTTTGCTCCGGTGCACAGAAAAACGTTGCCCTCGGTCAGGCGGGTTAGCACCTTGAGGCCGTCTTCGAATGCTTGAGCATTTTCGTTGATGATAAAGGCGGGGTCAGCGCTCAGCGGATGGGTATCCACGGCGGTGACGAAGATATCGGCAGGCACACTGTCGATAGCTGGCGTGCGTGAGAAAGGACGCGTACGTAGAGCGGTCCACATGCCAGATTCGACGAGCTGGTCGACAACGGTTTGACGATCGAGCTGTGCTAAAGCGCCACGATCATGAGAAGCAAATGTCATCGCTTCTTCATTTTCATCGACTTTAATGACCACAGACAGTAGACGTCGTTTTTCGCCACGGTTAATAGCGACCACTTCACCACCGGCAGGCGCCGTAAAACGAACGCCGTCGATTTTCTTGTCGGTGAAGAGAAGCTGGCCTAATTTGACCTTATCCCCTTCCTGAACTTCCATGGTTGGCTTCATGCCAACATAGTCAGTGCCCAGGATTGCCACGTGACGCACAGGCTGCGCATTGTCAATACGCTGCTCGGGCGCTCCCGTGATGGGGAGATCCAGGCCTTTTTTGACTTCGATCATAGTCTCGCCCAGTTGATGGATCGGATATACGAAGGTAAGGGGTTCGAATGCTTATTTTCTGTTCAGTGAATTCTTGTTTTGCTGTTCAGATCGTTACCAGTCAGGCTCAAGCACGCTTGAACCACCCCGAAAAATCTATCGCATTATAAAGATAAGCGCGGCCAATGACCACATCCCTGATGGCCTCCAAAAGTGCTATGTGCCGTTCTAGGCCATTTGTTTCTGGAACAAAAAAACGCCACCCGAGGGTGGCGTTGGTCAAACCGATGTCGCTGATACGCTAATTTAGCGCTTACCGCGTCTATAGCCGCATCGGCTTAGTGTGGCAGCTTCAAAAATTGCACGTTGGACATGTGCTGCAGAATGCGAATGACCTGGCAGCTATAGCCAAACTCATTGTCGTACCAAACGTACACGACCGCGTGGTTGCCGTTGGCAATGGTCGCTTTGGCATCGACGATGCCCGCATGGCGGTTGCCGACGAAATCCGACGAGACCACCTCGGCCGAGTCGACGAAATCGATCTGTTTTTGATAAGCGGAATCGATGGACATACGACGCAGATAGTCGTTGAGCGCTTCGGCGTCGGTGCCTTTCTCCAGGGTCAAATTTAGAATCGCCATGGAGACGTTCGGCGTGGGCACGCGGATGGCGTTACCGGTCAGCTTGCCTTCCAGCTCCGGCAGCGCCTTGGCAACGGCTTTGGCAGCACCGGTTTCGGTCAGTACCATGTTCAGTGCTGCGCTGCGGCCGCGACGATCGCCCTTGTGGTAGTTATCGATGAGGTTCTGATCGTTGGTGTAAGCATGGACGGTTTCCACGTGCCCCGTCACCACGCCAAACTCATCGTTGAGCACCTTGAGAACCGGCACGATGGCGTTGGTGGTGCACGATGCCGCCGAGACGATACGGTCGCTATCGCCGATCGACTCGTGGTTGATACCGAACACGATGTTTTTGATATCGCCTTTACCTGGAGCGGTCAGCAGCGCTTTTGCTGCTCCTTTACACTCCAAATGTTGCCCCAGGCCCGCTTCGTCGCGCCAGATACCGGTATTGTCGACGATGACCGCGTTGTGGATGTCATAGGCGGTGTAGTCGATGTCACTCGGAGAATCCGCATAGATCACTTGGACCACGTTGCCATTGATGGTCAGGGTACGCGCATCGGCATCGACAGTGATGGTGCCATCGAACGGGCCGTGCACAGAATCACGGCGTAGCAGGCTAGCGCGCTTCTCTAGATCTTTAGCAACGTCCCCGCGACCACGCACCACAATGGCACGTAGACGCAATAGGTTACCGCCACCGGCTTTTTCGACCATGACCCGGGCCAGCAAGCGTCCAATGCGCCCAAAACCGTAAAGCACTACATCTTTTGGCTCACCCGTGCTGGCACCCGGCTGGTAGCCGTCGATGATCTCGTTCAGCTCCTTGTTCAAGAAGGCATTCAGGTCACCGCCACCTTGCCGCTTGAAGCTGACCGCCAGCTTGCCTACATCCACGTGGGCAGGCCCCAGGTTCATCTCGCTCATCGCCTTGACGATGGGAAAGGTATCCGCCACGGACAGCTCGGTCCCTTCGATCTTACGCACGAAACGGTGATCTTTGAGAATGCGAATGACCGACCGCTTGATCAGAGAGCGTCCGAACATCGTGGCTACAACGTTGTTCTGGCGATAGAGCTGCCCCACTAGTGGGATCATTTGCTCCGCCAGGGCTTCGTTGTTTTGCCATTCCTGAAAAACGTTTTCGAGCGCTTGCTGACTCACGTGCGGCCTCATTGAGTTGTGAACGGGGATGTCCCGAGTATTATCCGGAGCTTATTAAGGTGCCGCAATGAATGGATAGTCGCACAACATGTAGGGGTATTACAGAAAAAGGGTATTGACTACAAACGCCAATGATGCAGCGACCAAGCGATCTTAACGCCCCATAGCGCCAAAGCCTCTGCGCCAAAGGGCGGATCGTGTATGATCTTGGTTCCGTTTCTGCGCAAAACGATACCTTAATTATGTCTTCTTTCTCTCTGCTCGAACCGCCTCAGCCGCAAGGGATACGCGACACGCTTTACCTGAAAGCGCCGCCGGGCAGTGCGACTGCCTTGGCGCTCGCTCAGACAGCCTCCCATGCGCCACTGCTGGTGATCACCCCCAACACAGCCAGCGCGCAGCGTCTGGAGCAGGATCTGGCGTTTTACAGCAGCGTGCCCGTACTCCCCTTTCCCGATTGGGAAACGCTGCCCTACGACAGCTTTTCGCCGCACCAGGACATCATCTCTGCGCGGCTGAGAACACTGCGCCAATTGCAAGATGGTGTGCGCGGCATCGTGCTCGTGCCGATCAATACGCTCATGCAGCGCCTGCCGCCGGTCTCCTATATCGCTGGCCGCGTAATGACACTCAAGGCTGGCGCTACGTTAAACCGCGAGACGTTTCGTGAATCGCTCTCCCGGGCAGGCTATCGTGCGGTCGAAACGGTGTACGAGCCAGGTGAGTACGCCATGCGCGGCGCCATCATCGACCTGTTTGCCATGGGCATGGACGAACCGATCCGCATCGATCTCTTCGATGACGAGATCGATACACTGCGCCACTTCGATCCTGGCAGTCAGCGTTCTACTGACAAAGTCGACACCATCGAGCTGCTGCCCGCACATGAGTACTCGTTGAGTCGTAGCGCGATTGCCTGCTTCCGCGAACAGTTCGAAACGCTCTTCGACGTCGACCCGCGCCAGTGCCCACTCTACAACGACGCGCTGAAAGCGATCCCCTCTCCCGGGCTAGAGCAGTACTTACCGCTGTTCTTCGACGAAACCGCCTCCCTGTTCGAGCACGTCACCGACGACACCCGCGTCGCCCTTCTGCCAGGTGTATTTGAAGCTGCCGAGCAGCACTGGCAGGCCATCGAATCGCGTTATGTCAATCTTGGCGTCGACCCGACGCGCCCGCTCTTGCCGCCCCATCGCGCTTTTTTCCCGGTCAACGAGGTGTTTTCCGCCATCAAAGCGCGGCCGCGCCTGGAGCTCACCGAGGACGACACCCAGCGCCACGCGCTGAGCCCACTGGCACAAGCCCTACCTACCCTCTCGATCAACGCCCGCGCCAAGCAGCCGTTGAGCGAGCTGGCCAATTTTTTGGAACAGCACGCCGACACCCGTGTGCTGTTCGTCGCGGAATCCCGCGGACGACGGGAAGCTCTGGAAGACGTCCTCGCTCCGCTGACACTGTCGTTGCCTCATAGCGACAGTTTCCAAGCGTTCCTGGCCGGCACCCAACGCATGGCGATCACCGAAAGTTTGGTCGGCAGCGGCCTCTGGCTCACCGAGCCGAATGTGGCGGTGATCAGCGAAACCGAGCTGTTTGGCGACGTGGTGCGCCAAAGCCGTCGGCGGGAAAAGGCCACCGACGACAATGAGTTGGCGGTAAGACACCTCTCCGAATTGCGCGAGGGCGCGCCGGTGGTTCATCAGGCCCACGGCGTGGGTCGCTACCTGGGGTTGGAAACCCTAGAGGCAGGCGGTCAGGCCAATGAGTTTCTTGCCCTCTCCTACGCCGACGGCGCCAAGCTGTATGTGCCGGTGGACAGCTTACACCTCATCTCCCGCTACAGCGGCGCCGATGACGAGCTCGCCCCACTGCACAAACTGGGCTCCGATCAGTGGGAAAAAGCCCGTCGCAAAGCCGCCGAGAAAATCCGCGATACCGCTGCCGAGCTGCTCGACATCTATGCGCGCCGCGAAGCCCAGCAGGGCGTGATCTACGAAACGCCTGGGGAGGAGTACGTGCGCTTCGCGGCCAGCTTCCCCTTCGAAGAGACACCCGACCAGCAGGCGGCCATCGAGGCCGTCATCGGCGATATGGTGTCGCCCCAGCCGATGGACCGAGTGGTGTGCGGCGATGTGGGCTTCGGTAAAACCGAGGTCGCCATGCGGGCGGCATTCCTCGCCGTGCAGTCCGGCCGACAAGTCGTGGTACTGGTGCCCACCACCCTGCTAGCGCGCCAGCATTTCGAAAACTTCCGCGACCGCTTTGCCGATACCGCCGTCAATATCAGCTTGATCTCGCGTTTTACCGGCGGCAAAGAGATGACCCAAACGCTGGAGAGCATCAAAAGTGGCCAGACCGATATCGTCATCGGCACCCACAAGTTGCTTTCAAAGAGCGTCGAACTACCCAAAATGGGCCTGTTGATCATCGACGAGGAGCACCGCTTCGGCGTCGCCCAGAAAGAGAAGCTCAAAACCCTGCGAGCTGAAATCGACATTCTCACGCTAACGGCCACGCCGATTCCTCGCACGCTCAACATGGCCATGAGCGGCATCCGCGATCTGTCCATCATCGCTACGCCTCCCGCTCGGCGCCTGTCGGTCAAAACCTTTGTGCAGCAGCGAGACAACAGCGTCATCAAAGAGGCGCTGCTGCGGGAGATTCTGCGCGGTGGCCAGGTGTACTTCTTACACAATGAAGTCAAAACCATCGAGAACGCGGCTGAACAGATTCGCGAACTGGTACCCGAGGCGCGCGTGGCCGTGGCCCATGGCCAGCTCCCTGAACGCAGTCTCGAGCGTGTCATGTCAGACTTCTATCATCGCCGTTTCAACGTGCTGGTTTGCTCGACCATCATCGAAACGGGGATCGACGTCCCCAGTGCCAATACCATTCTGATCGAGCGAGCCGACAAGTTTGGCTTGGCGCAACTTCACCAGCTGCGTGGCCGCGTGGGACGCAGCCATCATCAGGCTTATGCGTATCTACTGACGCCGCCCCCCAAAGCCATGACCCGCGATGCGGTCAAACGCCTCGAAGCCATCAGCGCGTCCGACGATCTCGGCGCAGGCTTCACACTGGCCAGCCACGATATGGAAATTCGCGGCGCCGGAGAGCTTTTGGGTGACGAGCAAAGCGGCCAAATGGAAACCATCGGTTACACTCTCTACATGGAGATGCTGGACCGAGCGGTGAAGGCCATTCGCGCGGGCAAAACGCCCAATATCGACGCCCCCTTCAATACCGGCGTCGAGATTAGCCTTAATCTGCCCGCCTTGATCCCAGATGACTACGTGCACGATGTACAGCAGCGTCTGGTCATGTACAAACGCATTGCCAACACTGAGTCGGATGCCGAGCTGAAAGAGCTCCAGGTGGAGCTAATCGACCGTTTCGGCCTACTCCCCCAGCCATTGAAAAACCTGATACGCCAAACCAAGCTACGCCACCGAGCCGAGCAGCTCGGCGTGGCCCGCATTGAAGCGGGCGAACAGCGCGGGCGAGTGATCTTCAATAGCAGCACCGAGATCGACCCGCTGACGCTTGTCACCCTGATCCAGACATCCCCACAGCACTACCGCCTGGACGGCTCTGACACCTTACGATTTGAATTTCCAATGGAATCGGCCGAACAGCGTTTCGAAAAGATCGAAACCCTGCTCACGACCCTCAATCAAAAAGTAGCGGCAGCGTGAACCTTGGGGCAAACTTATGTTTAAGCAGCACACATCGGTTACGCAACGCTGCCTGTTACCATGCGTACCAGCCGTGCATACATTGACTAGGATAGACCATGACCATTCGTAAGACTATCACCCGTTGGGGCCCCACTAGCCTAGCCGTATTGCTAGCAGCCAGCCTGGCGGGCCCCGCTCATGCACAACCGTCGGCCGAACAAGCCGAGACGACGGTGGCCATCACCGGCGATGCCGCTGCCAGTGCCGAGCAGGTTGCCGACGCCCGTGAATTGCCGCGTGGCCATTTCCGCTTACCCGAACATGGCGACATCATCGGTGAGTACTACACCGTCACCGTCGATAATCCGGAAGAGACGCTGATCGACATCGCACGTCGCCATAATATTGGCTACGAAGAGATTCGCATGGCGAATCCAGACGTTAGTCTATGGGTACCGGGTGAAGGTACCGAGGTAGTGATTCCGGCGCGCTACATTCTGCCGCCTGCGCCACGTGAGGGCGTGGTGGTCAATCTCTCCGAGCTGCGCCTTTACTACTACCCTGCCGACAATCCCGGCATTGTGGAAACCTACCCTGTCAGCGTTGGCCGCGAGGAGTTCGCAACTCCAGTAGGCATCACGCGGACCACGGTCAAAGTCAAAGACCCTGCTTGGGCACCGCCCGCCTCGATGCGTCGTGAAGCGGCTGCAAGGGGCGAGCCTGCACCTGCTATCGTTCCACCAGGGCCTGACAACCCGCTTGGCCGTCACGCCATCTTGCTGGCCATGCCGAGCTACTTGATCCATGGAACCAATAAGCCTGATGGCGTGGGTATGCGTGTCAGCCGCGGCTGTATTCGCATGTACCCGGAAGATATCGAATCACTCTACGAGCGTCTGCCTAGCGGCACTCAAGTCAACCTGATGGATGCACCGTTCAAAGCGGGTTGGGCAGCTGACGGTACGCTGTTCGTGCAGTCTTATCCGCAGCTGGAAGAGAACGTCGGTGACTTCGAGCCGTTGCTCAATGCCATCGAGCGCGTCAGCGAACTTGCTGAAGATCAAGCGGAGATAGACTACGAACAGGTCAAGCGTGCGGTAGAAGCGCCAAATGGCCGTTTCGTGGCGCTTTACGGCACACAGGCACCTGCTCCTGAGCCGGAACCCGAACCGCAGCCCACACAACAACTGGAAGGGATTTTGGAGGGTGTCGAGCTCTCCACTACCGTCCGTGTGGAAGGCGATGCCTGATAAGGCAAACGCCAGACAACAAAAAACCCCGCCAAGGCGGGGTTTTTCACATCTACAGCAGCCACCGAACATGCAACATGTCCGGTGGCCCAAGCAGAATTACTTCTGCATGGAACGCTGGAACATGCGGTTCATTTCTTCACGGTTCTGCTCAGACATCTGCAGAGCAGCTTGCGCGTCGCGCTGAGCTTGGTTTGCAGTGTTCAGAGCTTGTGAAGCCATGCTGCGAGCTTCTGCAGCGTCAGCTTGTGCAGATTCAGCAGTCATGCGAACTTCTTCCAGAGCGCTGGTAGAAGCACAGCCAGCCAGGATTGCCAGAGAAGCGGCAGCGGCAGTCATCTTCAGAGCAGTCTTCAGAGTCATAGTGTTCTCCTTGAGTCTTCCTTGGGTACTACGTTAAGGGTATGACAAAAAATAAGGCTAAAACGTTAGCTTAAATTTGTCTACCTGCGGTGCAGGTTCGTTACAGCGACTTGTACCAGGGTTACGTACCAGGGCACGCAAGTCAAACGCTGTTTTATAATAGACCACAGCGGTTGTCTATAGCCACGTGTTCAAAACCTAGAACTTCCTTCAACAACACAAGCCTAGCGGATCACCACGCGAGTGCCAACATCTACTAGCTGGGCGACTCGCTCGATCTCTTCGTTGGTCACCGCCACACACCCTTGGGTCCAGTGGAAGTTACCGTGAATGTCTGGATCACCGCCGCCGATCCCGTGAATGCCAATAGCGCCTCCCAGCGCCGTATTTTGCGGGGGAGAGCCAAAACGCCGGTAGTGATCGAAGTAGGCCTCGTAATCCGCTTGGGAATAGATACCTGCATCGAGCGCCATTCGGGCGTGAGGTGGCGTAGGATAATCGATACCGATGAAGATATGCCACTGACTTTCGTAATTAAATCGATTGATCCGAAACTCGCCCAGCGGCGTGACGTTATCACCGCGAACACGCTGGGTCTTGGCCCCACCACGGCCTAAAGAGATAGGCGCGAAGCGTTCGATCAATGCATTGCCACGGAAAATACTCAGCGTAGCTTCTTTGTCGTCGATCAGCACCCATAGCTCATTGCTATGGCGCGGCACTGGCGCACGAGTAAGCAACGTCGCCACTAGGTCGGGCGGCGCATAGTCGTCGACGGTGATGGTCGTCGCAGCGGTGGCTACGGCGGGCCAGCTCAGGGCCATCGCTAAAAATCGGCGGCGGTTCACAGGCATCATTATGGCTCTCAAAAAAACGGGCCAGCGGTGCTGACCGACAATGCGTTAATGATGGCTGTTATACCTTAAAGATGCCGCCATTGTCAGCGTATTAGCGAGCAATATGCGTTGATAAGCATCGCTCGCTCTACACGATGCGCCAGCAAAACGGTGCAATCGATGGCGCTACATCGAGCAGCCGGCACCTAGAGGTCGTCGAACTCTTGCATGCTGACGACGAGCTTGCGAGCCTCTGCGTTGTGGCCTTGAGCAAGAGCATTGAAAAACGTTTCCTCTGGCTCGATTTTGGCTCGCGACGCCCGATGCTCATAGAGGCTCTGAAGCTTACGATGAGCCTCTACTGCCGTCTCAGTTAGCTCATCGATGGAGCCCGCCACACTCTGCTCGGCAAGCGCTTCCAGCTCAGGGGGCTGCGGGAAATCGCTGGAATCATCGAACCAGGTCTCCAGTACTTCGCGGTGGTCTGAGCCATCATGAAACAGCGCTTCTAGCCCCGTTTTCATTTTCAACTCGCTGTCCGCTAAATAGCGTAGCGCCATGGCCAAACGTTCGTGCTCGGCTTGACTGGCAGCATCGCTATACTGACGCGCCATACGAGCATGATAGCCTGTGGCCCACTCGATGAGATCCTTGACTTGGTTGTAGCGCATCCGTGTCTCCTCTGTGGTTGTATTAAGAACCTGAGGGCGAATCAGCCCATTTCAAGGCTAACGCACAGCGCCGATTTCCTCATCGCGCCTCCCTCGACCCTATGTCAGCAAAGTGCTATCTACCACTCCTCGCTGGTCTCTCTCAGCGAAGCGATCTCTCGTTTGGCAGCCGCTAGGTTGTCCAACAGCTGCTCTGCCAGCGAGCGCTGGCTGCCAACGGCGATCATGGCAGGGTTCTGCACGGTGCGCCGTGCGGCCCCTTCGTCACTGTGCAGCTTGTCTAGCTGCCCCACGAGCCAATGAAGCCAGTGGTCGGGTTGATGCATGGCGTCACGCAGACGCTGAAGCTCGGCCACATCGGGCCCGTCATTGGCGAGTAGCGCGCGCCAGTCATGGTTCGTCAAACGTGCGTGCTCGGTCACCTCTTTGAGCAGCGAGCCCAGTGCTAGCTCGAACAGCGCCAGCGCGCTCTCCTCGATGGCCATCCGACGGGCAGGGCTGTGCTCGTCATCGCCTACCGGTAGGCCTACCAGCAGTTCGGCCTGATACAATAACTGGTTAGTACGGGAACGAGGGCTCACTTGCGTTTATCCTCCACGTGCCATTTGCCGCCTTCGAAGGTTGCTTTCCACCCGGTCGCTTTACCCTCTTCGTCGGTCATCACGTACTGCTCTTTGTTTTTACGTGAGTAGCGAATTTGCGCAGGACGACCATCCGGGTCTTCACTCGGCGCTTTCAAGATGAAGTGGTACTTCTCCGGCAGCTCATCGGCATGCGCTTTGAGTTCCTTGACCAGCGGCGGGCGTGTTTCCCGGTTTTTAGGGAATTTACTCGCCGCCAAAAACAGACCGCTTGCCCCATCGCGCAGTACATAGTGGTCATCTACCTTTTGGCAGGCCAGTTCTGGCATGGGGATGGGGTCCATTTTGGGCGGCGCTACTTCGCCGCTGCGCAGCAGCTTACGGGTGTTTTTACACTCACTGTTGGTACAACCAAAATACTTGCCGAATCGGCCGGACTTGAGCTGCATGTCCGAGCCGCACTTATCGCACTCGATGAGCGGGCCGTCATAGCCTTTTATCTTGAACTTGCCGCTTTCGACTTCGTAGCCTTCGCAGTCAGGGCTGTTACCGCAAATGTGCAGCTTGCGGGTTTCATCGATCAGGTAGTTATCCATGGCCGTGCCGCATTTCGGGCAGCGGCGCTTGGCGCGCAGCGCATCGGTTTCCGCCTCTTCACCGGCATCTTCTGCCACCGCTTCCTCGCCAGGAATCAGGTCGATGGTCGTCTTGCAGCGCTCTTTGGGCGGTAAATTGTAGCCACTGCATCCCAGGAATACGCCGGTCGAGGCCGTGCGAATCTGCATTTTCCGGCCGCAGCTCGGGCAGTCGATGTCGGTAGGCACCGGCTGGTTGGGGCGCATGCCCTCCTCGCTTTCGGCCTTCATCAACTCCATGCGGAATTCATCGTAGAACGCGTCGAGCAGCGCCTGCCAATTACGCTCGCCTTCGGCCACCTCATCGAGGCTATCTTCCATGCGCGCCGTGAAGGAGTAGTCCATCAGATCCGGGAAGGATTCTTTCAGCCGCTCGGTGACGATATCCCCTAGTTTTTCGGCATAGAAACGGCGGCTCTCCAGCTTCACATAGCCGCGGTCCTGAATGGTCGAGATGATCGACGCGTAGGTCGAAGGGCGCCCTATGCCCTGCTTCTCTAGCTCTTTGACCAAGCTGGCTTCGGTGTAGCGAGCAGGCGGCTTGGTGAAATGCTGCTGTGGATCGAGCGTCTCGAGACGCATGTTCGTGCCGGTCGGCAGGTCCGGCAAGCTTTGATCTTCATTTTTGCCGGTGGGTTTCATCACCCGTGTGTAACCATCGAATTTCAGCACGCGGCCCTTGGCTCTCAGCTCATAGCCATCCACTTCCACACTCAGCGTACTGGAGAGGTACTCGGCAGGGGTCATTTGGCATGCCACGAATTGTCGCCAAATGAGCTCGTAGAGACGCTCGGCGTCGCGCTCCATGCCAGAGAGATCCGTTGCTTTACGCTCGACACTCGAGGGCCGGATGGCCTCGTGGGCCTCCTGGGCGCTCTCTTTGCTGCTGTAACGATTGGGCGACTCGGGCAAATAGCGCGCCCCATACTCATCACCAATAAACGAACGAACGCTCTCAACCGCATCTTTCGAGAGGTTGGTGGAGTCAGTACGCATATAGGTGATGTAGCCCGCTTCATAGAGGCGCTGAGCCATGGTCATGGTTTTCTTGACCGAAAACCCTAATCGACCACTGGCGGCCTGCTGAAGTGTCGAGGTAATGAACGGTGCAGTGGGCTTGGAACTGGTCGGCTTATCCTCGCGAGAGGTGATCGACAGCTTGGCTTTACGCAGCTGAGCGATGCGCTCCATCGTCTCTTGTTCGGAAGTAGGACGAAACGCCTTCCCATCTTGCCTCGCCAGAGCAAACCGCACCAGCTCGCCTTCTGGGGAGACGAGGTCCGCATGCACATCCCAAAACTCTTCGGGAATGAACGCACGGATCTCCCGCTCACGCTCGACGATCAGGCGCACCGCCACCGACTGCACGCGCCCAGCAGAAAGCCCCCGAGCAATTTTTGCCCACAGCAAAGGCGACAGCATGAAGCCCACGACACGATCGAGAAAACGACGTGCCTGCTGGGCTTCGACGCGCGGCAAGTTCAGCGCGCCAGGCGCTTTAAAGGCATCTTGAATGGCGTTCTTGGTAATTTCGTTGAACACCACGCGCTTATAGCGGCTGTCGTCGCCCCCAATGGTCTCGCGAAGATGCCACGCAATGGCCTCCCCTTCACGATCCAAATCCGTCGCGAGATAGACGGCATCGGCTTTCTCGGCGAGCTTTTTGAGTTCGGCGACGACCTTCTCTTTACCGGGCAGCACCTCATAGTGAGCTTCCCAGCCGTTATCGGGGTCGATACCCATACGCCGAATCAACTGATCGTGGGCCTTGCGCTTTTTATACTCAGCCTTCTCTTCCGCCGACATCTTACGCGTTGCCGCGGCTTGGCGAGCGCGCTCCTTCGGGTCGGAGGCTGCCTTGCCTGAGCCGCTGGTCGGCAGGTCACGTATGTGGCCCACGCTCGACTTGACGATGAAATCGTTGCCGAGATACTTATTGATCGTCTTCGCTTTCGCGGGCGATTCGACGATGACCAGTGACTTGCCCATAGTGCTCCACTTTCCTATTGCCCAGGCGCTGTCGCCCATGCTCTGAATACGTTGCCGCCACCACCTTGGCATGACGACCATGAAAAAATGCGCCTACCCTACCCCAGCCCTTGATGAAGCGCCAGTAGCAACCTAACCGGGAAATGCAGGGTTGACGCTTCGCATCGTCAGTGCGTCACACTCGAAAGATAGGGGATGCCGTTTTATCAAGGGGTAGCTAGACACTAGACTGCCGCTTGCCGCTCGGCAACCCAAACAGTTGCCTTGCATAAAAAACGCCCCCACGAGTGAGTGGGGGCGCAGCGACGTCAGGCAAGCGTATTATTGCTTGCGCTGGGTTCCTTTTCGCTGGCTTGGCGCTCGACGCGAGGGCTTTTTAGCAGCCGTATCGCTGGCCGTATCCTGCGCGGCGTTAGCAGGCGCCACCTCCGTTGTCTTGTCACTCTCGACGGAGGCGTTCTCAGCCTCGCCGGACGCCTTGGCTGCAGGTGCGCTCACGGCTTTGGGGCGCGCCTTGTCAAACAGAGCCTTAACCTGCTCGAAGCGTTCGGCCGCGTGCTCCGAGAGCTCACCGCTCGCCGCAAACACGTGTTCGAGGTGAGTAATATAGCCATCGATGCGCTCGTTGCTTTGACCCTTCAGCAGCGTGGGCAGCGATGCTAATGCTTGCTCCCTATCGAGCTTCAGAATGAAGAATTGCTCGCGAACCAAACGCTTGAACTCACTAAGCGAAGTGCTCGGCTCGAGTTCTGCGCGTGATGCACGCAACCGCTTGAAGTTGCGCTCGTCGGTGGCCGGTGCACCGCCAAGCACGTAAATAACGGAGCGCATCACGGCCTCATGAGCCCCCCCCTGGGCAATTTTGTGGCGCAGCTCGTTTTGACGATGCTCGATAAAACGACGGTGCTCAGGCTCGGCGCCCGGACGGCGACGATGGACGTGGGCATCGCCGTACAAGCCGACGGCTGCTTGCAGAAGCGGCTGACCGTAAATATCCATGAACATCCGCTCAGTGCTGCTATCGCGCAGATCTCGCCAAGCATCCAAGCTCGCCACGATCTGATCGGACGCCATGCTTTCCAATGCTTTGAACATATTGTCCTGTTCGACCGGCTGACGATGACGACGAACGTACTCTGCCATGACGGGTAGCGGCACCGTCAGCGGATTGCGATCTGAGAGGAGCTTGTATCCTAAGCGGATGGGATGCATGCGCCGAATCCAGCGGGCAGCTTCAGGTGTCATGACAGCCTGTAGCCAGGGCTGCAGGTAAAGACGGTAAAGTCCCAAATTGATTTCGGAGATACGCGCGACCGTCGCAAAGCGCCGATCATCCTCGGGCTTGTGCATCACGTCTTGGTCGAGTTCTGCGAAATTACGCGGCGTGAACTCCAGCAGGTAGTCCCGCTCGATCAGTTCGGCATCCGTACGCTCACTGGCATGGGAGATGGTCGTCTCGTAGAGCCCCGGCGGCATGACGTCGATATAATCCATGTTCGCCGTGAATTCGGAGTGCTCTTTACGCGAGACGCTACCAGAGACGAAAATACCCAAATGGCCGGTGGTATCGTGCAGGCAGTAAATGATCGTTTGCTCGTTGGCGATGATATCTTCCTCGCCTTCGTAAAGATCACGAATCCAGCCCAACGCTTGGGGCGGCGGCGTAATGTCATCGCCACGCGAGCAGAACACCACGACCGGCGAACGCACGTTGCGCAAATCGATGCGACGACCGTCGCGAGTGACCAGTTGCGCGGTCGAGAGACGATTGCCCACGAATAGGTTGTCGACAATGTACTGAATTTCGTCGCCGCCCAATACCACGTGGCCTCCCCACCAACGTTCGAACTCCAAGTAGCGCTTGGTTTCGGTGTCCACGTTGGCGTAAAGGTGGTACTGCTTCTTCCAGTAGGTGTTGGCCGGATTGAGGCGCTCGAAGTTCTGTACCAGCCAAGCGCCGTCGAACAGACCATTGCCGATATCGCTGGTCAGCGCCGTGATCCAGCTACCGCCCGTCATGCCACCGGTGTAGCGCATGGGCGCTTTACCGTGCTCGCCTGCCCAATAAGAGAGCGGTGCTCCGGCAATCAGGATCGGGCCGAAGACATCGGGCTCCAAAGCGGCCGCCATCATGATCTGCCAGCCTGCCTGACAGTTGCCGACCACCATGGGTTTTTCGGTGGTTTCTGGGTGCAGCTCGATGACGTGTCGTAAAAACGCCACTTCCGCCTCGACCACGTCTTCGACGGTTTGGCCCGGCTCTGGGAAAGGCAAGAAGCCAATGAAGTAGCAAGGATGTCCCGCCTTCAAGGCAACACCAAGCTCGCTGTCCGGCTTGAAACCGCCGATCCCAGGACCATGGCCTGCGCGGGGATCGACCACCACGAAGGGACGTTTTTGTGGGTCGACCTGGACATTACTAGGCGGAAGAACGCGCAGCAGCTCATAGTTCGTCGGGTTGGGCAGCGTACGCCCATCCATCAAAACTTCTGTCTCGAACCCCAACACATTGGGCTTGGTCTGCTCCATGTGCGCTAGATATTGGTTACCGCGTTCACGCATGACATCCCAGTAAAGAATGTTACGCTCGACGCTGTCTCGCCAGTAGTTCATGGCCGCACGTCCGAACCCAAAGGGGTCCATCATGCTTGCGAGCGCGTCACTGCTCGATGTCGACGCCAGTAGTGGGTTTGCGAGAAAGTTCATAGAGTCTCCCGTTGGGTTGATGCTGGGCACCCGTCCCGAAGCAATGATGCTGCAATGCAATATAGTTTAGGCCACTCCCTGCCTAACGTCGATGATTACCGCCCGCTTTTGTACTTGCCCCTCTTTAAGCCACCCGCACCAGAGTCGTATCCCCACAGCTTTCAAAGCGGTAGCGCTCAATCAGTGGTAGCATTTCACCGATGACGCCGCGCTTATCGCTAGCAGTGGCACGCAAAGCGCCTGCGCATCTCACCTAGAGGAAGCTTACCCCGAGGTAATTATGTCATCCCCCACGCTGCTCAACCGCTTAACGTTCCGTCAGTTACAGGTGTTTCAAGCGGTACATCGTCAACGCTCTTACTCCCGAGCGGCCGAGCAGCTAGGCTTGACCCAACCTGCCGTGAGTGCGCAGATGCGTCAGCTAGAGCAAGCCGTTGGGCAGCCGCTGTTCAAGTACGCGGGAAAAACACTTCACGCTCTCCCTGCTGCCGATACGTTGGCGCTCTCGACCCGGGAAATTTTTGGGCAGCTCTCTCGTCTACAAATGAGCCTTTCAGACATTAACGGAAAAATCAGCGGCAAGTTGAACGTCGCTGCCGTCTCCTCCGCGCAGTATGTCGTGCCCTATGTGCTGGCTAAATTTCGCGCACGCTATCCAGACGTGCAGCTACGGCTAAAGGTCTGCAATCGCAGTCAGGCACTCGAGAGGCTGGCCGAGCAGCAGGATGACGTCGTTATCATGGCCATGGTGCCCGAGGACGATGGCTTAGTGGTCATGCCGATCCTCGAAAACGAATTGGTAGCGGTGGTATGGCCAGAGCATCCACTGCTCAGCATGCCTCGCCCGACGCTGGTCGATTTCGCGCGGCATTTCGTGCTGATGCGCGAACCAGGATCAGGGGTGCGCAGTGCCTTCGAGCAGCTCGCCGTGGATCAGGAAGTGGGGCTGGCCCACCGTATCGAGCTGGGCACCAACGAAGCTATCAAACAGGGAGTCATGGCTCACCTGGGTGTCGCCGTGTTGCCCCGTTTAGCCGTACAGCGCGAGCTCGAACAGGGGTTGCTAGCCACCCTGGCACTGCCCAACTTCCCCATTCGCCGCGCTTGGTGCACGGTGTATCGCCGCGACCACTTCCCGACGCCAGTGGCCGAGCTTTTCTTACGCTTCGTCCGTGAGCATCTAAGCGAGTTCCAGCGCCACTTTCAGGCCCCGGCTAGCCCGCTACCCAGTCATGGCGTTTCCTGCCTGCCCCCTCTCTCATTGGCACACGATGAGTAGCGGTACACGGTGTCTTGTTGATGTTCAGATATGTTACATTATCTACAACCTACGTATCAGTTAGCGTTACTCAGGGCATGGCAGGCAGTCGCCGAGCGACTCCGTTAGACAAACGTGGTTTGCAGCGTACCTCGTGCGATCGTTCCCTTTGCCAGCCGCACAGTAGAGAGGCTCTCTCCTATGAGCAACACCCCTTCCCAGCGCGTGCCCAGCGGCGAAAAATTCCGTAACGAACACGGCATGACGGTGATCAAAGACGGCATGAAGCAGCGCAAAGCGCAGGTGGATGCCCCGTCACTCGAGCGCAAGCCTAAGTGGCTGCGCGCGCAAATTCCCGGCGGCGAGCGATTCGACGCCGTGAAGAAGAACGTGGCCACTCACCGCCTAAGCACCGTTTGCGCCGAGTCCCACTGCCCTAACATGGGCGAGTGCTGGAGCAACGGCACCGCGACCATCATGCTAATGGGTTCCGTATGCACGCGTGCCTGCCGCTTCTGCGCGGTGGACACGGGCAACCCGAAAGGCTGGCTGGACCACGAAGAGCCCGACAACACCGCGAAGTCCGTCGAGCTGATGGGGCTGCGCTATATCGTGCTGACCTCCGTGGACCGTGACGATCTCGACGACGGTGGTGCCACTCACTACGCCAACTGCATCCGTGCCATCAAAGCGCGCACGCCCGATGTCGTCGTGGAAGCTCTCACACCCGATTTCGACGGCGACAAATCTGCCATCGAGCGCGTAGTGGACTCGGGATTGGAGGTGTTTGCCCAAAACGTCGAAACCGTCGAGCGGCTGACCAGCAAAGTGCGCGACCCTCGCGCTGGCTACCGCAAAACGCTCGACGTATTGGCCCACGCCAAGCAGTATCGCCCCGACATCATCACCAAAACTAGCTTGATGCTGGGGCTGGGAGAAACGGACGAAGAGATCCTGCAAACCTTCGACGATTTGCGTGAGATTGGTGTCGATATCGTGACGCTGGGGCAGTACCTGCGCCCGACGAAAAACCACCTAGCGGTGGAGCGCTGGGTCAGCCCCGACGAGTTCGAGCGCTATCGCGTACTGGGACTAGAGAAAGGCTTCATGGAAGTGCCTTCTGGCCCACTGGTGCGCTCCAGCTACCGGGCAGACCGCGTGTTCGAAAAGAACAACTTGGGTCTTGCCGCTCCTGCGGCCATTCCAGGTCAAGAGCCGGACAGCAACCGCATCCCCGCCTTCAACGTCGGCTAACTCGCCGCGGACTGCCTGCATACAGCGCTCTGCAGGCAGTCTTCGTTACGCAGGCACTACCAGGCTACGCTTCAGTCGCGCGGCCAACGCCTGCGCAAGCCGTTCGCCAACGTCTTTAACATTAGCCCCGTCTTGTCCATGAGAGAGATCGACCAAATCGGCAAGACGAGTGACCTGCATACCCGCGTAGCCACAAGGATTGATACGCGCAAATGGCGACAGGTCGCCGTCGACGTTCAGCGCGACGCCATGGTAGCTGGCCCCACGACGAATACGCAGGCCGAGCGAGGCGATTTTGGCCTCCCCCATGGCCGTTTCTACGTAAACCCCCGGCGCATCGGGCTTGGCCCAGCCGCGCACTCCATACGCGTCTAGCACGTCGATCACTGCATTTTCGAGCGCCGTGACCAAGTCACGCACGCCGATCTTGCCCCGACGCACGTCCAGCAGCGGATAGAGGACCACCTGCCCCGGCCCGTGATAGGTGACCTGTCCGCCCCGGTCGGTATTGACCACGGGAATATCGCCCGGCATCAACAGGTGCTCTGGCTTGCCCGCCTGCCCTTGGGTAAATACAGGCTCATGCTCGACCAGCCAAAATTGATCCGCCGTGTTTTCATCGCGCGTGTCGGTAAGCTCACGCATGGCTTCCCATACTGGTAGATAGGGGCGATGACCGAGGCGATGCAGAGCAATCGGGGCGTCGTCGCTCATGGTCATACCACCATGTGCACGCGGCCAGTGGCCTTCAGCTCGTCGAACAGTTGGCTCAACTGCTGTTCCCCTGTGGCCACGATGGTGACTCGAACGGACTGGAAACGACCATTGCGACTATCCACGACTTCCAACGTGGTCTCATCGAAGTCAGGCGCGTGACGCACGATGACTTGGCACACGGTGGCCGGAAAATCGTCAGCCGCATCGCCCACGACCTTTAACGGGTAATCGCACGGGAAGGTAATTTTGGGTGGCTCTTTCGCCACGGGCTGGCGTAAATCACGCAGCCCTTGCTTGGCACCTTTTTTCATAACTCGCCTTTACATTAAGTGAATCGTTGGGCTAATCCCAATAAATAAGGCCCAGCCTCTCACAATACAAGGCGTATGGTGAGAGGCTGGGCCCAACACTGGCCGTTTAGCTGGTGAAATTACTGATCAAGTTGCTGAAAAAACGCTGCACTTGATCGAACAGGCGCTTGAACAGCCCACCCTCTTCGATGTTTTCCAGCGCGACGAGCTGGCGTTCTCCCACCATTTCTTCGCCTAGATAGACTTCCAGCGTACCTACGTCGTCACCTACTGCCACAGGTGCTTGAATGTCAGCATCCAAATTTAGACGGGCGCGGAGCTCTTCATTGCGATTGCGGGGCAGCGTCATGAAAACTTCTTCATCCACCCCCACACGTAGCTCGTTGATGTCCCCGCCCCACACGCGCGGCGTTGCCAGCACGGCGCCGCGCTCATAGAGCTTCATGGTTTCATAGAAACGGAAGCCATAGCTCAGAAGCTTTTGCGATTCCTGGGCACGCGCCTCATCGGAACTCGTGCCCATCACCACGGAGATCAGACGCATGCCATCACGCTGCGCCGAAGAGACCAGGCAGTAACCTGCTTCGGTGGTCCAGCCGGTTTTCAGGCCGTCTACGGTCGGGTCGCGCCACAACAGGCGGTTACGGTTCGGCTGATCGATCCCCGCAAACGAGAAGTTACGCTGTGAATAGATGGCGTAGTGCTCGGGATAGTCGTTGATGATGTGACGAGACAGACGCGCCATATCATGGGCGGTCGAGTAGTGATTCTCATGGGGCAAGCCAGTGGCATTCATGAAGTGGGTATCGTTCATGCCCAAACGCGTGGCGTGCTGATTCATTAGGTCGGCAAACGGCGCTTCACCACCCGCCAGATGTTCTGCCATGGCCACGCTGGCATCGTTACCCGAGACGATGATGATGCCATGAAGCAGATTATCCACCGAAACACGATCGCCCACTTCGATGAACATCTTCGAGCCGCCGGTACGCCAAGCGTTTTCGCTGATATTGACCATATCGGTCAGGTTGATGGTGCCACGATCCAGCTCGCGTTCGACCAGGTACGCGGTCATCAGTTTGGTCAAACTTGCAGGCGGCAAACGCTCATCGGCGTTGTGCTCTGCAAGAATCCGCCCACTGTTGGCGTCCATCAAAATCCACGAACTCGCGGCAAGCTGTGGTGGTGCAGGGATGATCGTTTGGGGTTGAGGGATCACCTGAGCCATCGCCGGGGCGACGACGGCCGTCATCGCTGCGAAGAGGCAGAGCTTGGCGGTACGGCGGATTGACATCATTACATTCATCACATACTTCTCACTGACAAAGAAAAATGGCGGCGCATGATACGCCACTTGGGCACATGTTGAGAGCGATTATCTCACGACAAATACTTGAGGAAAGCCTGCGCGACGAAGTTCTTCACGGGCCTGTGTCTCTTGGCTGGGACTGACGGGGCCGACCTGAACGCGGTGAACGTCGGCCTCACTTTGCACTCGAACGCCGTGGGGTAACTCATCCGACAGCCGCTGTTGTAGCTGCTGCGCTCCTTCGGCACTCCCCAGCGCAGCCACCTGCAAATAAACGGCATGACCACTGCTCGGCTCGGCTGATGCCGCCCTAACAGGCCGAGTCTCAGAAACAGGCGTGGAAGCCGCAACGGCGGGGGCCGCCGATGTGGCTTGGGGGGACGAAACGCTGCCCCCTCGACCACGCTCGGCTAACCACTGAGCAGGGTCGATCGCCTCGACGCGCACGGGCCCGGTTCCGTTATCGAGAATCCCCAAGCGTGCTGCCGCCGCATAAGAGAGGTCGATTTCACGATCGCTATGGAACGGGCCGCGGTCATTGACGCGAACGATCACCGAGCGTCCGTTGTTCAAACTGGTGACCCTGGCAAAGGTGGGCAGCGGGAGCGAGCGGTGAGCTGCCGACATTTTGTACATGTCGTAAATCTCACCGTTGGACGTGGCGTAGCCGTGGAATTTTTCACCATACCAAGACGCCGTACCCTGGCGCGCATAGCCGCGCGAGTCGGGGAGCACGTGATAGGTTTCGCCCCACACTTCATAGGTGGAACGATTGCCCGCCCGGGAAGGCGCTTCGATTCGCGGCTCGGCATCGGGCACGGTGCTGACATCCGGCGGCGCCACCGGGTAGGCATCCCCTGACATGGCGTAGCGCTCACCACTGGCGGCCGCCGGAGCATTGGGCGCTGGGCTGGCACCGCCTACGTCTCCCGCCACTCTTTGCGGTGAAGAAGAGCTGGCGCAGCCGCTGATCAAGGCCGCGAGTAACAGCGAGCCGCTTAACAGGCGCACATCGATCCGCAGTTTAGTCATTCTCGGCCTCGGCTTGCTGCTGGATAGCTTCTGCCAACTCGGCGACCGCCATGGCGTAGAGGTGGCTGTGGTTATAGCGCGTAATCACGTAGAAGTTGAACTCCCCCAGCCGATAGCGCTCTTGGCCGTCAGCGACCTCAAGCAGCAGTGGCACCACTGGCGTATCGGGCGTTAAGGAAGTTTCCGTCACCACACCCTGCTCAGCGGCTTCGGCAGCCGTCGTGCTTGGGCGCACCGTCTGATTGAAGCTCAGCGCTTCAGGGAGTTCTTCGGGGCCTTCGGCTTCATGGTAAATCGCGCCGCCTCGTTGCCAACCATGCTCGGCGAAGTAATTGGCAACGCTACCAATCGCATCGACTGGGTTATTCCACAGATCGCGCTTCGCGTCACCGTCAAAATCGACGGCGTAAGCTTGATAGCTGGTAGGTATGAATTGAGGGTAGCCCATGGCCCCTGCATAGGAGCCGTAGAGCGATTCGGGTGCCACCTCTTGCTGATAGGCGATGGTCAAAAAGGCCGCTAGCTCGCCGCGAAAGAAATCGCCGCGTACCGGGTGGTGAAATGCCAGCGTGGCGAGAGAGTCCAACACTTTATGACGCCCTTTGTGGCGACCGTAGTAGGTCTCTACACCCAAGATGGCGGTAATCACTTCCGGCGGAACGCCGTATTCCGACTCGGCACGCGCCAGCGCATCGGCATGGGCCTTCATGAACGCGGCCCCTTCGTCGATACGCTGCTCGGTTAGAAAAATATCGCGATACTCGAACCAGCGCAGCCGACGCTCGGCCGCGCCTGCCATGGCATCCAACACTTCCTGTCGATAGCTTGCCTGAGCCAGCGCTTGCTCCAGCCAAGTATTTGGCACGCCCTGCTCGGCCAGCTCGTCAGCCAATTGCTGGGTTTGCGGATTATGCTGCGGATCGAAACTGACCGTTTCCTCAGCGACGACCGCCGGGGCCGAACACGCTACTAGCATGGCAATGGCATAGCCACCCGCTTGACTTCGCGCCCTGTTCATTTGCTCACCACTCCTGTGAATTCATACTGCTACGACCTTGACCGTCAGCGTGGCAGTAACCGCCGATGGGCGTGTATGGACATGAGAATACCGAACCCCGCTAACAAGGTCACGCTAGAGGTACCGCCATAACTGACCAGTGGCAGCGGCACGCCCACCACCGGCAAGATGCCACTCACCATGCCCACATTGACGAATACATAGATAAAAAACGTCAGAATGATACTGCCTGCGAACAGGCGACCAAAGGTATCTTGGGACGATGCCGCCAGCCACAGCCCGCGGCCCACGATCATCACATACAGCGTCAGTAGCACCATCATACCCACCAGGCCAAACTCCTCACCCAACACGGCGATGATGAAATCGGTATGCCGCTCGGGCAAGAACTCGAGTTGGGACTGGGTACCTTCTAACCATCCTTTGCCCCATAGACCACCGCTGCCGATGGCCGTAGTGGATTGTATGATGTTCCACCCGGAACCCAGCGGGTCGCTATCGGGGTCTAGAAACGTCAGCACCCGCTGTCGCTGATAGTTGTGCATGTTCATCCATAGCACCGGTAGGCCCGCCGCGCCCAGCGCTGCGACCAAACCGATCAACTTCCAGGAAAGCCCTGCCAGCAGCACGACGATCACCGCCGCGCTGGCCACCAACAGCGAGGTACCAAGATCTGGCTGAATGGCCGTTAGTACGACCGGTACACCAATGATCACCGCGCAGACCACGATATCGCGAAGACGTGGCGGCAACTGGCAGCGGTTCAAATATGCGGCCACCATCAGCGGCACCGCCAATTTCATCATCTCCGAAGGCTGAAAACGGATGACGCCAGGAATCTCAAGCCAGCGCTTGGCCCCCATGCCGATATCGCCAGCAATTTCTACCGCAATCAGCATGGCAAGACCCACCCCGTAGGCCAGCGGTGCCCAGCGTAAAAACGTCGAGGGGGAGAACTGGGCGATGATCACCATACCCGCCAGCGCCACGCCAAACCGAATGGCCTGGGCGATGACGGTATCGAGCCGCTGCCCCGAAGCGCTGTAAAGCACCAATAGACCCGCGCTCATCAGCACCAGTAGCATGCCGAGCAGCCAGGGATCGAGGTGGATACGTTCCCACACACTTTTGCGCCGGGCGATACCGCTGTCCGGCGGACGCGTTGGATAACGCCGCAACGAACGGGTAATCAGTTGCCAAGACATCGCTAGTTGCCCTCCACGTTGGCGGTATCTTCCTCTAACACCTCTTTGACTTCCTCGACCTCGGGGGCATCATCTTCGAGCAGCCAAGCATCCGTCATCGCCCGTGCCAAATGCGCGGCATGAGTGCTGCCGCCCCCCGCGTTTTCGACGATGACCGATACCGCAATTTGTGGGTCGTCGATGGGCGCAAACGCCATGAAAAGCGCGTGATCACGTAGGCGCTCTTCGAGCTCTTCCGCGTTATAGCGCTGATCTTGACCAAGCGAGAACACCTGGGCCGTGCCTGACTTGCCCCCCATGCGATACTCGAGCCCCACCCCAGTTCGACGTGCCGTGCCCTCGCTGCCGCTGAGCACTTTTTCCATACCGCTATATACCCGATCCCACCAGTTATCGTTGGCCAGTTCGATATCGGGCAGCGTATCGGGGAGCTCTTCGGGCACCGGCTGCTCGCCAATACGCAGGGCCAAGCGCGGCTTCACCCAATGGCCACGATTGGCCAAGGCAGCGGTAGCGCTGGCAAGCTGCAGCGGTGTGACCTGCCAATACCCTTGACCAATGCCTACCGAGAGCGTTTCGCCGGGATACCACGGCTGATTGAACCGCGCCCGCTTCCAGTCACGCGAGGGCATCAGCCCCGTGCTTTCTCCCTGAACGTCGTGCGCCACGCGTTGGCCAAAGCCGAAGTTGGTCATCTGTTCGTGGAGCTTGTCGATACCGAGGTCGTGGGCAAGAGAGTAGTAGTAGGTGTTATTCGATACGGCAATGGAGCGCTCCATATCGACACGCCCATGCCCCCAGCGCAGCCAATTACGATAGCGGCGAGAATCGTTGGGTAATTGATAGAAACCGGGATCGTTGATGGTGCTATCCGGGGTGATCACGCCCTCGACCAACCCTGCCAGCGCCAAGAAGGGCTTGATGGTCGACCCCGGCGGGTAGTGACCGCGAATGGCACGGTTGAACAGCGGCAGGTCGATATCTTCCTGCAGCGCTCGATAAGAAGCGACATCAATGCCGGTCACGAACTGGTTACTATCGAATCCAGGGGTCGACACCATCGCCAAAATTTCGCCAGTGCTGGGCACGATAGCCACGATGGAACCGCGTCGCCCATCAAGCAGCTCGTAAGCCAGCATTTGCAAGGAGCGGTCGAGCGTCAAGGTGAGGTTGGCACCGGGCACGGGGTCGGTTCGGCCCAATTCGCGTAGAACGCGGCCCCGTGCGTTGGTTTCGACCTTACGTAGTCCGGCCTCGCCGTGGAGTTCAGTCTCGTAAAAACGCTCGACGCCGGTTTTGCCAATGAAATGGGTACCCGCATAGCGTCCTGGGTCGAGCTCCTGTAGCTCTTCTGCGTTGATACGCCCGACGTACCCCAGAGCGTGGGCCATGACGTCCGCATCGGGATAGTAGCGAAGCAGTTGAGCCTCGACTTCGACGCCGGGCAACCGGTGGCGATTGACGGCCAGCCGAGCGATCTGCTCTTCGCTCAGGTCGCTCATCAACAGCGCAGGCTGAAACGGTCGCTGGCGCTGGCGGGAACGCACTTGAAACGCCTCGATCTCCTCCTCAGGCAACTCCAGAAGATCGACCAGCAAAGAGAGCGTCTCATCGAGATCATCGACTCGCTCACGCACCAGGGTCAAATTGTAGGTAGGCCGGTTCTCCGCCAACAGCACACCGTTGCGGTCGTAGATCAACCCACGATTAGGCGGCAGAGGCTCGACCCGTACGCGGTTTTTTTCAGAGCGAGTGCTGTAGAGATCGTGCTGCACGATCTGCAGGTAGCCTAGTCGACTAACCAACAGGCTAGTCAGCACCACGACCACTAACACGGCGAGCAGTGCCCTGACACGGAAAATACGCAGTTCTTGCTCGGGAATTTTTAGCGTGTCACGGCGCTGAGGCATGGCAACAGAGGACTCTCACAAAACAATAAAAGCGGCGGCCCCAGTGGGGAGTAAACACAATTTAGCCGTCGATCGGCCTTTAACGCCTAGCGGTGATAGGGATGACCCACCAACAGTGTCCAGGCGCGGTAGAGCTGTTCTGCCAGCATGATTCTGACGAGTGGGTGGGGCAGCGTCAGCGGCGAGAGAGACCACGCTTTGTCCGCCGTGGCGGACAGAGAAGGCTCCAAACCGTCCGGACCGCCGACGAGCAGAACGACGTCCCGCCCCTCCATACGCCAAGCATCTGCTTCTCGGGCGAGCTGCTCGGTGGTCCAAGGCTTCCCTTTGACTTCGAGCGCGACCACGATCTCATCGCCGCGCAGTTTTTCGCGAATGCGCTGTGCTTCTTGCGAACGCGCTTTGGCGATATCGGCATTCTTACCTCGCTGACCAAGAGGAATTTCTTCGATTTCGAGCGTGAAATCCCGAGGGAGCCGCTTGCGGTAGGTCTCGACGCCCTGCTCTACCCACGCGGGCATTTTGGTTCCCACCGCCAACAGCCGAATCCTCATGACATCGTGGCTCGCTCTTCGAACTGCTTGAGCGATTCACTCACCGCGCCAGCATCGCTGGGCAAGTCTGCCCATAGCCGCTCGAGATCGTAAAGCGCACGCGCTTCGGGCAGCATGATGTGGACGACGATGTCACCCAGATCGACCAGTACCCAGTCTGCATTGTCGCCGCCTTCTACACCGCGGGGATGAAGTCCGGATGCTTTGGCTTTCTCGACGAGATTTTGGGCCAGGGCCGCCACGTGACGAGTCGAGGTACCGCTGGCAATCAGCATCAGGTCGGTCACTTCGGTGAGTTTGGCAACGTCGAGTTGCGTGATATCACGTGCTTTGAGCTCTTCTAGCGCGTCGATCGCTAGGTTTTTCAGTGTATCGATGTGCATGACTCCTGAAGGCAACCCCTTGTGGTAGTGACGTATGGTGATGACGTGTCGATTGATAAAATGCGATGACGGCACCACCTGATCGGTGGCACCGAACTGCAAGCGGGCCATTGTAACGGCTTCTTTCGCGACTGCCAGCGCTATTCACCGGTTTGATAAAGCCGCTCACTGAAAATTGCTTGCTCCACCGCTTCAGGCACCAGATACCGCACGCTTTTCCCCTCTTTCAACCGTTGGCGTATGTACGTTGCCGATATCGCCATCCGTGATGGCAGCTGCAACTGTAAAACACCACCCCGCGTGCGCGTCATCAGTTCGCTGACACTACTGACTTCGCGATGGCCAACCAGTTCCTTCAGTGCGGATGGCCAAGGCGATGGATAGCCTGGACGCGCAATGACCACCACATGCGCCAGCCCAAACACCTGCTCGGCGCGGTCCCAGTTGGCCAAGCGTAAAAACGCATCCTGGCCGATGACCATGACCAGCGACACCTCGTCGCCGTAGTGCTGGCGAAGCTCCGCCAGCGTATCGACACTGTAGGAAGGGCCCTCCCGTCGAAGCTCACGATCATCGGCTACGAGACCACAGGCATCGCCAATGCCCGCTTGCAGGAGCGCAAAGCGTTGGGCGGCCGATACTTGGGGTGTATCGCGCAGGGGCGGCTTTGGCGCAGGCACCATGTGCAGCGTCGTAAGCCCCAGGGCTTCACGCACTTCCAATGCACTGCGCAGGTGACCATGATGAACCGGGTCGAAAGTGCCCCCCATCATGCCCACCCGCAATGGCGGCGGGCGTCTTGATGTCTCGCTCATTGGCGAACCTGACCGTCACCTAGCACGATGTATTTCTGGGTCGTCAATCCTTCAAGTCCCACCGGCCCACGGGCATGCAGCTTATCGGTAGAAATACCGATTTCAGCGCCTAAGCCGTACTCGAAGCCATCGGCAAAGCGAGTCGAGGCATTGACGACGACCGAACTCGAATCCACCTCTGCCATGAAGCGTCTCGCCAATGAGTAATCTTGTGTCACGATGGCATCGGTATGGTGGGAGCCATAGCGCTCGATGTGTTCGATGGCCTCGTCCACGCCGTCCACCACTTTGATGGCCAGGATGGGAGCCAGGTACTCTGCTTGCCAATCCTCCTCGCTGGCCTCGAGCGCCTGGGGCAATAGTGCTCGTGTACGCTCGCAGCCACGCAGCTCGACGTCGTGCTCGGCATATGCCCGGGCCAGCTCTGGCAGTAAGATATCTGCAACCGCAGCGTCCACTAACAAGGTTTCCATGGTGTTGCAGGTGCCATAGCGGTGAGTTTTAGCATTGACCGCTATGGACAGCGCTTTGGCAGGATCGGCCGTCGCATCGATATAGACATGACACACGCCGTCCAAATGCTTGATGACGGGCACTTTGGCATCGCGGGAGATGCGCTCGATCAGCGATTTACCCCCCCGAGGAATGATCACGTCGATATACGCTGGCATGGCGATCATCTCCCCTACGGCGGCACGGTCGGTCGTCGCCACGACTTGCACGGTGCCTGCTGGAAGCCCCACATCGGACAGCCCTGCCTGTAAACAGCGGCTCAGGGCCGCGTTGGAAGCGCTTGCCTCAGAGCCACCGCGCAACACGCAGGCGTTGCCCGACTTCAGGCACAGGCTAGCGGCTTCGATGGTCACGTTGGGACGCGACTCGTAAATGATGCCGATCACGCCCAGCGGCACACGCATTTTGCCCACTTGAATACCGCTCGGGCGATAGCGCATACCGTCGATCTCGCCGACGGGGTCCGGCAAAGTAGCCACTTGACGAAGTCCCTCGATCATTGCGTCAATGCGCTGATCATTGAGCGACAAACGATCCAACAGCGCGCTATCCAGGCCGTTTTCTCGCCCTCGCTGCATGTCTTGCGCGTTGGCCTGTAAAATCTCGCTGCGCGCGGCATCGACACGCGATGCCATGGCGATCAGCGCTTGGTTCTTGACATGCGTATCGGCGCGACGCAGAACGCTGGCAGCGGCTCGGGCACTTTTCCCTACCTGCTGCATGTACGCGGGCACATCCCCGGCAGCCAGATGGTGTTGGGCGTCTTGTTGGAATGTCTCAGAACCGCGCATGCGATCTCCCTGTGTCGTAAGCGTTACCGATGAAGTGCGGCGTATCGTATCGCCGAATGGCCTAATACTGAGTGATTCGAAGGACGAGGCCAAGCAATGCGTTATGCTAGGGACATTCGCCATCAGGTAAATAGTAAGCCACCATGCAAAGCAAATACAAAATCAGCCTATTGAGGGCTAATCTACTTGCCGCGGCCGTCGCTTTATCGCTCTGGATACCCAGCGCGGAACCTGCAGCGGCCGTCATGATGTGGCTCTCCATCGGCTGGCTCTTGATCACCGCCTTGATCCTGGATTTTAGCCATCGCCGCTCCCGAGGTTTGCCCTGGCAAATGCTCGCAGGCACACTTCTGTTGGGACTCATCGCCTCAGCACCAGACCGACATGCGCTACTCATTTGGGCTTGGGGGGCCGTGTTCATGCTACCCCAGGATCGTTGGGCGGCCATTTTCAACGGTAGCGCTGCGCTGGTCAGTTGCCTCGTGCTGATGCCTCATATCCCGCTCCCCGAATGGCTGTTGATGACACTCTCCTTGAGCATCTTACTGCTGCTGGCCATGTCGCGCACCCACCAACTGCTGACGATTAATGGCGTCATTCGTCAGCGGTTACGCCTCATACCCGGTTTGAATCTGTGGGCTGGCGAGCAGTTGTTGCGAGACTTGATACGCGAACAGACCCGCTCCGAGCGTGAAGCCATTCATGCCGACGTACTCATCGTTCGGGTAAGAAGACGCCAGCTTTGGCCGGTGGCACAAAAACTATGCGAACTTACCTACGATTTCGAGAACGTCTACCGTCTCAACAGCACGACGCTGGCTACCTTGATGCTCTCCAAAACCCCAGGAGAAGCTGCCAGCCGCCGGACGCTATTAGTAGCCGCCCTGCCTGATAACGTGCTCACGCAACACACCCCCCTGATGGACATCGAGCTTGCCTCGTTGACGCTCGACGAGTTGAGCCGCTTTCCAGCATCCCACCTACGTGAGGTGGCATGAATACCCTCTTTTCCCCAAAACGTCTCATGACCTTGGCTTACGGTACTAGCATTATTGCGATGGTCGCCTATACGCTATGGCTCTATGCCATGGGTAGCTACCGCGAGTTGCTGGTGCCTCTGTTCGTGTCTCTCTTGCTATTAGCGTGCCTGTTAATGCACGTGGGCCAGGGCACTCAGCCAGCGCTGCCTCGCTTGGTACTGCTGATCAGCACCTACGTCGTCGTGCTGAGCGCGGTGAATGCCAACGTGGAAACGTCCTCCCTGTGGTGGGGGTTACCGATTGCTGCGACGTTTTTGCTACTTCCTTTATGGAGTGCGCTGGCGGTCAACACGGCGAGTTTGATCGCCTGGTGGTGGCTGGCGCCGGTCGGCGTCATACCACTTTCGCTAGGTGTTGTCGTCTTGGCCCTGCTGCTTGCGCTGCCTCCTTGGGAACACGCTCGACGTCGCGCATTGCTTCGCGCGACGGACCCCAATGACAGTGACTGCAATGCCTACCATGTCGACACGTTAAAAGAGCGCTTGAACAACGAATTCCAGCGTGCTGCCATGTTGAACAAACGCTTGGCCGTCTTGGTGCTCCACCTCCCGCAATTGGACATGGCCGGAGAGCAGTTTGGCCAGCGGGCCCAAACGGCACTGTTAGCCGCGCTGTGTCAGGAGGTCAACAGTCGCTGCCGAGACCACGACATTCTGGGCCGCGCAGGCAGCGCTACGTTTTGGCTGGTGCTGCCAGATACCAGTGAGAGCGGCGCGCTGCTCGTGCGTGAACGGCTGCAGCGGTCGCTGTCACACTGCGTACTGGTCGAGACCGGACAGCTGGAAGTCCGCATCGCCACCTGCCTGCCGCTACGCAAAGAGAGCTTCGAGCGCTACATACAGCGACTGGAAGCACGCGCCGACGCGATGGCCAACGTCTAGTTTTCTTGTTTTGTGGATGGATTCACTCTTGCCGACTGCTGACACGCTCCTTTCTCTTTCGCTTTCGCCGACGGCGCTATTACTTCTGGTACTGGGCATTGCGCTGATTGAATCTCTTGCGCTGGTGGGATTACTCGTGCCAGGCGTCGTACTGATCACGGCGGCCGCGTCGATGGCAGGGCATCAGATGATTGCCCTCCCTTGGCTAATCGGCGCGGCTTTCATCGGGGCCGTACTTGGCGACGGCTTGAGCTACTTACTGGGCGCGCGTTACAGCGATCGTGTGCTGACACGCTGGCCGCTATCGCAACATCCAGAGTGGCTGGGCCGAGGAGCGCGCTTCTTCGAGCATTACGGCGTTTACTCGGTGTTCATTGGCCGTTTCGTCGGCCCGGTGCGCCCTATCATTCCGCTTGTCGCTGGCATGATGCACATGCCAGCGCGAACTTTTCTACTGGCCAACATTACGTCGGCTGCACTCTGGGCTCCGGCCTATCTGCTACCAGGCTACTTGCTGGGCCACACCTGGCAGCAACGGCTCGACCTTCCTGCTAACGTGGAGATGGCCCTTTTTGTCATGGCCGCCAGCATCGTGGGGCTCGCTATCGTGTTCTCATGGGGGCGGGCTCAGGTGGGACGTGATGGCCGTGTGTATTTCTTCATCGCTCGGCTGGCTCGGCGCGTACCCGCCATACGGCGCCCCTGGCTAGCCATGAGCCGTAGTGGCGAGGTGCCCTTGGCGTCGCTGTTCTTATCGCTCCTCGCGCTCACCTTGGCATGCGCGTGGACACTGCTGGTGCTGAAGCACCCCGAGCCACTGATGATCGACCTTCAGGCACAGCGGCTCTTCGCTTGGCTCGACACCGACTGGCTGACGGCGACCAGCCTGGTGCTCGCCAAAATAGGTGACAAGGCTGGAATCGTCGCGCTGACGCTCCCTTGGTTCGGCTGGCTCGTCTGGATCAAACGGAGGGATTTACTGACCCATGGAGCGCTGGCATTGGGAGGCATCGGCGCGCTCAATACCTTGGGTAAGGCCGTTTTTGCAAGACCCAGGCCCGACACACCGGAGTATCTGACCGGGTCGTTCTCCTACCCCAGCGCGCATACATCGACCTGGGTCGTCGTCGCTGGCCTATTCGCCGCTTTCGCTGCATCGCGACTGCCTCGACAAAGGCGCATGTGGGTTTATTGGCTAGCCATGGTAACGGCGCTGCCGATGGCGCTGTCACGCTTGGTGCTGGGCGTTCACTGGCTGAGTGATCTCATCGGTGGTGCATTGCTGGGATTGGTCGTGTGCGCCGTGGTTCAAATCAACTGGCAGCGCCGCTATCGTCCACCGCTGCCAGCGCTGCCCTGGGCAGCGCTGTTGCTGGGGCCACTCGTGCTATTGAGCGTACGCGTAGCGTTCTTTCCGCCCGTCTGAGGCGTTACGCTCAACCAAGCGCTAGCCAAAGACCTACACCGATCATCAACGTACCCGCAATACGGTTTAATAGCCTGACATTACCACTTTTGCCTAGCACCTTACGTAGCGTTTTCCCACCAGTGGCATACACCAGCATGCTGGCAAATTCGATGGTCAGAATTACCGCGATCAACAAGCTCAACTGCGGAGCCAAAGGCCTGCTGCCGTCCAAAAAGGGGGGCAACAGCACCATGAAAAATGCCCACCCCTTGGGATTGGCCACCGCGGTGACCAGCCCCTGAGTCGCTAACTGAAGACGCCCCGCCGCGGGCCCCGTATCCAGCTCGCTAGGAATGGCCATTCGCCCACGTGAGCGCCACATCATGATGCCCAAATAAGCCAAATAGGCACCGCCCACCCACTTGAAGGCGATGAATAGTTCGGGCTGGCGCAGCATCAACGCAGCGACGCCCGCCCCCGCCGCCGCCGCTACGAAACCTACGCCGATAAGCTCCCCGATCATCATCCACAGAGTGCGCTTGACGCCTTGCGTCATGCCCAACACCATGGCCAGTGTCATGCACATGCCTGGTGTTAACGAGACGAAGAGAAACGTCGGTACGAAGACCGAGAGCGTCGCCCATGACATCATGACGAACCTTCCTTGTTTTGCGCATCGCGAGAGGTGGCCGCAACGTGTTGCTCTTCGCCCCAGCGCGGCATTAGCGTATGCGCGATCCCCAACTGATTGAGAATGCGCGCCACGATGAAGTCGATCAAATCTTCCAGGCGCTGGGGACGATGATAGAACCCCGGCGCGGCGGGCAGAATTACTACCCCCAGGCGACTCAGCGCCAGCATGTGCTCTAAGTGAATCGGCGAAAAAGGGCTTTCGCGCGGCACCATGACCAGCGTGCGACGCTCTTTGATGGCGACGTCCGCCGCCCGCTCGATCAAGTTGTTACTCGCGCCGGTGGCCACTGCCGACAAAGTGCCCGTTGAGCAGGGGCAAACGACCATGGCCGACGGTGCGCCCGACCCAGACGCCACCGGTGCCATCCAATCCTCGCGACCGAAACAACGGATCTGCCCAGGCTGCGCACCGCTGCGTTCAGTCAGCGCCTCGACCAAACGCTGCGGCTGAGCCGGAAGGGACACATCGGTTTCCGTGGCGATCACCATATGGGCTGCTTTGGAAATCATGACCCATACTTCGTGCCCAGCCTTCACCAACACATCGATCAATCTCAGACCGTACTGAGCACCTGACGCCCCGGTAAGGGCAACGGTGACCGGTGGCTTGAACGTCGTCGTCACTGTTCTAGCTCCTTCTTGGTCAATGCGTTCAATAAACGCTCATGTACCCCTTCAAAGCCACCGTTGGACATCACCACGATACGATCTAGCGGTGACGCTTGTGTGACCACGGCCTCCACCAGCGCCTCGATATTGTCAAACAGTGCGGCGCGCTCCCCCTGGGCCTCGACGAGCGACTCCATTGACCAAGCCACGTTGCTGGGCTGAAACCAAAACACCGCATCTGCCTCGGCAACGCTATCAATCAATCGCTCACGCAGCGCGCCTAAGCGCATGGTGTTGGAACGCGGCTCGATCACCGCCAGTAGGCGGCCCTTGGTCGTGGCGGCGCGCAAGCCCTCCAGCGTGGCAGCAATCGCCGTGGGATGGTGAGCAAAATCATCGATGACCTGAATACCGTTGACCTCTCCTCGGAGCTCCTGGCGGCGACGGGGCGTTTGAAAACGTGCCAACGCGGCACAGGCGCGCGCTAACTGCACCCCGCACAGGCGCGCAGCGGCCAGCGCCGCCACGGCGTTACGCGCGTTGTATTCACCAGTGAGCGTCCACTCGACGACACCATCCTCCTCGCCCTGGTCGCTGACATGCAGCACCTGGAAACGGCTGGCATCGGGACGCTCCAAGCGAAGCTGCCATTGGCTGCTGGCGTCGGTGCCAAAACGGGACACCGGCGACCAAGTGCCCATCGAGAGCACCCGTTCCAACGCAGGCTGTTGATCGGCGACCAGCAACTGCCCTTTGCGAGGTACGATGCGGACTAAATGATGAAACTGTCGCTCGATGGCGGCTAAGTCTGGAAAAATGTCGGCGTGATCGAACTCGAGATTGTTCATCACTGCGATATGCGGGCGGTAGTGCACGAATTTGGAGCGCTTGTCGAAAAAGGCCGTATCGTATTCGTCGGCCTCCACCACGAAGGGAGCATCAAAGGCGCCCAAACGAGCGGAAACACCAAAGTTGCGCGGCACGCCACCAATCAAAAAGCCAGGAGACAAACCGGCGCTCTCCAGCAGCCACGCCAGCAGGCTGGCGGTGGTGGTCTTGCCGTGGGTACCCGCCACGGCAATCACTTGTCGCCCCGGGAGCACATACTCGGCCAACCACTGCGCACCGGAGGTGTAGCGCAGGCCACTATCGAGCAGCGCCTCGACCTCGGGGTTCCCTCGCGAAAGCGCATTACCCACCACCACCAAGTCGATGGCACCCGACAGATTCTCCTCACGATAGCCTTTCATCAGGGTGATGCCCGCCTCCGCGAGCTGCGTGCTCATCGGTGGATACACATTGGCATCGGAGCCGCTCACCTCATGGCCCAATTCCCGCGCGAGTAGTGCAAGGCTCCCCATAAAGGTGCCACAGATACCGATAATGTGCAGACGCATGGGCCAAGCGCTCCCTTCCTAACCATTTCAAACGATTGAACTTACCGAACCTACCAATCAGCGAGCGCTGAGATTAGCACGCCACGCGATGATGCTCACCTTGTTCGCAAGAAGAGAGGGGACAGACGGCCGAGAAAGTGACAATGGAGACGATTTATTGCAGGATGCGCCCACCTATTGTTGGCCATTTACATTGACAGCCCTGCACCGTGACCCATAGGGCAGAACAGGAGTCCATCATGCGTGTATTGATTCGCTACTTTTTTAGAGGTGTTCGCATCTTGCTGGCGCCGGTCATGCTGATTTCAGAGAAGCTATCGACCCCTTCCGCCGTGGAGCGCTCTCCAGAAGAGCAAGCACGCGTCGATGCCGAATGCCAGAAACTCGCGCTCTATCAGTTTCGAACGTGCCCATTTTGTATCAAAGTGCGTAAAGAGATGGCGCGCCTAGGGCTCAACATCGAGCTGCGGGATGCCCAGCTGGACCCCGACCACAAACAGGCGCTGCTGGAAGGCGGCGGCAAAGTCAAAGTCCCCTGCCTTAAAATCGATCACGATGACGGGCAAGCGACGTGGCTCTATGAATCGGATGAGATCAACCGCTGGCTGCATCAGCGCTTTGCGAGTCACTAACGACTTTTAGAACTCTACCCTTTGTGCGGCCAGCTCGAAGTTAACGCGAATATCGATGCCCTCCGATATGCTGGGGGGTGTCTCAGCGTCGTGTTGAAGCGCTAAAACGCCGTGAATCTCGCCTTGCAGGTGTAACTCGCGCCCTTGCTGCTCCACGTGGTTCAATGACACATCAATATTGCCTCCTTCCGAGGTGTAAAGGGGTGGTATGGCCGTGGGTCCAATGAGCTGCATGACCTTGGCCGAGACGAGTTCATCCCCCTCCAGTACGAAACTCAGAACCAGCGCCTCTTGGGCATCCCACTCCAGCGGGTCGACGAAACCAGTGACCTCGACTTGTCGCTGGTCGCCGACATCCATGAACGTCGCATTGGAATCGTCACTTTGTCGTAATACGAACCAAGCACGCTCGTCACCGTCCAATGTCCCGACTATATTCGCCGACTCGTCAGCGCCTGCTAACAGCGCACCGCCCGTTAATGCACTGGCGAGTAGCCAGCCAACCCCTTGTTTGAACATCGCCTACGACACCTTCTGTGGTCTGTTCGAGGCTAGCCAGCCAAAGCACTGGCACGCATCGACTTTTGTCTAACACCCTGGTCTACAACGTGCGTCGTTAGCCTCATCATTTATCAGATGAATGAGGCCAGTCATTATTTCGATTGTATGACGCTATGACCTCTCTCTATGTTGTCAGCATAGCTTACGAGCTGACCGTGTCTGTTTTGCTGGTCATTGATGCGTCTGCGACATGTCCAGCAAAGCGAACAATAAACAACATACATGGGAACAAAGATGACGCTCAAGAAGACACTACTGGCCTCTGTGATTGGTGCAACCGTAGCAGCAACCGCCATTTTGCCGATGACGGCAAGCGCAGAAACCCTGCGTATTGGTTACTCTGCCGACCCTGAAACCTTGGACCTGCACGAGCAGCTCTCCGGAGGCGTATTGCGTTTTTCGCACCTCGCTTTCGACCCGCTGGTACGCTGGACCAAAGACTTCCAATTCGAGCCGCGCCTGGCCACCGAATGGGAGCAGGTAGACGACACCACCATGCGCATGACCCTGCGCGAAGGCGTTACTTTCCATTCCGGTAACCCTTTCACAGCGAAAGACGTCGTATGGACCATTGAGCGTCTGAAAGAGAGCCCGGACTACCGCGCCATATTTGATCCGGTGGCTAGCGCAGAAGCCATCGACGACTACACCGTCGAAATCACCACGTCTGAGCCCTATCCGCTGCTGTTGAACCTTGCTACCTACATTTTCCCGATGGATAGCGAGTTCTACACGGGCGAAACCGAAGAGGGTAACGACAAAGGCGAGATCGTCAAAGCGGGGAACTCCTTCGCTTCACGTAACGTATCAGGCACCGGCCCGTTCATCGTCACCGACCGCCGCCAGGGTGTCCGCGTCGACTTCAAACGTTTTGAGGATTACTGGGATACCGAAAGCGAAGGCAACGTTTCTGAAATCATTTTGACGCCGATCGCTGAAAACGCCTCCCGCGTAGCGGCCCTCCTCTCCGGTGGCGTGGACTTCATCGATGCCGTTCCGCCCAACGACTTGGATCGTGTGCGTGAAGCCGACGGTGTCGAATTGGTCGAAGTGCCCGGCACCCGTATCATTGGCTTCCAGCTCAACGAAGAGCGTGTCGAGGCCTTTCAGGATGCTCGCGTTCGCCAAGCCGTCGACCTCGCCATCAATCAGGAAGGTATCGCCGACCGCCTGATGCGCGGCTTCGCCACACCGGCTGGCCAGTTCTCTCCTGAAGGTTACTCGGGCCACAATCCGGATCTCGTTCCGCGCTACGATCTAGAACGCGCCCAAGCGTTGATGGCCGAAGCGGGCTACGAAGAGGGTTTCAGCGTCGATATGATCGCGCCCAACAACCGCTACGTGAACGATGCACAAATCGCTCAGGCGGTGGCCAACATGTTGGCACGTATCAACATTACGGTGAACCTGCGTACCATGCCGCTGGCCCAGTACTGGCCCGAGTACGACACCCGCCAGTCCGACATCGCCATGATCGGTTGGCACGCCGATACCGAAGATACTGCTAACTTCTTCCAGTATCTCTCGTTCTGTATCGATGAAGAGAGCGGTGCTGGCCAGTACAACTATGGCAGCTACTGCAATGAAGAGATCGACGCGCTGGTGACGGAAGCCGACGGCGAAACCGATCTCGAGAAACGCAACGATATGCTGCGTGAAGCCGAAGCCATGCTGTATGAAGACGTTGGTTTCGTCATGCTGCACTGGCAAAACTTGGCCTACGCGGCAGCGGAAGGCGTCGACGTTGAGCCAGTCGTTAGCGCACTGGACTTCCCCTACCTGGGTGACTTGGTGATCGAACGCTAAGCCCCACGCTGAACCGAACACCCGCGCAAGGATGCTTCGCTCTCCAGTCATGCTGGAGGGCGAAGCGTTTTCGTTGGGCCGCCACGGCCCGCATGCGGCGCGTTTCTGATTAACCTACATAGGTGGCGTACGCCATGATTGCTTTTTTAATCAAGCGGCTGATGCACGCAATATTGGTGATGTTTGTCATCAGTGTACTGGCCTTCGCCATCCAGGATAACCTGGGTGACCCTGTACAGCAGATGGTCGGACAGTCGGTCCCCGAAAGTGAGCGCGAAGCCATTCGTGAACGGTTGGGGCTCAACGACCCCTTCCTGGTTCAGTACGTGCGCTTTGCCAAAAATGCCGTTCAAGGCGACTTTGGCGTCTCCTATTTTTACCGCGAACCGGCGTTGGAAGTGATCGCTCGGCACTTGCCCGCCACCCTAGAGCTGGTCTTTGCCGCCACGCTGATCATCGTGCTGCTGTCCGTGCCCATTGGCGTCTATAGCGCGATCAAACCGCGCTCGCCCGTTTCTCGATTCTTTATGGGCGCGTCGATTATCGGTATTTCGATTCCGGTCTTTTTGACCGCCATCGTGTTGATTCAAATTTTCTCGATTGGTATTACCGTCTCGCTATTCCCGGAGAGCACGGCTTGGGGGGCTTGGCTAAATGGCTTGCTTTCGACCGAAGGCAATATGCCGTCGTTTGGCCGTGGCTATGACTTGGTGCACGTGGTGGGTCACTGGGATACCAACCTGGCAACCTGGAACGGCTTACAGCACCTGGTACTACCCGCTGTCTCGCTGGCCTCGATCATGCTGCCGCTGTTCATTCGTTTGATCCGCGCGGAAATGATGGAAGTGCTGCAGTCCGAGTACGTCAAGTACGCCCGCGCCAAAGGCATTTCCATGCGCCGGGTCTATTTCGTCCATGCGCTGAAAAACACCATGCTGCCGGTGATTACCGTGGGCGGCGTGCAAATCGGCACCATGGTGGCCTACACCATTTTGACCGAAACCGTTTTCCAATGGCCGGGCATGGGGCTGATGTTCCTCGACGCCATCAACCGTGCCGACATTCCGCTCATCGTGACCTACCTGATGATTGTCGGCGTCATTTTCGTGGTTACGAACACCATCGTGGACCTGATCTACGGCTTCGTGAACCCCACCGTAAAACTGACTGGTAAGCCCGCATGACAACGTCCACTTCTACCCCCGCACCAAACCGCTGGGAGCGCCTGCGCGACTCCTTTTTGTGGTACAGCTTCAAGCGCGACCGCACGGCACAGCTCTGCCTTGCGGTGTTCGTTTGCTTGGTCGTGACGGCGTTTTCGGCACCGTTACTGGCACCTACCGACCCTTATGACTTGGCACAGATAGACATTCTTGCCTCCGAGCTACCTCCCTTCTGGATCGATGGCGCCGACCCGATGTACACCCTAGGCACCGATGCTCAGGGCCGGGACCTTCTTTCGATCATCCTTTACGGCACGCGGGTATCGCTGCTGATCGGCTTTGGCGCCGTGGCGCTGCAAGCGCTTTTGGGGGTGACCTTCGGGCTGATGGCAGGCTATTTGGGCGGCCGCGTCGACGCTTTCCTGATGCGTCTGGCGGATATCCAGCTCTCGTTCTCGACACTGATGGTAGCCATCGTCGTAGGGGCCGTGGTGAAAGCCACCTTGGGCAGCGCTTTCTACAGCCAGTACGCCGTGCTGATGCTGATTCTGATCATCGGCTTGGCCGAGTGGCCCCAGTACGCGCGCACGGTGCGCGCCTCGGTACTCGCCGAGAAAAACAAAGAGTACGTCGACGCCGCCCGCGTCATGGGCCTGCGCAGCAAGCGCATCATGTTCCGTCACGTGCTGCCCAATACGCTGTCACCGATCTTCGTCATTTCGACGGTGCAAATTGCTAACGCCATCATTTCTGAAGCAGCGCTGTCGTTTTTAGGGCTGGGTATGCCGGAAACTCACCCTTCACTTGGGTCGCTGATCAAAGCAGGCTTTGACTACATTCAGTCAGGCTCTTGGTGGATCACGCTGATCCCCGGTGCGGTGCTGGTCGTGCTGGTGCTGTCGATCAATCTTCTGGGCGACTGGCTGCGCGATGTCATGAACCCACGACTCTACAAAGGCTGAGGACACCATGGCACTTCTTGAAGTCTCTCAACTCGACGTCCGCTTTGCCCTGCGCCAGGGCGAAGTACACGCCCTGCGCGACGTCAACTTCACTCTCGAGCGCGGCGAGCGCCTGGGTATCGTCGGCGAATCTGGCGCGGGTAAATCCGTCGCCGCCTTCTCGTTGCTGAATTTGATCGCCAAACCCGGTTTCATTGCGGGCGGAAGCATCACGTTCGAAGGCAAAGAGCTCAACAGCATGTCGGAGCGAGGCCTGCGCAAAGTGCGCGGCAACCGCATTTCGATGATCTTCCAAGACCCGATGATGACATTGAATCCAGTGCTCTCCATCGGCGAACAGATGGTGGAGTGCTTGAAGGCCCACCGCCGCATCTCCACCAAAGAAGCCCGGGCCATCGCCCTGGACAAACTACGCCAGGTGCAGATCCCCTCTCCCGAAAAGCGCTTGGATCAGTACCCCCACGAGCTTTCCGGCGGGATGCGCCAGCGCATCATCATCGCCATTGCCCTGCTACTCGACCCTGACATCATCATTGCCGACGAACCCACCACGGCACTGGACGTGACGATTCAAGCCGAAATCATGGCGCTGCTGCTGGAGCTATGCGAACAGCACAACGTGGGCTTGATTTTGATCACTCACGATCTGGGGGTGGTAAGCCAAGTGACCCAGCGTATGCTGGTGATGTACGCTGGCCGCGTCATCGAGCAGGGCCCTACGCGGGAAATCATCAACGACCCGCAACATCCTTACACCCAAGGCTTGATCAATGCGCTGCCGCAAATGGCGACGCCGGGTGAAAAACTCAACCAGATTCGTGGCAGTATGCCGTCACTCTCTAATTTGCCCAGCGGCTGTGCGTTCCATACCCGCTGTGACTTTATCAACCGAGCCGACGGGCTCCCCCGGCCGGCCTGCACCCAGCAAGTCCCCGATTTCGTCGAGTCTGGCAACTGTCGCGTGGCCTGCCACATGGTGGCGGAAATGTTGGAAGATCGCCGCTTGAAGGAGGAGAGCCTATGAATGCCCAGGCGGAAACGATCGCGACCATGCCGACTCAAAACGAAGCGAGCAACGACTCGCTACTGCAAATTCGCGGTCTTAAAAAGCGTTTCTCACTCTCCGGTGATTTTCTGGAGCAGCTACGCTTCAAAGGCGGCAAGCTGATTCGCCACCAGGAGTATGTCCACGCCATTAACGGCGTCAATCTGGACATCAAGCGCGGCGAAGCGCTCTGCGTGGTGGGTGAATCTGGCTGCGGTAAGTCCACAGTGGCGCGCACGGTCATGGGGCTGATTTCTCCCTCAGAGGGCGAAATTCGCTACGACGGCCAGCGCATCGACGATCTCAGCTCGAAGCAGCTCCTGCCCTACCGCAAGCGCATGCAGATGATCTTCCAGAACCCTTACGCGTCGCTGAACCCACGCATGACCATTCAGCAGACGCTGGAAGAGCCACTGCGGCTGCACCATCCCGACTGGAACCGCCAGCAGATCCTCGATAAAGTCGAGGAGGTGATGCGTTCGGTGGGTATCGACCCCGATTGGGGCAAGCGCTTTGGCCACGAGTTTTCTGGCGGTCAGCGTCAGCGAATTGCCATTGCCCGTGCGCTGGCCGTCGATCCCGAATTCATCGTCGCCGATGAGCCCATTTCAGCGCTAGACGTCTCTATCCAAGCACAGGTGCTCAACCTGCTGATGGATGCCCAGCGGGATCGCAACCTGACCTATCTGTTCATTACCCACGATCTGGCGGTGGTCGAGCACTTTGGGACACGGGTGGCCGTGATGTATCTGGGCACCGTATGTGAAGTCGCCACGACCGCCACGCTGTTTGCCAAGCCTCGCCACCCCTATACCCAGGCATTGCTGTCGGCCATTCCCCGCTTGGAGGACGACCGCCCTCAGCATATTCGCCTGTCGGGTGAAGTACCGACACCGGTCAACTTACCCAGCGGCTGCGTTTTCCATGGTCGTTGTCCCCATGCTAACGCCCGCTGTAAGCAAGAAATACCTGCTTTGATAACCCAGGATGACGGCACCCGCGTAGCGTGTCACGCTGTTGAGGAAGGCCGCCTATGAGCGCGGCCCCTTCAAGCGCCATACGCTTGGTCGTTTTGCGAGGTAAGGCATGGAAATTCGCTGGCTAGAAGACTTCATTGCCCTGGCCAGAACGCGACACTTCTCCCGCGCCGCCGATGAACAACACGTCACGCAGCCTACCTTTTCAAGGCGGATCAAACTGCTCGAAGAGGAAATGGGCGTCACGTTGATCAACCGACAAACGTTACCGCTGTCGTTGACGCCTGCGGGTGAAGAGTTCTTGACTCTCTGCGAACAGGTCACCGACCGGGTGCGTTTGACGCGCGACCGCGTTCGTGAAATTAGCGCCGGTCAGCAGCGGCTAATCATGGTAGCCGCACCGCAAAGTCTGCTGGCGCATTTTCTACCGGAATGGTTAGCCAGCAGCGGCTGGCAGGAGCGCATTCAGCCCTACCTTCGCGCGACGGGCTGGGTGGCCAGCGACTACTTTCAGGCGCTGGCTCGAGCAGAGTGCGATCTAGCGATTTGCTATTGGCCCGTTGGACGCTGCGATCTGGATATCGACACTAGCGCCTGCACCTATCGAGTCATTGGGCATGAACGGCTAATTCCCGTGACCGGGCGTAAAAACGACGGGTCGGCGTGTGCACTACTGCCTGGCGCTCGCCAGCAGCCAGTGCCCTGGCTGGCCTACCCCAAACGTGGGCTACTCGGCTCGGCTGTCAAAGCACATCTGGCACGGTTGCCGCAAAGCACGTACTTAACGGCACAGAGCGAAAACCTCTATGCAGCAGGTATCAAAGAACTGGTGCTGCTGGGGTATGGCATGAGCTGGCTACCCGAGCGAAATGTGGCCGCAGAGCTGGCTGACGGCACCTTGGTCAGGGCGGGCGACAGCCGCTGGGACGTACCCATGGAGCTGCGGTTGTATCGTCACCAAAGCCAGCACCATGCCGAACTCGATAGTTTGTGGGGCCAGCTCTCACCGCCCCGACTTTGAAAGGACGTTTATATGTCAGCAACCCTCTATCAACTGCAGCGCGACCACATCCAAGCACTGAATCATGCTTATCAAGCGCGCATGGCGGCGCATAACCTGGATAGTGTGGCGATATACAGCGGCCATGCGAACAACCACTTCGCTGATGACCATGCCACCAGCTTTCAGTCCTACGGCCATTTCATTCATTGGGTGGGGATGGCCGATGTTCAGCACAGCTGGCTGGTGATTCAGCCCCATCAGCGCCCCCAGCTTTATCTGTACGCGCCTGCCGATTTTTGGCACTTACCGACTCAGCTGCCTGAAGAACCCTGGGTGGCGAAGTTCGACGTACATTTATGTAGCGATAAAATCACCCCGCCGCTCACTGGACGCGCTGCCGTGATCGGCGATCTGAAAGAGCTCGCGAGCACGACACCCCTCGCCAATGTTGCCACACTTCATCCCGAAGGCTTGGTACGCGAACTCGATGAGTTGCGCATGGTCAAGTCCGCCTACGAAGTGGCTTGCCTGCGCGAAGCCAATCGACTAGCAATCGCGGGCCATCAAGCGGCTAATGCTGCTTTTATCGGTGCGTCGGCCGAACTGGATGTGCAGCTCGCCTATTTAGGGGCCAGCCGACAGCGAGAGTCGGACGTTCCCTATCAAAACATTATCGGTCTAAATGAGCATGCCGGGGTCTTACACTATCAGCGCTATGACCTGTCAGCCCCCAAACGACGTTATAGCCTGCTAGTCGATGCGGGCCGTCGTTTTCGCGGCTACTGTGCGGACATTACCCGTACCTATGCAGGCCCGGATGCACCCAGCGAATTTGGCGAGTTAATCAGCGCCATGCACGGTCTGAAAGATGAACTCATCACCCACATCGTTCCTGGCATCGAGTTTCTAACGCTACATGAGCAGATGCACCGAGGCCTAGCCGACATATTGATCTCGCACGGACTGTATCAGGGCAGCGTAGAGAGCGCCGTGGAAACCGGTGTTACGCGCGCCTTTTGCCCGCATGGACTGGGCCACTCATTAGGGATTCAGGTACACGATGTGGCCGGATTGAGGCAGCCAGACGGGAGCCCATCGCCAGCACCTGACACCCATCCAGCCCTGCGTCTCACCCGTGCGCTGCAAGCCGGTATGGTCATCACCATCGAGCCAGGCCTCTATTTCATTCCCATGTTGCTGGCACCACTGCGTAAAAAGCCCCACCCCATCGACTGGACGCTGGTCGACCGGCTCGCCGTGTGCGGAGGCATACGCATCGAGGATAATATCCTAGTGACAGAAGGCGGATCTGAGAACTTGACGTTATAGCCACTCCCTCGCCCAACAAAAAACGCCCGGCTTACGCATGTAAGCCGGGCGTATATGTATCGGATGGGTTTAGAAACGGTAAGTAATACCGCCGCCGATCGTCACTGGCTCGATATCGACTTCGCCAACGGTGGCGCCAGCCTCATTGATGTCGGCGCTTACGTCCGCGTAGCTAACATAGCCGTTCAGCATGACGTTATCCGTCACTGCCAAATCCACACCCGCTTGGCCGATGGCGCCGTAGCTCTCGTCGATGCTCAAGCCAGATGGCTCGCTGGAAAAACTCGTGTAGTTCAAACCAAGACCTACGTAAGGCTGAACTTTCGAGTCCAAACCACCCATGGGGTAGTAGTTTACCAGCAGGTTCACCGGCAGACGGTCGACGCTACCTGCGCTGCCGCCCGGCGTCGTGTTCAGGTCATGTTCGAATTTTTCAGAGCTGTTGAGTTCGACGCCAAATTTGTCGCTGAACAGGTAGCCCGCACCATAAGTGAACCCACGTGCGCTTTGTACGTTGAGGTCCGCACCGCCAACATTGCCGTTACCTGAGCCCGTATCCGTTTGGGCAACACCGCCGCGAACAAACACATCGCCTGCTTCGTAGGCCATAACGGCTTGGCTCGCCATGACGGCACTGGCAGACACGATAGCGGCGGTGATCAATTTCATTTTGCTCATCAGGGTCATCCTCTTGCATCTTGCTTGGGATTGATGCTGGTCAACGCCAGCTAACCTATACAATATATAGTATAAGAACACCGTTTCCAAATTTCATGTGAAATTTTATTATAGGTTTTCTGGCTCTGATAGCTTTTGTTAACTATCGCGCTTGACAAACGAGCATAAAAAAAGTCCCCCGAAGGGGACCCAGGTGGAGCACGCCAGCTCACTCGGTGTATTGCCGGGCAGCGCCGCGGCAACGTTGCAAAGAAGGGAGAGCATTGAGTGCCGGTTGCATCGCGACCTTAATGACTCTATTCATTTGCGAGTTACCTTTTATATTGCGAGCTGCGTGCCAAAAAAATAATTTATATTAAAAAACATAATCTTACTAAATCAATGAGTGACAAAAGCGTTAGTTATCTCTTTACTACATGAAAAAGCGCACCAGCGGCGCGCATTTTTCGCTGCATTGCTTCATAACGAATCACTCAACCGCCACCAGCAACTAGCGTTACTGGCTAACTTGATTGCGGCCGCCGCGCTTGGCTCGATAAAGTGCCTCATCTGCTAAAACCAAGAGACGGTCTTTGTTGTCCTCTGATACGTCGGTGCTACAGACCATACCTGCCGAGAGCGTGCACGCAAACTCCTGCTCCCCTTGGTTAAAGCGCAGGCGAGAAAAGTACTGGCGAATGTCTTCCAAGCGCTTCCGACCGTCCTCTGCGCTGCAGTGTGGCAGCACCACTAAAAACTCCTCGCCCCCATACCGGCCAATCATATCGGTTTGGCGTAGGCGCTGACGCAGCAGCGTCGCCACCGACGCAATCACGACGTCCCCTGTGGCATGGCCATAGGTATCATTCACCGATTTGAAATGGTCGATGTCCACCATGGCGACCACCACCGAATAGTGTTGTCGGAAGCCACGACATATCTCGTTGATCGCGGCACTTTTAATGCTGGCATGCTTGAGCAGCCCGGTCAGACTGTCTTTATTGAGCAGCGCCGACAGTGTGCGTGAGCGGGCCACGCGCACACGAATCGAGGCTACCAGCTGCGCAGCGAGAATGGGCTTGGTGAGGAAGTCATCGGCTCCGTGGCTGAGCGCATCTACCTGCTTACCTAAGTCCATCTCTGCCGATAAGAAGACGATGGGCAGACTACTCCACTCGTCATACTGCCGAACCACTGACGCTAAATCAGGGCCATCGTAATCCGGCATGTGCACATCCATCAGTAAGAGTTCGGGTCTAAACGAGGCGAGTTGATCGATGATATGGCGGGGATTGTCGAGGATGCGCACTTCCATCCCCGCGGCTTCTAGCACGAGCTGGTAATAAGCCGCCAGCTGTTGGTCGTCGTCCACGACGAGAATACGAGCGGGTGGCGATCCCCCACTGTCAAGCTAGTTGGAGTGTCAGCGGCTGTTAGACTCTGAACGATGTGGGGCGTGACGAGGTTCCGATGAAGTACTCCGACGAGCGCCGGGAAGCCATCCTCAAGAAGCTGCTCCCGCC